>NZ_JAGAYD010000210.1 GCF_017940685.1 Butyrivibrio sp. | reverse complement strand
TAGGTGGTTGTGCCATGAATCTAACAAACAAAGAACCTATGGCACGTAAAATATACAAGGTGTTTGTTCCCAAGCGCCACAAGCGCATATATAACACTTAAAGTATGCCGAAGGGATTTCCCGACGGAGTAGCGGCACAGTGAACGTGCCTTACTATACCGCATGGTATTGTAGAAACCATTTCCGATAACATCGGTCATGGTAGTTCATTCTCTTTTCTCCATGATCAGAATTTTAAAATCCCATTGCAGCAGCCACAATCCCCGCCTTTTCCTTACCTACAAGCATTTCCAGTAAGGAAATTGCAACATGCGGAGCTGTTTCAGGACAAAAACTTGTTATTATGTTCTGATCGATCACAACACTCTGATCAGGTATTACCTCTACCCCAAACTTAGAAAGCTGCTTCTGTCGTCTGCCATCTCCCAAATGATATGTTGTAGCTTTTCTTCCCTTAAGAACGCCACTTGCGCCAATCGGAAGCGCCCCAACACAGATAGAAGCTATATATTTATGTGCACTATCAAAATCTCGAATAAGATTCAAGAAACGTTCATCATATGCATCTTCGTAGAATCCGAATTCTTCAAATCCACCGGGAATTGCAAGTGCATCATATTCGGAGATATCTATCTCTTCATAGGTCTTATCAACCAAAACCGGGATTCCAAAAGTAGATACAACAGTCTTAGTAAAACCTGCAGTAACCACTTCGACCTCCATACCATGGTCATTTCTTGCCCATCCCATCACATCGACAAATGGCGCAAACTCCATGGTTTCAAATCCCTTACAACAAAACAACAATACTTTCATTCATTTCCTCCCATCGCGGACCACTTCAAGTCACCCTTCCTGCTTTGCAAAGTAATGTTCCTTGGCATAGGCAAACATCTCATTAAAATTCTTTATTGCCTCTTTACCTGTAGGGTGCTCCGGTTCGCTCATATCAAATGCATGATACATTCCTTCGTAGACATCAACTTTAGCCTCTACGCCTGCAGCCTTTAGATCATCGATGTACTTCAGTGTTTCGCAATAGAAAGGCTCTGCAGTACATACAAATGTATAAGCAGGTGGAAGGTTTGAATAATCAGTCTGCCTTGAAGGAGCTGCATATGGAGACACCTCCTTCTTGGCATCTTTTCTTAAATATACAGCCCAGGCCTGATGGTTCCTTCTGGTATTCCAGACCTTGGCATGGTTATCCTTAGAACTTTCTGTATCGAAATTGTCAATCATTGGATACAGCGGCATTTGAAAAGCGATCTTCACTTTGCCCTTATCTCTTGCCAGCATTGAAACAGCTGCAGCAAGTCCTCCTCCGGCGCTTTCACCGCCCACCATTATCTGGTCCGGGTTTATTCCCAGCTCTTTTGCATGATCCTTGATGTACAAAAGCGTGGCATAGCAGTCATTAAGTGCTGTCGGATATGGATGAAACAGCGACAGATGATAGCCGGGCGCTATCACAACCGCGCCGTGATTTCTCACAAGATCAGCTGCCCGTCCGATATAAGCCATCTCTTTCATTCCGGTCATGTATCCGCCACCGTGGATCCACATAACTCCTGGAGCATTTTCTGGTTCAGATAAGGGCTTTAATATCAAAAGAGGAATCCTAAGCCCGTTTGCTTCAATGTGGATTCGTTTGCTGCGAATCCCTTTTGTGCTAAAACTGTACATTCGGCAATTCACCTTTCTGCCATTTTTCTATATAGTCTGACTGCAATAAAGGCGCTTACAACAGTCCAGAATGCAGCCCAAACTTCAGCTGACCAAAGCGGAACAGCACCCCTTTGATATAGTGCTGCAAAAGTATCCATCAGCATATGCAAGGCAATTGCCAGTGGAAGATATCTCTTTTCCCCACTGACCACGCCGTAAAATACAATTACAGTAAGCGAGATATGTAATACCATCGCAAATAGTCTCTCAATGACATTCATTGCCATCATTCCGTAGTCAAACGCAGCTGCCGCCTTAACTGTTGGAAGTGCCATGGCAGCGGTTTCTTCTGTGATATTTAGTGAAGCAAGTGCTACATCTAATGGTCCATTGGTGATGGTGAACATGATCGCAACCACAAGACAGGTAATTATCGAAGGCAAAATAACTCCCAATATCTCAATGCCTCCGTGACCTATTCCGTACAGAACTGCATTTTCACGGGTTCGATTCTTTTTCATGATATATTTGAGGACGATATGCCTTCCGCATTCCTCAAAGACGCCTGCCATCGTGACTCCATAAATCACATAAGCAATTGTACTTCCGGTGATGAACCTTGAAACTGGGTTGTCCATGATTATGCAGAAATAGTGCACTCCCAGCTCCAACACCCGGGCAGAGACCATGAAGCCAACAATTCCCGCTATCAGATAGCTGATATTTGTCTGCTGCTTGTTCTTTACTCGCCAATAAATGAAGAAACAGACGGTCATCGCAATCATTAGAATAATTGTGATGCTCAGAGCAGGAATGCTGCTCTTTCCCATTACAATACTTTCAAATTCTTTCATACCACGCACTCCTCCCACTTACACAAATTCATATCTCTCCAGAAAAACATCTATATGCTTTTCAATTATCTGAAGGGCCTCCTTCTTTTTCCTGGGTTCTCTATCTATGAGCTGGACCATGATCGTAATTGGGGATATGAATTCAAGAGCAATAATATCTGCATCTCCCTGCATCATCTGTCCGCGTTCCATCATCTTTTTAAAGATCGATGCATAGATACTCTGAAGGTACGTGAGCTGATGCCTGGTAGTGAGCCCCGCCAATGTGGAATTTCTGAATTGTTCCATGGTAATGAGTCTTCGCATCTTTTTCGCAGTATCATTTTTCAGTGTGAACTGCAGAGATTTCAAACTATATGCCTTAAGCTCAGCTCCTGAATTGATCATATCCGGCAATTCCCTGGTTATTCCCATGCCCTTTATGTACTCATCTTCTGCAGTATCAACAACCGCTTTTAAAAGATCCTCTTTATTCTTGAAGTATTTATAAATGGTTGGTCCCTTTATTCCGATAGATTCCGCTATCTCATCGACACTGGTCCCATCGTATCCTTTTACAGAGAACAGATCTCTTGCTGCCCAAATCAAAGGTTCCTTAGCGTTAGTTCTTGCCATATAGCCCCCTTCTTGCCCTGTGTTTTCTAACTATAGTTACCAATTATATTCTAACGACCGTTCACTGTCAACGAATCAGCTTTCCCAGTACTACTCTGCATAACGCAAAAAAGTTCACAGCTCCGAAACCAGAACTGCGAACTTTTCTTCCTTTTTTCACCACTTATATCCCACGCCATCCTCAACAAAGTGCCATCTCGTCCCAGCGTGCTTCACGAGAAGTGGCATATCTTCAAACTGCTCTTTTGTAAGGAGCACATAGAACTGCTCGTCCTTAAGATAGTAGTGCACTATATACGCATGAATATAGGCTTCAGGATTCACTTTATCCGGACTTCCCATATCAGTAGCGGAATCACCATTATTACACTCAAAATTAATAACGTAGTCATCCGCAATAGCAGACACATCTTCGCGGATCACATTCCCATTAAGGTCAGCCACCTTGTAAAAATACCTTAAGGTATTATGCTCCGGATGATCATCGCTTCTATCCACAACCCGCTTCTCTTTTGCAAGAACAAGAACTTCTGCAAAAGTGGTCTTTCCTTCATCTATAGATGCAGCCAGTTGTTTCTTGGTTCCTCCGCCAAAAAGACCTGTCTTAACATTTCTTATTTCCTCTGCCTTTTTAGCCGGTACAGGATGGAACTCTAAAGTAGTAACACTTGGCCTGTTCTTGTTGATGTTATAGTCACTGATTGCACCAGAGAGCTGATCATCAACAAGCTTGTCAAATGCCTTATCGAAAATACCGTCCATATCAAATGTTCCCATAGCCTGCCTCCTTTTTCATGTAGTTGTAGGCTTCTTTTTTAGCTTCTCAATCATACCAGCCATAGACATAAAGCTCTCAGTTTTTACTATTGCAATCCCTTGCCCTTCGTCGCCTAAAACCACCAATTGGTCTCCGGCAGATATATCAAAAAGCTTCCTGGCCTTAGCCGGAATAACAATCTGGCCCTTGTCTCCTACTGTAACCAGTCCAAATAGATGCTTTCCCTTGGGAGGAACAGCAAGGCCCAGATTGTCCTCAGACTCGTAATTAGCAAGGTCATCTAAAGACACTCCGAAAATATCAGCCAGCTGCTTGCATTTATCAAGATCAGGAATACTCTCTCCTGCTTCCCATTTTGCCACAGATTGTCTTGTAACGCCAAGCTTTTCAGCAATATCCTCCTGCGTCATCTGCAGCATTTTCCGCATCTGAACCAGATTATCCTTAAACATGGATCATTTCTCCTTTTTAATTCCCAAAACTGCCCACCTGAAAAACGGTATCCTTGAAATAATGGCATATAGACCGTATCCAAATATAAATCCCGCAACAAGGCTTAAAATGTAGCATACAGGAGCTGGCATAAGTCCGGGTTTTGCAATAAACAACGCTACAGAAGATATCCCAAGGTAATGGAATACATATAGTCCAAAGCTATGTCCTGACATCCATTTTGAGAAAGGACCTGAAAAATCTCCAAAACGAGCCATTCCAGCAAGCATTGCCAGAGAGCCAGCGTACGCATCAACCGCATACAATAGGCCTCTATTAATGGGCTTGTCTGCATAGTTTTCGCCAAAATACATAAAAGCAAATACTGCACAGATCGCACCAGCAAGCACGATCAGAGGTACTGCTATCTTCTTTAGCCTTTCGATCACCTCATCATGTGAGAACACGAAATATCCAAGCGCAAAGAACACGAAATAAAAAGCAATCCTATAAACTGAGACTATTGGAGTATTAAGGATCTGGGCTGCGCCCCAGATTGGGAAAAGAAAAAGTGCCACAAGCCACAAAGGAGTCTTGGCCCCAACTTCCAGAAGCCTACCTTTTTCTATCTTTCTGATAAGCAAAAGCACCACACAATATACCCACAGAAGGTGCATGTACCATAGAACTCCGCTTCCGGAAGCAACCATGATCAGATAGATCATCGGCTTTGGAACGCCTGCAGCCGCAAGTCCCTCAAAGCCTCCTCCAAGTGACATGCTGACGTACCCTTGAATAAACTGAAATACAAACAGACCAATAGTTGACGGAACCAGGAGTTTTAAAGTCCTGGACCTGAAAAACTCTTTTTCTGAATGCGAATCAAGGTACAACCTGGCGCTGATCCCGGAAACGACGAAAAGGACCGGCATAAACCAGGGATATACCAGATACTGAAAAATATCGTAGTATTGAACCTTAAGATTTGTGATCTTACCTAATCCGCCAAGCACTCCCTCGGCGTTATACATGTAAAACACGTGATAGATCACAACAATGATAACTGTGATCCAGCGTAAATTGTCCAAGTAGTGTTTTCTCATACTTATCCCACCTTTGCAATAAATTTTAACATAATGTTATTGCTAAGATAAATATGTGTCTACCAACCATGATTAACATTTTAGTATGGTTTGTGTTAAGAATCGTTGCAGTGAGCAATACTATTCACAGGCTCTCCTATCTGCAATCGGGTAAACATCTCTTATATGCTGCCTTATGGCCTCTCCTGAGGCTTCAGGGCTTTCACTGTATCTGGATGTAACATGCTCGTAGCCCCAGATGGTCTCAGGCTTGGTATAGATTGCTATGGGCCATCCATAGAACTCGCCTTTTTTGTTCCTGCGCTGTCTGAAGTCCTTTACACAGAGATAAGTCTTCATCTGAAGGCTGGTAAGAGTGCCTTCAAAGCCCTTTTCTCCGCCCTTTCCAAAGCCTGCCCTGGCCTTTATCTCATTTGAGTAGATCTCATCCTCTTCTTCAAAGAGGTCCATTATCTTTTTCTGACGCCTTGATGCCTTTTCATCGTCCCACAGGGCATCAAAATCGTAGCCTTCCCGCCTGTAATTGGCAAAATACGGAAGCCACTTCTTTGAGATAAAGCCCGCCTTTTTATCAAAAAACTTACCATAGGCAAGTTCTCCGCTTCTTGCGATCTCTTCTCGCCACTCCCAAGGATCAACCTTTGGATCCCCGCACCACCAATACTCCGGAACTGTCCGCTCTTCAAGGGAAAATCCGGGAATATCATTTTTAAAAAGAGGCAAAAACCCCACTTCGTTTATATAGCCAATCGCGTCCTTAACAGTATGAAGGCATTCAGGATCATCCCAGTCAACGCCATACATTATCCATGTTCCATTTTCGTTTCCCATAATCGTTACCTGCAAGCATTTAGCTGTTTTGCTCGTTTTGTTCGTTAATGAACTGCTCCAGGATCTCCGCAGCATC
>NZ_JAGAYD010000209.1 GCF_017940685.1 Butyrivibrio sp. | reverse complement strand
TCCAACCCCTTGTCTTCTGGCCTGAGGCTCTACATACAGCCAGTCAATGACATATTCAAATCCCACCACCTGGTACGAAACTGCACCAAGTATGTAGTCTTTATCATCGACACATGCAACTGCTACCCTTGTATCAGTAAGGCTTATTGTCTCAGGGATTACACTGTCAAAAGTCCCCCGATTTAAGTCATCGATCAGTACAGTACTGTAATTCATGATATCCTCCAAACAAAGCATTCAAATATATGCTATATTCTTTTATGTTACAGATTATCCTTAAGGACCTTGCCGATAGCTTCCAAAGTCTCATCAGAGAGGGGCTCCACATCATCATAGGGCCAAAAACCTCTGTTCATGAGATCTGCCGGGTCAGATCCTCTCTCCAGCCAGTCGGGGTAATCAAGATTTACTACTGCACAGGTACCATCTTCAAGTCTTACGATAAAAGAACCTGCGTGGTCACTTACTTCCACTTTAAAATTCATAATCATTCTCCTTTATTTCTTTATCTTTTTCTCCATCAGCGCCTTGACTTCCTCAAAGCTCATGGTATGTCCAAACATATCCCAAACCGTAAGCTTCATGTCTTTCATGCCTTTTCTTCCATAAATCTCAGCATTCTTGTTGATTATATTTATATGGTCGTACATTTCCCTGAAGGTTTCGGATTTTGCCAGTTCATCGATTTTATCATTCTCGCTCATTTTTGAAAGATCCAGTTGTTTGCTGGTGTTCAAAATGTAAGAAACTTCATCAATCTCAGCAGCACTCACATTACCATGATACTGGCACTCGAAGTATATTCCGTCCTGCCTGTCGACTATAGTTTTGGATGCTTCTCTTCCTCCATCCTCAAGGCCATTCCAATTGTTATTTTCAAGTTCCTTTGCCCTTTCGTATATCTTAGAAAGATTCAGACCGCAGGCTGTGATATCAGGTTCATGCCCGTTTTTTTCGTCTATATAGGCGCTTCTTGCGTGCTTTATGTCATAATAATCAAGCTGGCATCCCTGTTTAAGGCCGCCTTCCGCGCCGACCACCATGCCTTTACTGTTACCGCAGACAAAAGAAACCCTGCCCTTCATCTTTTTCTTATTAAGTCTTATGGTAACATTTCCATAGCCCCTTACCGGATCAGTCCCCGGCTTCGGACCAAGTATTCCCTTGGCATTTTTGGCACCAAGAGATCCAAAGGAAATACACTGACTGGGTTTAAGGGTTGAGTTTGCAGAGAATTGCTTTTCTATCAGTTCACTATAAGCTGTTGAATTACCGCCTCTGTATCTGGTGTCCAAAATTGCAGTAGCAATACTTCCCTTTATCCTTGCATGAAATTCGGACTTTTGTACCATTTTCTTCAAATACTCGTTGACAGTTTTTTCAACCTCCCGGGGTGTTACTCCCTTATGAGCTGCAAGTATCTTTCTCATCTCATAGGCAAGGATATAGTTCATGGCATCCGCAGGGTCATAGTTATCCTTTGATACTTTTTTCTTCAGCTCGTTAAACTTCTTGTCTTCAACAATGCTCCAGTCAACAGTCTTCTTTTTCAGGTTATCCCTTAATTCCATAATATATTCCTGATCAAGATGAGCATCATTTATCTTGTTCTTCTGGTATCTGTCCTCCAGTTCATCTTTTTCTTTTCCGGCCTTCATAGACCTCATCTTTTGATAATCAATATATTTATTATGGAGAGATTTGTAGTTCGCAAGCTGATTTTTCTCCCTGGTCTTACTGATCTTGGGATTGATCTTCTTAACGTTCTTTTCTTCCGGTTCCTCCTCCAATTCCACGTCATCAAAGCTCTTTGCAACTACCAGTTCCGATGCAAGTTCCTTTGCACGCTCCCACTCGTTCTTTGCTCTTTCAAGTTCCTGGCGCGCAAAATCACAAAACTCGGGGAACTCATTCTGTTTACCATTAAGAAGACTGTTGACATGCTCGAGTTTCAAAAAACGTTCATATATCTCCGGGGCTTTTTTCTTTAAAGTACCAAGTTTTTTGGTATCATCCTTATCAAGTTTTTTATGCTGCCCGGGATTATAGCTGCCAATAAGCTGAACCGTATAATTCAGGTTCACCACATCCTTAAATCCCTTTAAAGAACCGCACAGATTCTGCAGTTTCTTATGGAGCTTCATAGCCGTACCGGTCTTGGACTCAGCCCTCTCCCTTATCTGTCTGTCAGAGGCATTGAGATCTCTTTGTCTGAGTTTACTCTCATATCTCTCCTGATACTGCGTCTTTACTTCATCAAGGGTGTAATGCTCAAGGCTTCTGGCCCTCATGACCTTTGTGTCATTGGCTTCGCTGCTTAGTTTTTCATTCATGTCGCGAACTTCAGACAGCTGTTTGTCAGTTAATTGCTGGGGCAAAGCCGCCACAAACTCCTGTTTTTTGATTTTTTCCCGACTCTCTAAGTCCTGTCTTGAAATAGTCATCTCTTTTACCTCATTTCCAAGTATTTATAAATAATAGGTGTATATCCTGGTCTCAATATCTCCGGGATATTCTTCGAATCCAAACCTTGAAACAAGTCCCTCAACCTCTCTGGTAAAAGGGCATACAATCACATCCGCTGTGGTCGGGTACTTGCCAAGTGCATTTACCGTAGTGTAGACGATAAGCTTCATCACCTCCTGGGCTGCAAGGTGTTTAGCATCCATCCACTGAAACTCAAGGTTTCCGTCCCCTAAGTCCCTGGCCAGGATTCCGGCAGTTATCTTCCCGTTTTTAAACATAAAGCAGGATAACTCCTCGTTGCCTTTATCTCTGTAATACCTGTTGCAGGGATATTGCCGGTTATAGGAATCAATATCATGCCTTGTAAGGTCTTTCCCAATCTTAAACTCACTCACATCCTTGGTCTTTCCAAAGAGCTTGAACGTATCGACCTGGGCCATGGCTATTTTCTTTAAGGTTGCGTGATACTTCCTGACATTTCCCCGACCGGGCATAAATCCCACTTCCATCATCACGTAGTCGTAGTCGTCAAAAAAGCTCTTCTTTCCTCCAACAATATATTCAATCCGATACACATCCCAGTCCTGAGCTTTTACAAACTCGGCAATTGCGCTCTCACACTCACCATCCTCAAGGCCTTCAACGTAATCAAGGCTTATGATCTCGATCACGGCATGATTCATCCTTAATATGACAGCGCCAAGCGGACCTCTGTCATCAAACATTCCAAGGCAGAGGCTGTCTTTATTGTCAAATTCCTGCTCATACCTTGCCATTAAAAATACGTCAAATGCACTTCTATTGTCTGAATCTATCATGCAGAACTTCATATCGACCTCCCCCTGCAAAACAATTAGTGCGCCTGTGGTTTCATCCTCCAAAGATTATCCATAAAATGTTTCCTAAAATTCTCATGATGTCTCTCCTGACAATTGCTTTTTTATCATTTTCAAATCATTATTGCGCTTATATGTGTGCAATTCAATTAAAATGAAATTAAATTACGATTACAATCTTATTAATGATAGAAAATTGTTGTGGGCATTAATCTAAAAAAACGCTGCCTGCAAACAACAGGCAGCGCCAAACATCAGTATTTACCGCTATTTAATTACAGGCAGCTTGCATAAGCCTTCTCAGCTCCTTCACTGCGGATCATCTTAAGATCCTCCGTAACCTTGTCCGTAAGACCTTCGATCTTATTAAGGTCCTGATCCCACATCTTCTCATTACCAAGTACAGCCTTCACAAGGTCTTCCTCGGAATCTCCCTTGTGGTCAAAGAAGAACTCAAGAGCCCATCTGTCATCACTTACTGTGTAAGTATTGCCCTTAGGACGCTTACATACAAGTCCTGCATCAGTAAGCTCCTGAATATCATTTGAATAGAAAGCAATGTATGCAGCCAGTGACATTGTAAGGCAAACAGGGAGTTTCCCATTCTTGTCAATGTACTGAAGGAATGATGGCATATTTCTTGCCTTCCACTTACTTGTTGAGTTAAGTGAGATAGACATGAGCTCATGGTTAACAAATGGATTGTTGAAACGGTCCTTAACTGCAGCTGCGAACTGATTAAGATCGTTCTCATCAAGGTGGTCAACCAGTGTAGGAATAACCTCATCGCTCAGCATCTTGTTCATGAAGCCAGAAATTGTAGCGTTCTGCATGCAGTCACGAACGATATCCTGACCTGAAAGGTAAGCGCCAAGAACAAATCCTGTGTGAGCGCCGTTAAGGATACGAACCTTGCGGTGCTTGTATGGCATAACGTCAGGAACAACGTGAACGTTAACTCCAGCTTTCTTGAATGGAAGTCTGTCCTCAAGTCCCTCAGGTCCCTCGATGATCCATACACCAAAGATCTCACCTACATCTATAAGCTCGTCGTGATAGCCGTTCTCAGCCTCAAGCTTTTCTACTTCCTTAGGATCACGGATCCTTCCTGGAACAATCCTGTCAACAAGTGTT
>NZ_JAGAYD010000208.1 GCF_017940685.1 Butyrivibrio sp. | reverse complement strand
TATCTCCCTCAAGTACTCCAAGCCCTTCTCCTGCGCGCCTGTTGGTCAGTCCCATAACTGCAACTACCTGGCCAGCTACCGCTTCCTTTATGGCCTGCATCTTATCCCCTGAAATGACCATTATGCGGTCTATTTTCTCATCGCCAACCTGGTCCCTTATCTTCAAACTTCCGCTTGTTATCTTAAGGTGGGTGAGCCTGTTTCCGCTTCCGTCCCTGCTTATCTTAAAGATCCTGGCCCCAAAGGGCTGGTTTTGCGGATCATTGTCACCACCTTGATCCTGCCTGCTTCCTTCCTTTTCCGTCACCGGTATTACATAGTCACAGACTGCAGCTAATAGTTCTTTTACCCCCTCCATCTTAAGGGCAGACCCAAAGATCACAGGGAAGCACTTCCTTTCGTTTACCAGCATTTTTACATCTACTGATGAAACTCTTTTGCCCTCAAAAAAAGCGGACAAAAGCTCGTCGTCACAAACTGCCAGCTCCTCCTGGGTAAGGTCGTCATTTATACCGTTGTGGATGCTGACAATGTGGGATGACAGCGTAGATTTAAGCGCTGCAATCATCTCTTTTGACGCGATATCAAAAGAGTCCCTGACCTGATCCATTTTGTTGACAAAGATAATAGTGGGAACACGGTAGTGTTTTAGAAGTTCAAATAAGAGCTTGGCCTGGCCTGTAACTCCGTCTGCAGCACTTATGAGAAGGATCGCCATATCAAGTACCTGAAGTGTCCTCTCCATCTCCGGTGAGAAGTCCGCATGGCCTGGGGTATCAAGAAGGGTAAAAGAAATATCTCCATAATCAAAAGAAGCCTCTTTGGAAAAAATAGTGATTCCGCGGGCTCTTTCAAGTTCATATGTGTCAAGGAAGGTGTCCCTGTGGTCCACCCTTCCTATGTTTCTTATGGCGCCGGACAGATACAGGAGTCCCTCTGAAAGAGTGGTCTTTCCTGCATCTACGTGTGCCAAAATTCCTATTGTTACGTGTTTAGGCATTGCTCGTTCTTTCCTTGTATCGCCTTTTGTTTTCGTACATATGCTCATCAGCAACATCCAGGGCCTTGGTAAGATCAAGGTCCTTGTCAAAGAAGGCAGTATAAGTACCCATGCTGGCTGAAACTGTATAGCCAAGCTCCTTAGTTGCTTTCTTTAATCTTTCATCTATATCAGCCATGATCTTGTCAAGGTCATAGACTCCAAAGAAGAAAGCAAACATCTCATCGCCTCCTACGCGGACGCAAAGTGCATCCTCTGGGCAGGCCTTTTTAAGAGCGTGGGCCACAGCTGTTATGGCCTTGTCACCTTCAAGGTGTCCTAAGTTGTCGTTGATATATTTAAGTGAGTTAAGGTCAGAGGCAATAATGTTGACCTTGCGGCCTTCGTTAGCCTCTGTCTCCCTGATCTGGACCATCTTATCAAGAAATGCGTGTCTGTTAAGGAGTCCTGTAAGAGCATCTGTCTGGTACATCTCCTGAAGCTTGTCACGAAGGTACTTCTGATACTTGTTGGTGACATATCCTCCCACAGCCATTCCAAAGGTATTGGTTATGCTGGAAGTCTGGGTGTAGTTTATTAGGTTGATGCCCGGGAATGAAAAGCATACAAATCCGGGACATTTATTCATATACTCAAGTCCGTTGAAGATAATGGGAAATCCTTTTTTTAGAAGAACATCCAGGTGTGGTATGACTTCCTTAGGGTCATATGGATAGGGGGCTTCGTCATCTTTATAAAAATCATAGACCACCATCCTGGTTCCGGTCTTAACATCGTCAAAGAAGTAGTTCTTTTCAAGGTCAAAGCAGGACTCCTCAACCACAACGCAAACATTCTGGGCAAGACCTTTTTTAAGGAATCGCATCTGTCCCGGAATATCGTTGTCGTTCATGACCTTGTAGGTCAGCTCCTGGAGCATATGAATGTCATCCTGATGATGATAGAAGTTGTTGTTAAGAGCTGAAATACTGTCAAATGTAACTGACGTGTTTCTGGGGCACCCGCAGGATTCATTGGATATAAAGTCCGGAACAATATAGTCTTTTACATTGTTCTCCCCTGCAAACATCCTAAGGAGAACCTCCATGACCTTTTTGCCAAGGGCTATTCCATCACACTTTGCGGTGGTTATACCAGGCTTTGACATAAATGCCTCTTCTATACCGTCAAAACCGGAGACAAGAACATCCTCAGGAACCTTAACTCCTGCGGACATAAAGATATCGGTTACATTGAGAGCCATAATGTCATTGGCACAGATCACACAGTCAGGAAGCTCGTCCCTTTCAAGAAGCTTGACAGCTGCTGCCCTTGTTGGACTAGTCCAGAAATCTCCGTAGCTGATCATGTCCTCATTAAACTCGATGCCATTTCTTTTGATCACATCTTTGAAGATCTGTATTCTCTCATCAGAAAATGGATTGTTTCTCTTGCCGGCCATCATATGCGGTCTTCTGCATTTATGATACTCGATAATGTGACTGACCACACGCTCAAAACCCTTGGCATAGTCAAACCACACAGTGGACACGTCATCATAGTTTCCGTCTATGACCATAACAGGGACGTCCGCTTTCCTTGCCTTGTCGATGACACCCTGTACCACCTTGCGGCTCTTGATCTTTTCATCCATTATCACGATTGCATCAGTTTTATCATAGGGAATAACGTCAAAGACAGCAGTCTCAGCAATCTCATTGCCGCTGTTGCCTATCTCAGAATTGAGCGCATATATGAAAAAAGCACAGTCTTCCTCCCGAAGGAGCCTGTTTAGTTCAGATATGAACGCAAACTCTCCCGGTTCGTAAATTCTATATGTGCAAAGAGCTACCAGTTTTTTATCC
>NZ_JAGAYD010000207.1 GCF_017940685.1 Butyrivibrio sp. | reverse complement strand
GGGTCAATCATTTTTCTTATGGGTTTAGCCTCAAATGTTTTAGGTTATCGCCATCCTGCCGCCATCCTTGACAGGTCAAAAAATAAATGCTGTGGGTTAATCACCGACGGCGAAGAACTCAAGAACAATCAGTTATGTTTCTCCGTCGATACAACAGTGTTGCATTTATTTTCTGACCTGTCAAGGACATGCCCTCGTACCTCGGGTGGCTGGATTCCTCCTCTGGCTCTGACGCCTAAGAACAATCGTAGTGTATCATTTTTAGTTGCATAGAAAAGGACCTTCCGTTATGATTGAATTGCATCTTGGCGGATGTAACAACCCAATCAAGGAGGTCCTCAATTGAATTATATACTATCTGAAGCCAATGGACAATTAAAGTTTGACTTTTCTGAAACATTTTTGATGATTCCATCCTGTTTACCCGGATTTACTAATTCTAACAGAGACAGTAACTACAAAATCCGGTAAATCTGCTTTCTGTTTCAAGGGGACACTGGATCTTCCAGAGTCAGAACGAGTATGCACCTGCGGATGCCGCATGCAGAAGAATGATTCAACCAGTATTACTCTGCGTCATCTTCCTTTTGGCGGCAGCTATACGGTGTTAAATTTTGATAAGGTTCAGCTCTTCTGCCCTAAATGTAAGGCTACGAAGATGCAGTATGTTTCTTTTGCTGCACCAGGTCATCGTATGACTGCTGAATTATACAATTATGCCAGAGACCTTCTTGCGCGTGGCACATATACTCTGAAAGAGGTTGCCGAGCTTACCGGTCTTGGCAGGAATACCGTCAAGGACATCGATCTTCAGCGCCTGAAAGAGAAATACACCATTGACGGTGAGAAGCTTGCCAAACCTGAAAAACAGGCTGTTTTCCTGGGCATTGATGAGTTTAAGCTTCATAATGGCCACAAATATGCGACACACATCACAGATCTGCATACCGGGCATATCCTCTGGATCCAGGCCGGGAAAAAGAAGCAGGTAGTCTATGATTTTATAGACTTTGTAGGTCTGGACTGGATGAAAGAAGTCAAGGCTGTTGCATGTGACATGAATTCTGATTTTCAAGAAGCATTTCTTGAAAAATGTCCTCATCTTAAGATTGTATTTGACCATTTTCATATCATCAAAAATTTCAATGAAAAGGTTGTTGCTCCTGTCAGAATTGCTGAGCAAAAAAGACTGATGGAAGCCGGAGATACTGAGGCGGCAGAATCATTAAAGCACACCAAATATATTCTTACCTCGAAGCGTACCACGCTTCAAAGAAAAGACCAGGAAGCACGCGAAGGCAGGATTATCTCAAAAGGCAGCACTCTGTTTAAGGAAGAACAACGTGTGCGCAAAGAAGGCTACGAAGCCAAATACGATGCACTGCTTGAGGAGAATAAACTTCTCTTCACAATTGATCTGATCAAGGAGAAACTTGACAACGCATACAAGCTGACAGACCCGGTAAAAATGGGAACAGCCATAGCTGATATCGTATGGGATTGTATGCATACCGGTAACGAACATTTTGAATGGTTCGGAAGACTTCTCATGAACCATCATGATGGAATCATTACATATGCAGTGTATCATATCTCAACAGGTAAGATGGAAGGCATCAACAATAAAATCAAGACGATTCGCCGGCAGGGGTATGGATATCCTGACGATGAGTATTTCTTTTTAAAACTCATTGATATGAGCAGAGTTGATTATGTGAGGAATCCTAAATCCCATAAGTTTTGTGATTGAGCCT
>NZ_JAGAYD010000206.1 GCF_017940685.1 Butyrivibrio sp. | reverse complement strand
TCTTAAATTAGTAAGATCTTCTTTCATGTTGTTAAGCATTGTTTCATGGAACTCTACTATTTGTTCCTGTCTTGTCTCAGATACACGAGTAGCAAGCGCCCACCAAGCAGATTTTCCGAGATTCTGGTTGTGAATACGAAGAAGTCCCTGATAAGTATTTTGATTGTAATAGTTGTTATAAAGTTTATGATATCCTGATATACCAACTGCGATAGAAATGATAAGCAGGCAGAGAGATAAACCAAGATATATGTATATGCGTGTAAAAGTATGCGCAAATTTCTTACCTACATTCATCTCAAGCAACTTCTTATCATCTAAATTAACCAAATTCTTGATACTCATTCTGTACCTCCTGTCATATATTTCCAGATTGCAGTTCTTTATAGCTACAAAACTATTATAGACTAATTATTTCAATAACTAATGGATTTTCTGAAATGTTTATTCAAATTTAATCCTTTTAACTTATTTCTCGTTGTCGCGGCATTCTTGTTCATCCTACAAGCGATGCCATTCATAGCCCTTCGGGCTATTTCATGTCGCGCTGTCGCGCTATGAATACAAAAAAGGGATTGCTCCCCAGCAAGTAAACTTGCGGGAGCAATCCCTTTTTGTATTCGCATCGCTTGTAGAAACGCGCATTATCTCTTTGAGAACTGTGGAGCACGACGAGCTTTCTTTAAGCCGTACTTCTTTCTTTCCTTCATACGAGGGTCTCTTGTAAGGTATCCAGCCTTCTTAAGTACAGGTCTGTACTCATCTGAGTCTGCCTGAAGAAGAGCTCTTGAAATACCATGTCTGATAGCACCAGCCTGACCTGTTGTGCCGCCGCCTCTTACTGTAACAACTACATCGAACTTGTCTGATGTCTCTGTAGCTACGAGTGGCTGACGAACGATAACCTTAAGAGTCTCAAGGCCAAAGTACTCATCGATAGGTCTCTTGTTGATTGTTATATTTCCATTACCAGCCATAAGATAAACTCTGGCGATTGACTTTTTTCTTCTACCTGTTCCGTAGTAATTAGCTGACTTTGCCATTTTCTTATTCTCCTCTCAGATTAAAATGTTAATACCTCAGGCTTCTGAGCTGCATGTGGGTGCTCGCTACCTGCGTATACATGGAGCTTGCCATACATCTCTCTTCCAAGAGATCCCTTAGGAAGCATTCCCTTAACAGCGTGCTCAACAACTCTCTCAGGGTGATCCTGAAGCATCTGACGGAGTGAGAACTCCTTGTGATGTCCAACATACTCTGTGTGGTGCCAGTACATCTTCTGGTCCATCTTCTTACCAGTTACCTTGATCTTCTCAGCATTGATAACGATCACATAATCACCTGTGTCAATGTTAGGTGTGTAGATAGGCTTATTCTTGCCTCTAAGAACGTTTGCTACGTTTGATGCAAGACGTCCAAGTGTCATATCTGTAGCATCAACTACATACCACTTCTTTTCAACTGTAGTTGCACTAGGCATAAAAGTTTTCATCATGTTTCTCCTTTACAAAATAGAACAATTACTAAATTGCATCGCCTGCATGGACCCTTCACCTGATCTGTGCAGATATATGAACACATTGAAGCTTACCGGGACATCAATATGTCATTTGTGATTTCGTGCGGGCATAGTTATAGAACTAACTTTGTCACGCGAATGATATTATATGACCAAAGGCCTTAATTTGTCAACAGTTTTCTGGGATTCCATCAACAAATACATACTTTATAAGAAACAGTCCCTGGGCAGGTGCAGTAGGTCCTGCTGCCGACCTGTCTTTTGCCTCGATCATTCTCTGAACATCAGAGGGCTCTCCCTTCCCCCTACCTATCTGGATAAGGGTTCCGGCTATTATCCTGACCATGTTATATAAAAAGCCATTTCCTGTAACGGAGATAATGACTTCGTCGCCTTCTCGCCTTACATTTACATCCTTGATAGTTCGCACATGGCTTGCAGCCTGGGATTCCACATTGCAAAAGCTTGTAAAATCGTGCTCTCCCACAAGGTACTGCCCTGCCTCCTGCATGACCGCCTCGTTAAGTGGCATGCTGAAGTGATAGGTGTACAGGCGCTTTGTTGGCACCTCCGTCCTTGTATTAAGTACCCTGTATTCATAGGTCTTTTCCGTGTTGCAGTGCCTTGGATGGAACTCTGGTGCAACTTCCCTTGACTCCACCACCCTTATATCTTCGGGAAGGATATGGTTCAGGGCAAAAGAAAACCGATCTCCCGGAATAGTGCTCTTAGTATCAAAGACCGCCACATTCCCATAGGCATGAACCCCTGCGTCCGTGCGGCTTGCGCCGATAACCTGCACCTCTTCTCCCGTTAGACCGTGGATAGCTCTGTTCAGCATCTCTTCAATTGTATTGTGGGTGCTCTTTTGCAGCGCCCAGCCGTTATAAGCGGTTCCGTCATAAGAAACCGTCAGCATAATACGTTTCATATACACCGTGCCATACCGCCTATAATCAAGGCGCTTTCAAGATCACGCAAACATCATTCTGCCAAGCACAATGATGGCTACTATATAAAGAACAATCACTACATATGCAATAAAATCGCGCCTCTTGTATATAAGGGGCTTCATCTTGGTCCTGCCCTCACCGCCGCGGTAGCACCTGGCTTCCATGGCCATTGCAAGGTCATTGGCCCTTCTGAAGGCCGATACAAAAAGCGGAACAAGAAGCGGTATCAGGCTCCTTGCTCTGTTCATAAGAGAGCCGCTCTCAAAATCAGCGCCTCTTGCCATCTGAGCCTTCATGATCTTGTCAGTTTCCTCCATGAGAATAGGAATGAAACGAAGAGCAATTGACATCATCATGGAAATCTCGTGAACCGGAACCTTTATCTTCTTAAGAGGTT
>NZ_JAGAYD010000205.1 GCF_017940685.1 Butyrivibrio sp. | reverse complement strand
TGAAGCAGAGATAAAGAAATACTGCTGCTTAAGTCTTAGCTCTTTTCCTGCGATGTGATTGTCATTGGGGTAAAGGACTTCGCAGAGCTGGCTTGCAAGGTTCTCCTGCTCAACAGCCTTCTGATAATCGCCCTTGTCAAAGGAATCAAGCTGGAAGCACTGGATAGGCTCCGCATCCCAGATCCTTAAGGTGTTTACAACGCCGTTTCCGTATCCTACAACAGGAAGATCGTAAGGAACAGCCTTAACAACCTGATATCCCTCCTGTTTGAACACTGTTCTGCCACGATCATCAGTGTACATATTTACATAGCCGCCAAATTTAACTTCCTTGGCGTACTCGTTTCTTCTAAGTTCAAACGGATTGCCGTTCTCAAGCCATGTATCCGGAACCTCAACCTGATAGCCGTCTCTTATCTTCTGGCGGAACATACCATATTTGTAGCGGATACCGCAGCCATAAGCCATGTATCCAAGTGTTGAAAGGGAATCAAGAAAGCATGCTGCAAGTCTTCCAAGGCCGCCATTTCCAAGGGCTGGATCCGGTTCCTGATCCTCAAGTACATTTACATCTATTCCCAGTTCATCAAGGGCATCCTTAACTGGTTTATATGCCTGAAGATTGATGATATTGTTACCAAACGCCCTTCCCATAAGGAATTCCATGGACATGTAGTAAACAATCTTAGGATCCTGCTCGGCTGCTGCCTTCTGAGTAGTCATCCAGTGGTCAACGATGGCATCCTTGATGGCATAAGCCGCTGCCTGATACAGTTCCTGAGGCTCTGCCTCTTCCATAGTCTTCCTGTACAGAGTCTTAACATTGTACTGGACGCTTCTCTTGAACAGGTCCTTGTCAAAGGACATCTTCTTTTTCTTCATCATATCCTCCTCATAAACACAAATTTACCTATCTATTTTACCGCAAATTCATACACAATTCTATAAAATATCCGTAAACTGTGCGTAAAAAAGAGCCATGCGAAAATAATTCGCATGGCTCTACCGTGAACCTTAAACCTTCTCAACACCGATTGTAACCTTTTCGCCGTTGATATCCCACTCTTTTGCGTTAGCTACATCAGAGCCGTAAACAACTTCGTTTGCAAGAACCTTGGTTGCGATGCTGCTCTCATTGGCCTTAACAATTTCAGCAAGCTTGTCGTTGCCATTTAAGGAAACCTTGATGTGATCCATAACTTCGAATCCGGAATCCTTACGCATGGTCTGAACCTTACTGATAACCTCAAGAACAAAGCCTTCGTTTATGAGCTCCTGTGTAAGGTTAGTGTCAAGCACAACTGTGATTCCCCAGTTCTCCTGAGAAATGAAGCCTTCCTTCTGAGCCATCTCGATAAGGAGATCATCCTTAACAAGCTCAACATCCACATCATTAACTGTGAACTTGATAGAACCATTTGTGTTAAGCTCATCCATTGTAGCATTGCCATCAAGTGTCTCAAGGTAAGACTTGATAGCTCCGATGTTCTTGCCGTACTTAGGTCCTAAAGTCTTAAGCTGTGGCTTGAAGCTGTAGCTTGTAAAGTCTCTTACATCATCTGTAAATGCAACGTTCTTGACGTTGAGCTCTTCTCTGATAATGTCTGTATAGAACTCGCCTACAGTCTGCTCTGCCTTGACATACATCTGGCCGATTGGCTGACGGTTCTTGATGTTTGCAGCATTTCTTGCTGCTCTTCCAAGAACAACGATGTCGAGGACTTCCTCCATGTCCTTCTCAAGTTTAGCGTCGATGAGTGACTCATCTACAACTGGGAAGTCGCAAAGATGGATAGACTCTGGCGCATCCTTAAAGCTGTTTCTTACAAGGTTCTGGTAGATCTCCTCGGTCATGAATGGAACCATAGGAGCTGCTGCCTTGGATACAGTTACAAGAGCTGTGTAAAGAGTCATGTAAGCAGAGATCTTATCCTGCTCCATTCCCTTAGCCCAGAATCTCTCTCTTGAACGACGAACGTACCAGTTACTCATCTCGTCAACAAAGTTATCAAGGGCCTTACCAGCTTCTGGGATCCTATAATTATTCAGGTTCTCATCAACAGCCTTTACGCAGCTGTTAAGCTTAGAAAGAAGCCACTTATCCATAACTGTGAGCTTATCAAGTTCAAGCTTGTAGTTAGCAGCATCAAAGCCATCAATATTTGCATACAGTGTAAAGAATGCATAAGTATTCCAAAGTGTACCAAGGAACTTACGCTGTCCCTCCATAACCGCATCTCCTGAGAAGCGGCTTGGAAGCCATGGAGCTGAGTTGGTGTAGAAATACCATCTGATGGCATCTGCGCCGTATTTCTCCAAAGCCTCGAAAGGATCAACAGCGTTGCCCTTTGACTTACTCATCTTCTGTCCGTTCTCATCCTGAACAAGACCAAGAACGATGACGTTCTTGAATGCAGGCTTGTTGAAAAGAAGTGTTGCCTCTGCGTGAAGTGAATAGAACCATCCTCTTGTCTGGTCTACAGCCTCTGAGATGAACTCAGCAGGGAACTGCTTCTCAAAGAGCTCCTTATTCTCAAATGGGTAGTGGAGCTGTGCAAATGGCATTGCTCCTGAATCAAACCAGCAGTCAATAACCTCTTTTACCCTGTGCATCTTCTTGCCGCACTTAGGACATGTGATCTCGAACTTGTCGATATATGGTCTGTGAAGCTCAACTGTTTCAGCTGCAGGATCTCCTGAAAGCTCAGCAAGTTCTTTTCTTGAACCTACAGAGAGCTGGTGGCCGCAGTCGTCGCACTCCCAGATATTAAGAGGAGTTCCCCAGTATCTGTCACGGGAAATACCCCAGTCCTGAATGTTCTCAAGCCAGTCGCCAAAACGTCCCTTACCGATTGACTCTGGAACCCAGTTGATCTCCTTGTTGTTGCGGATAAGGTCGTCCTTAACCTCGGTAACCTTGATGAACCATGAAGAACGAGCGTAGTACAGAAGTGGTGTTCCGCATCTCCAGCAGTGAGGATAATCGTGCTCCATCTTAGGTGCTGAGAAAAGAAGTCCCCTTGCGTCAAGGTCCTTAAGTACCTCTGGATCTGCACTTATTGCGCCCTCATCCATTTCCTTCTGTGTAGGCTTACATCTGTAGCCTGCAAAAGGTGTCTCAGGTTTAAGTCTTCCTTCGCTGTCAACCATCTGTACAAGTGGTGCGTCGTACTTGCGTCCTACTCTTGCGTCGTCTTCACCAAATGCAGGAGCGATATGTACGATACCGGTACCATCTGACATGGTTACATAGTTGTCACAGTAGATAAAGAATGCCTTCTTGTGCTGCTTGTCAGCCTCATCCTTGGCACACTGATAAAGTGGCTCATATTCCTTGTGCTCAAGATCTGTTCCAACATAGGTCTCAAGTACTTCATATGCCTTCTGGCCTTCCTCTTTTGCCAGACCGCCAAGAACTGTGTCTGCCAGAGCCTCTGCCAGGTAATAAGTATATCCATCTGCTGCCTTAACCTTGACATACTTCTCATCAGGGTTTACGCAAAGACCGATGTTTGAAGGAAGTGTCCATGGTGTTGTTGTCCAAGCAAGGAAGTAAGCGTCTTCCCCTGTAACCTTAAAACGAACAACCGCTGTGCGCTCTTTTAATGTCTTGTAGCCCTGTGCTACCTCGTGAGATGAAAGAGGTGTGCCACAGCGAGGGCAGTAAGGGACTACTTTAAATCCCTTGTATAAAAGACCTTTCTTCCAGATCTCATTAAGAGCCCACCACTCGGACTCGATAAAGTTGTCGTCATATGTGATGTAAGGATGTTCCATGTCAGCCCAGAATCCGACTGTACCTGAGAAATCTTCCCACATTCCCTTGTACTTCCACACAGATTCCTTACACTTCTTAATGAAAGGCTCAATGCCGTACTCTTCGATCTGCTCTTTGCCGTCAAGACCAAGCATCTTCTCAACTTCCAGCTCTACAGGAAGTCCGTGAGTGTCCCAACCAGCCTTACGGGGAACAGTGTAGCCCTTCATTGTACGGTATCTTGGGATCATATCCTTGATAGCACGGGTAAGAACGTGTCCAATATGAGGCTTACCATTAGCTGTTGGAGGTCCATCATAGAACATATACATCTCACCCTGGCTGCGGGTATCGACGCTCTTCTGGAAAATGTCTTCTTTTTTCCAAAACTCTTCAATCTTCTTTTCTCTGCCGACAAAATTCATATCGGTATCGACTTTGTTATACATTTTGAGCTCCTTTCATCACATAAAAAGCCCCGTCCTTGTAAAAAGGACGAGGCCAATAATATACACTCGTTATACCACCCATTTACATACGCGCCGGA
>NZ_JAGAYD010000204.1 GCF_017940685.1 Butyrivibrio sp. | reverse complement strand
TCTACTGTCTCATTGCGTGCAATGAGACAGTAGAACCGTCCCCGTGTCTTGTCAGCAGAACCACCCCCGTGTCTTGTCCCCGTGTCAGCAAACCGTGTCAGCAAACCGTCCGCCTTGTCATTTCCTGCTCTCAGTAAGTTTCTCCGCCTGGGTCCAACCGGTATATTTCATAATAGAAGCATTGTCGATCTTGGTCATCTTGCGCCTGAAGTCGCTGGGCTGGGAGCCCATCTTTTCCGCAAAGTGCCTGTTGTAACTGGATACAGATCTAAATCCAACCTGCTCAGATACTGATAAAATGGAGTCCTCCGTAGTCCTTAAAAGTATGCAGGATTGCAGTATCCTTGTGGTGTTCAGGTAGTCCAGAGGGCTCGTGTTCATGATCTCGTGGAATATCCTCCTGAAGTGTGTCTGGCTTAAATGACACATGTCAGCCAGATCTTCTATAGAAAAATCCTGCATGTAATTTTCCCTGATGTACTCAAGAGCCGGGGTTATTACAATGGCGTTTTCATGGGATTCTTTTTTCTCTAAAAGCTCCTGCCTCTGGCCTGCGTAGATTCTCATAAGCTTCATGAAAAGAGTAAGGAACAGCCCCTTAACAGACAGCTGGTAGTTCATATCTTTTTTCATCATCTCATCAAGGATTTGTTCTATTAATAAGTAGACTTCCCTGTAGGTGGCCTTATCCAGCACCAGCTGCAGGTTCTGAGTCATATCAAGAAACAAATCCGCATAGGGAGAAGATCCGTCAAATACGCCCTTAAGCAGCTCGTCGGGATTGACGAAAATGTATGACCAAAGGCTGCTCTGGCCCTTGGTTGAATATGTGGTGTGGGGGACATTTCTTGAAACAAAGGTCACATCTCCCGCCTTTACCGGAACAACCTCGCTGCCAAACTCCATAAAGCCGCTGTCCTTGTGGCAGATGCCTATTTCAAGGCAGTTGTGGAAATGGAGTTTACCTGACTTAACATCAGATATGTACCACTCTTCTCCAGTCAAGACCAACACCGGAAAATGCAGTGGAAGCTCATAATTTCTGTATTCTATAAGGGTTTTCTTTGGTTTTGACATACTCTTTTCCTCTAATATGAATAAATATCAAATTATCGATCATCACATCCAAAAATATATTACCATCAAAAAGTTGAAATTGCACAGTTTTTTAACCTACATGATTAGACTTTTCGACCATATAAAAATATAATTTGGACAAAATACCATAGTTATGCCTGAAAGGAATGGATTTATGGCTAGTCTGACTTATGACAAAAAAGAAATCGAAAGCGTTATCGACAAGATAGTAAAGCGCACAATGCGCATGGATCTTACCTGGGACTGGCCAGGAGGTGTTGCATACTACGGAGTATGCGAAGCCTATGCTGCCACAGGTAACAAGGAATACATTGAGCTTCTAAAGGACAGGATCGATGAGTACATCGAGCTTGGTCTTCCATCATGGACAGTAAACACCTGTGCCATGGGCCATGCAATGCTTTCTCTCTATGAGTATTCAGGGGATGAGAAGTACCTTGATATCGCAAAGAGCAAGATCGACTACATAGAAAATGAAGCCTTAAGGTTTGGAGATCACGTGCTTCAGCACACAGTATCAGTAAACAACGACTTCCCTGAGCAGTGCTGGGCAGACACTCTTTTCATGGCTGCATTCTTCCTGTTAAGGGCAGGCGTCATGCTCAAGGACGAAGCCCTTATTGATGATGCTCTCAACCAGTATTACTGGCACATCAAGTATCTTCAGGATCCTGCAACAGGTCTTTTCTACCATGGCTACAACAACATCACAGGGGACCACATGTCAGGATTTTTCTGGGGCAGAGCCAATGCCTGGGCAGCCTACACCATGTCTGAAGTTGGAAGAACACTTCCTGAGTGCTATCTGTATCCTAAGTTCCTTGATATTGTCGGCTCGCTTAACGAGCAGCTGGCATCCATCAAGCTTCTCCAGACAGAGGACGGACTCTTTAGGACAATCCTTGATGATCCTGAATCCTACGAAGAAGTGTCTGCTTCCTGCGGAATCGCAGCTGCCATGATAAACAAGGGCAATCCTCTTCACATCAAGTACATCAACAAGGCAACTGCAGGCATTCTTAAAAACGTGTCTGAGGATGGCAGGGTTCTCAACGTATCAGGGGGAACTGCAGTAATGAAGGACAGAGAAGGATATCGCGGCATTTCCAGAGATTGGATCCAGGGATGGGGCCAGGGGCTTGCACTTGCTTATCTTTCAAAGCTTTTAAACTACGACAAAATAAGGAGCGACGGAGCTCTTTGAAACATAAAAAGCTATATTTCGGGGGAAATAACAATGGCGAACAACATACCTCACACAAAGGGGAGCTTCACTCTCCCAGGTGAAGCAGGCTACGAAAAGCTCACTTTAGAGCTTGCAGACAAATGGGGCGCAGATGTGATAAGAGACAGCGACGGCACTGTCCTGTCTGATGAGATTGTAAATTCTGATTACAATATCTACTCAACCATCTGCATCATAAGAGACCACAATGAGTGGGCCAAAAAGAATACTGACAAGCTTCAGCAGACATTTTTAATGACTCAGCCTAAGGTCGCCAGGGATTCATTTTTGACCTTCCATCTTATGGACGATTTCTTTGACCAGCAGTTTGCTGTAAACGACTCTGCAGACTCCATGAAGTACTGGCAGGTCTTTGACAGGACCACTGGCAAGGAAGTAAAAAGCAGCTTCTGGACATATGAAAAAGAAGCTCAGAATGTCATCATCAGCAGCGCAATACCCTTCCACAGATACACTGTAAGTTTCCTTGCTTACAGGATCTGGGAAGAGATTTCCATGTACAATCACACTACCAACAACTGGAACAAGGAGCACCTGATGCAGGTAGATCCGATCTACCCCGAGACTCAGGAGTACCTTTTGGACTGGCTTAAGAACTGGTGCGAATCACATCCTTCTACCAATGTTGTTCGCTTTACTTCCATGTTCTACAACTTTGTCTGGATGTGGGGATCAAGCTCCAGAAACCGCAATCTCTTTACAGACTGGGGTTCCTACGACTTCACAGTAAGCCCTCGCATGCTTGATCAGTTTGCTGACAAGTACGGCTACAGACTTACAGCCGAGGACTTTATCAATAAGGGGGCTTTCCACGTAACTCACACTCCACCTGTTAAGACGCAGCGCGACTACATGGACCACGTCAATCAGTTCGTAGTTTCTTTTGGAAAAAAACTTGTGGACCTGGTTCACAGCTACGGCAAACAGGCTTATGTGTTCTATGACGACAGCTGGGTTGGCGTTGAGCCCTACGGCGAGCGCTTTACTGAGTTTGGCTTTGACGGCCTTATAAAGTGCGTATTCTCAGGCTACGAAGTAAGACTCTGCGCAGGGGCAAAGGCACCTGTTCATGAGCTTAGATTCCACCCATACCTGTTCCCTGTTGGACTGGGCGGACTTCCAACCTTTGAAAAGGGCGGCGATCCCACAAGGGATGCAAGAAAATACTGGGTACAGACAAGACGTGCAATGCTCCGGGAAAAGATAGACAGGATCGGCCTTGGCGGATATTTGCACCTTACAGAAGGTTTCCCTGATTTTGTGGACTACATTGCTCAGATCTCAGATGAATTCAGAGCTATCAAGTCACTTCACGAAGAGGGAGCTCCTGCCGTGCTTCCAATAAAGGTTGCAGTGCTCCACGCCTGGGGGAAACTGCGCAGCTGGACTTTGAGCGGACACTTCCACGAAACCTACATGTATGACCTCATCCATGTAAATGAAGCTCTTTCAGGGCTTCCAGTTGAGGTTTCCTATATCTCTTTTGACGACGTAAAAAATGGCGTCCTTTCAGGCTACGACGTATGTATAAACGCAGGTTCCATGGGCACAGCCTGGAGCGGCGGAAAAGCTTGGGATGATCCAGTCATTGAAGAGGCCATCACCTCATGGGTGTTTGAAGGCGGCACATTCATCGGTGTCAACGAGCCTTCAGCCATAGACGGATACGACACTGTTTTCCGCATGTCTTCTGTGCTTGGCGTTGATAAAGACACACCAGCAAGAGCGTGTCATGGAAAGTGGTCCTTTGATAAGACTGTTATTGATGGTCTTATTCCTGAAGGCAGCTACGTTCCTCTTCGCTGCAGAGTTCACTTAACTGACGGTAAGGCCAAAGTCCTTCTTTCAGAAAAAGAGACTCCGCTTCTTACAGTGAACGATTTTGGCAAGGGAAAAGGCATCTATCTTTCAACCTTTGAAACCTGCGACAAGAACAACAGGCTGCTCTTAAATCTTTTGCTCTTTGCTAAGGGCGAGGCTCTTGATAGCAAGTACATAACTGACAACGCACTTGTTGAGTGCGCATACTTTAAAAAGAGCGGAAAGATGGTTGTTATCAACAACGCATCCACCATGCAGCAGGCCATCATCAAGGGTGATAAGGGCCAGATAACAGTAAAGGATCTTGATCCATTTGAAACAAGGATCATAGAAGTTTAAATGTTTAAAAAAATGATCAGCATAACTGGTACATACCAGGACAACTTATATACAGATGAAAGAGGATATGGCTTTTGGGAGCCTGAAATGGCCAAAGTCACATCCATAACAGACCACGAAAGAGCTTTAAAGAGCGGAGGCTGGGTAAAAAGAGATCTCCTTGAAGAGACAGATACTGCCGGAAGAGACGTTATCATCTTTAAGATAGCTGTCCCTGAATTTGGCACCTACTCAGTAGACCTTAAGGTCGGGATATCAAAAAAGAACATCGAAAACATGTCAGTGTTCACATCAAGAAGAAACATGCTTGATAACAGGATCTCCATTGAGCCTGGCGGCTGCTATCAACGCACCTTTTGCGTCAATGTAACTCCCTACATTCCAGCTCTTTCCAGCATCCCCTGTGATGACAGATCAATATTTGTAAGCTTTACAGGTAAGGGCATCAGCAAGGAGCTCTTTGACGGCAATAGTATTTCTTTTGAAATAACAGGGGCCCGCAGGGACCTTCCTGTAATCTGGGTAGGAGGCGACTCCACTGTAACTGACCAGCATGCAGGCTTTCCCTACTATCCATTTGGATCCTGCTGCGGATGGGCACAGACTCTCTCAAGATATATTGAAGGAGCTGCTGTCTGCAACCTCTCCCACTCAGGACTTACCAGCAACTGCTTTAGGGATGACGGCCACTACGACATAATGACCAAGAGGATCCTGCCGGGAGATGTGGTGATCCTGCAGTTTGGCCACAACGACCAGAAGCGCAGAAATCTTAAGGCCTTCAAGGGCTATACAGATAACCTCAAAAGATACGTAAGAGAAATAAGAGAGCTTGGGGCTGAAGTTATCCTCTGCTCTCCTATCAGCAGAATCCCGTTAAGAGACCAGGACGGAAACAGCTACTCTCTATTAAAAGAGTACAGAGACGCTGTCTGGGGACTTGCCCAGGAGCTTGACGCTACCTTTGTGGACCTCCACGATCTGACCTTTGATAAGTGGATCGTTTTTGGAGAAAACGCCAAGGACTACTTTAATCCCGGGGATGTGACCCACACCAATGAGTATGGCGGCGTGCTGATCGCAGATCTTTTCATGAATGAACTAAGAAATATGGAGGAATCCAAAAATCCATTAAAGGGTTTTGACAACGGTCTTTCCTTCCCATTCTACAGCGCCGACAGTGATGTAAAGGCTCTTCCAAAAGAAGAACCTGAGCCGGATATTTTTTCCATCCCAATGCCTTACGTGGACATCAAGGATTATCCCGCCATGGACGAGCTTCAGGCTGCCTTTGAGGCTTGCCTTATGGATCCATGCGTAATGTATCTTCACCCATATGCTGTAATGCCAAGGGCTCAGCTTCTTATGATCCTGTTTAAGGCCCTTCGCATAAATGGAAAAAGGCCCTACTCCGGAAGATTCGAGGATCTTTCCTTTGACGAGTGGGATTCAGGATACATGGACACCCTCTGGGAAGAAAATCTCATCGACCCTGACACTATCCACTCTGAAGGGGACAAGCTCTTTTTCAGGCCTGATGCGCCTTTGTCCTATGACGAGCTGGACAGCATCCTTATAAGGTTTTTAGAGCCTGACAGGGAGAAAAGAAATATCCCTATTAAAAAATGTAGAAAGAAAGCAAAGGACCTTGGCATCGACATTAAAGTTCCAAGGCCTTCTACTCCTATAAATGAAAGGTACGATATTGCGGAAGGTAGCAATATCTCCCGAGCAGAGGTTTACATATACCTTAAGAGATTCATTGACATTGCAAAAGATATAAAAGAAAGGAACATTACCTTTGAAGCCTGATTTTTTCATCGATTACAGATCAACTGATACTGAGGCTGTGGTTTTCTGGGATCTTCCAGAGACTGCTACAAAAGACAGCACGTATAACATCTACTTGGACGGCAGCAAGGCAGGCACTTCAAAAAGAACCCATTTTTCTTTTCATGAGCTTCCTCCCAAAACAGCCCACGAAGTCAAAATTGAAATGCTTGTTTCTCCAGCAGATTCCGATACGAAAGCCATAAGCCTTGGCATAATAACAGTGGAAACGAAAGCTGTAAAAAAAGCCTTGGATATCACCAAGGCTCCCTACAACGCTGTAGGGGATGGAAAGGTTTTGAATACTTCTGCTATCCAAAAGGCTCTCGACGCCTGCGGTCCAGACTCCTTTGTTTATATTCCTTCAGGAACTTTTTTAACAGGAGCTCTTAACATGCACTCAGATACTGAGCTGTATGTTGATGAAGGGGGACTTCTTCAGGGAACCAGCGACCCATCAGACTATCTTCCAATGATCAAGAGCCGCTTTGAGGGATACGAAAGAGAATGCTACAGAAGCCTTATTAACATGGGCGAGCTTGATCACGACTCAGACTATAACTGCAGAAACGTTGTTATAAGAGGAAAAGGCTCCATCATGGGCGGAGGCTGGGAGCTTGCCAAGGCCATTGCCAAGCTTGAAGCCGTGCGCCTTAAGGATTTCATCGCATCCCTTGGAGATAAGATAAAAGAATATGAAAAGCCCGAAACTATTGCTCACAGAGCAAGAGGAAGGCTTATAAATATGAGTAATTGCCAGAACGTGTGGATCTCAGGTTTGACCCTGGGATTTGGCGCTTCCTGGAATCTTCACTTTGTATATTCCGACAACGTTGTTACTGATCACTGCACCATAAGATCAGAGGGCGTATGGAACGGCGATGGCTGGGATCCGGATTCATCCACCAACTCTTCCATCTTCGCCTGCGACTTCTACACAGAAGATGACTCCGTTGCCATCAAATCAGGAAAAAATCCTGAGGGCAATATCATTAATCGCCCTTCAAAAAATATCCGTGTCTTTGACTGCATCTGCCACTTTGGCCACGGCCTTTGCATCGGTTCTGAGATGTCAGGTGGCATCGAGGGCGTAAGGCTCTGGGACTGCGACATGGGTCCTACCTGGTCAGGAATTGAAATAAAGGGTACAAAAAAGCGCGGCGGCTACGTAAGAGATGTGGTAGTACGAAACATCACAGCCTCTCACGTTATGATCCACTCTGTCACCTTCAACGATGACGGCGAAGGGCACCCCGTTCCTCCAGTATTTGAGGACTGCCACTTTGAGGACATGCACCTTCTTGGAAGGTTTCTGGACAACAACGCCGGAAAGAACGACTGGCACGACTGCCCTTCCATCCTTCTGTGCGGCTTTGATAAGCCAGGCCACGAAGCAAAAAACATCACCTTCAAAAACATCGAAATGGAAAACCCTGCCGAAGGCACCGACAGCATCCACATGGAGTACTGCGGCGATGGCATCACATTCGAGGGAATGCGCAGCGTTCCCAGGAGATAAAATAAGACAAAAGAACCGTCCCCGTGTCTCATTGTACACAACAAGACACGGGGACGGTTCTTTTGTCTTATTTTTAAATCACATTTTTGTCGGTCAGAACATGTTGATTTACCGACAAAAATGTGATTTAATTTTTGTAAGAGGACATTGATCATGAAAAAATATATAACTCCTACGCGTATAACTTCAGATGAAATCAAGTTAATAAGAGAGATAACAGGTATGACTCAGAAGGAGTTTGCTGAGTTTTTAGGCGTATCCAAGCGCACTGTAGAACGTTGGGAATACTCAAAAGATGAAATAACCGGCCCTATCACTCTTATTGCAGACCTTATCATCAAGAATCATGTTCTGCCACAATCTCTTGAGGTTCCTGATAAAAAATATAAATTAAGGCTGTGGTATATGTACCATGACTTTGTCTGCTCAATTATTGACGTAGATGAAATGGAAAGAAAGGTAGAAGTCCATAACTTTATCACCAATCCGCTCTACAGGGCTATGGGTGTAAATACTGAACCTACATTTGAGGAATATGAAGAATTCATAAAGTCCAGATGCTTCCCTGAAACCAGAGACAAACTTAAATTGGAACTCAAGAAGCTGGACATACCTTTTTATGACCCCATTATGATAATTGAAAAGACACAGGGGCGCATGGCAGATGATGATTTTTGGATAAAGATTGAGAGATGACCTATGATCAAACTCTTTGAAGATGATATTAAAACTACATATAGAAAATCCTCAAAAGGAAATCAGCTTAAGTTTGAAAGAGATGGAATCTGGTATAAAGCTGACAACTTGGGTTATGAAGGCCTTGCAGAATGTGTGACAGCTTCTCTTTTGCACAGATCTTCTCTTGAGGAAAATGAATTCACAGATTACGAACCTGAAACTATCGAATACAATGAGATTCTTTATAGAGGTTGCAAAAGCCACGATTTCACCGATGGCTGGAAGCTCATTACATTAGAAAGGCTATTCTTACAAAATTATGGCCATTCCTTAAACAAGCTCATCTATAGCACTTTTGATCATGCCGAAAGACTTAGGCTCTTAGTCGACCAGACTGAGCGAATGACCGGCATTAAGAACTTTGGCTCTTATATAAACAAACTCCTTACGCTGGATGCTCTTTTTCTCAATGAAGACAGGCACACCCATAACATAGCAGTTCTTATGAATGACAAGGGAGATTTCCACCTATGCCCTATATTTGACAATGGTGGTTCACTGCTTTCCGACACAAGCATGGATTATCCACTTGGAAGAGATGTATTTGGGTTAATGGAAAAAGCTAAACCCAAAACCTTTGGGTACTCTTTTGAGGAACAACTTGAAATATCTGAAAAGTTATATGGATGCAATATATCTTTTAACTATTCCGAAAAAGATATAGATAATGTACTTTCGCAGCTAACAGACTACGCAAAAGAAGAAAAAGACAGAGTAAAAGAGATAATCCTCCAGACAAGAAGAAAGTACGAATATCTGTTTAAATAAAACAAGACACGGGGACGGTTCTACTGTCTCATTGCATACAATGAGACAGTAGAACCGTCCCAATGTCATTTAGTTAAGGATTTTAAATGACTTTCGTCCCCCCAAAAATGATGTAATAGTTCGTGTATTAGAAATTTCATATCTTGTGTTTACAACAAATGGCACGCCAAGAAAGCAGGGTTTGA
>NZ_JAGAYD010000203.1 GCF_017940685.1 Butyrivibrio sp. | reverse complement strand
ATTCCCAAAGGTAAGCCAATGGGATAGAGGCATAGTGGACATGCCCTGTTCTGCAGGATGCATAGAGCATCCTACAGGTTCATGCCGCCATGCGGCATAACAGAAACCCTTTCCGACGTGGAGTCGGTGAGGGTAGTTCATAATAATTGGAATTCCTTTCTTTGTTGTGGGAAACGGCCTTAATTCAATCATCAGAGCGGACGGCAGTCCTAAGTTCGCAATGAGCACAACGATCATTGGTTGTCTTCTTAATGTGGTCCTGGACCCAATTGCAATATTTGTTCTTGGCTGGGGAATGATGGGAACTGCTCTTGCAACGATAACAGGTCAGATAGTGACTGCAGTCTGTGGTCTTGTATATCTTACCAGAGCAAAGACTGTGAAGCTGAATAAAAAGAGCTTCATCCCTGACAGAAGCATAATATCAAAATTTATTCCCTTGGGAATCAGCAGCTTTCTAACACAGATTTCCATTGTGGTCATCATGGGCGTAATGAACAATGTTCTTGTCACTTATGGTGCAAGAAGCAAATATGGTGCAGATATTCCTCTTACAGTTGTGGGAATAGTCATGAAAGTGTTCCAGATAGTGATCTCAGTATGCATTGGAATAGCAGCAGGATCACAGCCGATCATTGGATATAACTATGGGGCAGGAGAGTATAAGAGGGTAAAAGAGCTTTTTATCACCATAGTAAAAGCAGAGGCAATAGTAGGTGCTGTCGCACTTATCCTCTTTGAGGCATTTCCTCTTCAGATAACAGCAATATTCGGAAGTGAAGACGGACTATACAACGAGTTTGCTGTAAAAGCATTCAGGATATTCCTGTCCATGATAATTCTTACATGCATCCAGAAGTCGATCAGTGTTTTCCTGCAAGCACTTGGCAAGCCTGCTATGGCAATGGGGCTTTCACTCCTTAGGGAATTTGTCCTTAGTGTTCCCCTTGCAATAGTCCTTCCCATATTCTTCGGTGTAGAGGGGGCATTGTATTCTGCGCCCATTGCAGATGTTGGAACACTTATTGCAGTAGTGATCATGTCGGCTATGACATTGAAGGAGCTTAACGAAAAAGTATCTAAAGAACCTGCAGCAGAGCCTATGACAGCATGCCTGAGAGAGATGCAGGTTTCATAAGGAACTAAGGAGAGAAAAAACAATTAAATTGCAAAGACGGGGGAAAGTATGTTTAAATGATTGTAGGTCTTGATGTACTTTTTTTATCTAAAAAACGACAAAGGAGTTTCCATCATGAACGACAACAATTCTGCTTTTGATTATGAACTTGCCCTTGCAAACAAAAGAGCTTTACAGGCCATGACTGCGCTGTGCTCCATCATTTCGCTGGCTTATCTTTTGGAGATAGCTAAGCATACCCGAAGCGTAGGGTATGTTGCCATCGTTATCATCCTGAACGTGATACCAAACGTATTGGGATGGGCTTCCTATGCTAAACAAAATGACACGTCGCTGGTCAAGCACATTGTGGGTGTGGGATATGCCATCATGTACACCTTCGTGCTCATGACCACCTCGAACCTGCTTGTTTTTACTTACGTTATTCCGATGCTCATCATCATTTCACTTTATGATGACGTCAGATACACTACCATCATTGGAGTTGGAGTAGTTATCGTAAACATCGTGTCCATTGTGCTGGAGCTTCGAAGCGGCATTATCGAAAATTCCGCCACAGCTGAGATCCAGGGTCTTGTCATGGTGATGATAACGATATATCTTTTCCTTGTAAGTAAGACCAATCATACATTCCAACTGCGCCGCGCAGAGAGATTTCAAAAGATCAATGATAATACAAATTCCCTTCTTCAAAGCATTCTTGATGTGTCCGACAAGGTGACTGGCACTGCTTCAGACCTTGCAACTGAGATGCAGACCCTCAAGGATTCCATTGGCTCTACCATTGATTCCATGGAACAGGTTACCCAGGGAACTAACGAGTCCGCCAACGCTGCCCAGGATCAGCTCAAGCAGACCAATGAGATCTCAAGCCATATCGGAAATGTGGAGAGCTCTTCAGAAGTGATCACCAAGAACGTCGGCGTTGCAGCAGAGGCTGTGGAAAACGGACAGAACAACATCAGCAGAATGACCAGCCTTACCAAGGAAGTAGATTCTGCCGGAAAAGATGTAAAGCAGGCCCTTGATACATTCCAGAAGACTACGGAAGAGATGAACTCCATTACGGATATCATCACCAACATCGCATCACAGACAAGGCTCCTGGCACTTAATGCATCAATCGAAGCAGCACGTGCTGGTGAAGCTGGAAAAGGCTTTGCGGTTGTTGCATCTGAGATTTCAAACCTGGCTGGACAGACCACTGATGCCACAGAGAACATCACCAAGCTTATCGGCGGAGTAGTGGACCAGGTAAGCAACATGGTCGAGACAATAGAGAAGCTTTTAGTTGCCGGTGAAGAAGAGAGCAAGTGCGCTGCAGATACAGCTGAGAGTTTTGCACAGATTTCAGAAACTGTGGAGATCATTAAGGCTCATACAGCTGACCTTGACAGCATTGTTGGAAAGCTTGCTGCTGCAAACGAGGGAATCGTAAACAGCATCCAGACTGCTTCTGCAGTTACCCAGGAGGTCACAGCCCACGCAACCGGAACCTATGAAGCAAGCAGACAGAATCAGGGAATCGTGGAAAAGATAAATCTGCTGGTGCAGGATCTTAACGATGATGCTGAAAAGTTAAAGGCTGGAAGAGAATAATATGGAAACCTGGTATTACGAAGTTGTAAGCATTGACGGCGACTACGCTAACTTAAAGAGAACGGATATTGAGTCAGAGGATATTAAACTGGTTGCGAGAGCTCTTTTACCAGAGGGAATCGCTGAAGGAACCAGGCTTAAGTATGAGCTGATGCAGTATTCGATACTGTGACAGGAGAGCATCATGATAGACTACAGAGAAATGACTGCAGGCGACGATGCTGCTGTTGCGAAGCTTATAAGAGATAATCTTAAAAAATATAAACTTGATATCCCCGGGACTGTGTACTTTGACGATGGTCTGGACCATCTAAGCGACTATTACGGGACTGGGGATAAAAGATATTTTGTCATTGAAGATCAGGCTGGCAAAGTCATTGGAGGAATTGGCTTTGCCAGGTTTGATTTTATGGAAGATACCGCGGAGCTCCAAAAGCTCTATCTCGACGATTCCGCCAAAGGCTCAGGCCTTGGCTACAAGCTGATTTCACTCGTCGAAGAGAAAATGAGAGAAGCAGGATTTAAGCACTCCTATCTCGAGACTCACAACAATCTTGAGGCCGCCATCCACATCTATGAAAAGAGCGGCTACGGGGAGATTCCCAAGCCAGAGGCGGTAGTACACAGCGCAATGAACAGGTTCTTTTTGAAAGACTTGTGATAAGACACGGGGACGGTTCTACTGTCTCATTGCACGCAATGAGACAGTAGAACCGTCCCCGTGTCTTGTCACATTTTATAGCCATGTATGCCAACACAATCGGATCATCTAAAAATACCGGTAGGAATAAAGTCACAAGAATGTGATAAACTGTAAGCAATATATTAGGTTATGGAGGTTTGCAGGACGTATGAAGGTTTTGATATTAAATGGAAGTCCAAGACTTGGCGGCAATACAAGCATAGCAGTAGATGAGATGGTCAAAGTGTTTGAAGAGGAAGGCGTTGAAACTGAAGTTGTTCAGATTGGCAATAAGGACATCAGAGGCTGTATCGCCTGCGGAAGCTGTGCTGAAAAAGGAAAGTGCGTTTTTGACGACGCAGTTAATGAGATCGCACCTAAGTTTGAAGAGGCAGACGGCCTTGTAGTCGCATCTCCTGTGTACTACGCATCACCCAATGCAACTCTCATTGCATGCCTTGACAGACTCTTTTACAGCACAAGCTTTGACAAGACAATGAAGGTTGGCGCCAGCGTTGCTGTTGCAAGACGCGGAGGATGTTCAGCTTCCTTTGATGTACTCAACAAGTACTTCACCATCAGCAACATGCCAGTTGCTTCCAGCCAGTACTGGAACAGCGTTCACGGAAGAAGCGCAGGAGAGGCACGCAAAGACCTTGAGGGCCTCCAGACCATGAGAGTTCTGGCCCGGAACATGTCCTTCCTCATGAAAAGCATCGCCCTTGGAAAAGAAAAGTTTGGCCTTCCTAAAACCGAAGAGCATCAGTGGACTCACTTCATAGACGGCTGACAAGACACGGGGACGGTTCTAGTGACTTATTGTGTGCAATAAGTCACTAGAACCGTCCCCATGTCTTGTTGGTTGAAAGTGCGGAGAGATGGCGTAGAACTAAGTGGAGTCGCCATCTCTTTTTGCTGTAAGATGAATTCAAAGGAGTGGATCACAGTATGAAGATTGGATATTGCAGCAGGATAATAGCGGATTTTGAAATGTCTGAATGCGTTCAGATTGCAGCTAATGCGGTTATGAGGGATATCAAAAATACATGTATCAGGTGCGAAGAAAATGGTCAGAGCAATGAAGGCTTTGGCGATATTTTGCTGCAAAAAGTGGCCAAAGAGGAAATCCAGTCAGAGTGCTTTGAGGTCAGTGTTACCAGTAGCGACGCGTCAGCCACGACCTGCGGCTCCACAAGTTCTCAGCAGCTGACTGTTTCTGCATCCGATGACCTGGGCCCTATCTACGGTCTTTATCACATAAGCAAGACCTTCCTTGGGGTCAACGAATTTTGGTTTTGGAATGAGCAGGAGCTTATAAGGGAAAAAGAGCATGTGGTTCCGGAGGACTATTCTTACAGATCCGAGCCTTTCAAAGTCAGGTTCAGAGGCTGGTTTATCAACGACGAGGTTTTGTTTGACGGATGGAACCCCGAAATT
>NZ_JAGAYD010000202.1 GCF_017940685.1 Butyrivibrio sp. | reverse complement strand
TCAAGACTGACGAAGTTGGCAGGATTATGCTGACCAAGAATATGAGGGAAGCTGTTGTCAGGGCGGAGCGCGATATGGAGGAGGGCAAGTGTTTGTCGGAGTCAGACTTTAAAGAGCGTTTTGCAAAATGGCTTTAGAGATTAATTATTCTTCTCAGTTTGTAGAAGATTTGGAGGCAATCCTGTCTTTTTATGATGAGCGTAATGGAAGCGATAAGTTCAGTAAGAAGCTTATGAAGATGATTCATAAACAGATAGGGCTGTTGAAGACCATGCCAGAGATAGGGCGTTTGACTAACTTTCCTGGTGTTAGATTATTGTTTGTGGAACGCTTTGGCATCGAATATCAGATTCGTGAAAAAGAAGTGCTTATAGTCGATATCTTCTCTTGTGAAACAAGTCCGGAGGATAGGTATTTCAAGTAAAAAGTAAGCATCCAACCCCTTTTTAGGTGGTGTCGGAATTAGTCGTTACCTTTGTGCCATGATTCTAAAATAGGAGGTTATGGCAAGAAGATTGAAGACAGAGGAAATAGAAAATCCACTCCGAAATTTGGATTATTCAGAATAAATATCTATCTTTGCCCCAGAAAAAGAGGAGATTAGTTATGGACGACAAGAAATGCTCACAATCTGAAAGTCAGAGTTTATCTGTTGCAGAACCTGTAGCAGTTAGACCTCAAGACCCCTTGGACGGTATGCTTGCGTACATAACCGACCAAAATATAAGCGCTGCCTTACGCTATGAGTTAGGACATCGTATTATCCTGAGCGCAGAGCGCGACATGCAGGTAAGGCCGGTGTTTGAGTTGCAGAGACAGATTCGGGAACTTCAACGAAAGACAGGGCTTAAAGCAAGACCGCATGGAGATACTTTTGATAACGCCTTTGTCTTTGTCGATGCGTGTAGGGACGAATCGTTAATATCCAAGGCCTCAATCTATCTTACCGATCATTCAACACTGATGCTGAAGTTGATTCTTAACGACATCACCTCATCTGTTGATATTGGCAAGAGTGAGTTCACCTATTCTATTGTCAATACGGCGACAACATATACCAAGATGGGAAGAGGTACCACCGACGATGTCAAGTCTGTCAAGGAGTATTATAACCAGTTAAAGAAGCTGAAGAAGTGATGTCTGATCAACAAATGGACCAAGAAAAATCCCATGTGGCAGATAATGAGATTGTTTATCGTATGATATCCTCTCCACTTGGCTATAATGAGGTTACTGGTGTATCACCTGACTGTTTCAAACTTTTCCGTAAGAATGAGTCTTATATATCTGTTGAGAGGGCCAAGTACAGTTCCTTAGACGAGGCTCTGTCAAATGGAGAGAAAATCAAAATGTGGTTTGCTGACGGCGAGACTTTCTGGGGACTGGCATCCTTGAAGGTCAGTAAGATAAGGAAGCATGAGCTATTAGAAGTTATTTCAAAATATACAGACAAGCATCCTGGCCATGCAGGAATCCAGATGATGCTATCCGAAGACAATCAGGTTTACAAGAATAAAGACGGTGAACCAACTCCGATGGAGATTCTTGCTCTTCAGACCTATCTCTCTGGTATCGTGGAGGAGATAATTGAGAATCCTGCCAAAGACTTAGAAGAAACTACTACAATACTTTAAAAACAAACATTATCCTATACCCCGGTCACATCCCCCGATGTGACCCTAAACGATTTTATGCTAACCCCATGTGAGGGTAAGCCCCTCCCTGGAGGAGCATAGTAGCTGGCAAGGGGCAGCCTAAAGTGAAAATCCGCCCCGAAATTTGGATTATTCAGAATAAATCCGTATTTTTGCAGCGAAATTGGTATTAGCATGAAGAAGTTCTCTGAGGATAGTAAGCGGAAGTTAGGTCATGCTATATTGTATCTGGCCTACCATGTCGAGGACTTGAGCAAGTCTAAGTTGATTAAGCTCTTGTACTTGATGGAGG
>NZ_JAGAYD010000201.1 GCF_017940685.1 Butyrivibrio sp. | reverse complement strand
TCCCTTTTCAGGGTCGATCCACCTTGCAAGAGCTTCAAATCCCATTCCATTGCCGCTTTCAATGCGCAAAAAGCACTGGTAAAAGACCTTGATCCAGCCATTTTCCTTAGCTTTGCCAAAGCTTTCAACTATATACCTCTGCTGATTATATAAAGTGTCATCTTCTGCAGTGTAGAACCTGTAGAAATTGTTCATCTCCTCGCCAGCAAGCTTATTGGCTCTGATGGCATGGTCAATGGATTCCCTTAAAGAAACATCTTTATTTCCAACAAATATTCCGACCTTTAACCCTGAAGTTGTTCCGTAGGCTCTGCTCATAATCTCGGAATTAGCTCTTTCTATCCTGCTTATGAGCTCCTCGCGGCTGTTATAATCATCGATAACCTCAAAAAAGTCAGATGCAAACCTGGCAACTATCCCATGGGTAAACTCAGCCATAAGGACATTTGCCACCAGGATCAAAAGATCGTCGCCCTTTTCAACTCCATACCTTCTGTTGTAAGACTGCATGGAATCCACATCCAGATAAAGGACTACGGGAGTTTCGCCTCTTTGGACGATTTCCTTCATCTTGGCATCTCCATGCTTATTGATGTAGTTGATATTGGGAAGATTGGTTAATACGTCGGTATAGAAATCATCACGCTGAAAGAGCTTGTACTTATCAGAGATCTCTGATAGCAGCTCTTCATGCTTCTGAACATCTGCATATACCAAAATAGCCAGGTCTATCCCATCTTCCACGGTCTGCCAATAGCCGGCTGCATGTACCAGATGATAGCCGTCATCTCTTCTTACTCTGAAAGTGACGTCATATTCAGATTTTTTGTCAAGAAAATCAATGCTGATAGCACGAAGCTTTTCTCTCTCATCAGGATGCACTTTCTCATAAAGGCCGTCATTTATCCTGTCTCCATAATAGTTATACAATTCATCACGGGAAATATTGTTAAAATCAAGAAATCCATCAGAAATAGCAAGCGGTCGAAACCCACCACTTGCTAAAGGTCCAATGATCAGAAGCGGGACCTTGAGTTTCTCGTATGATCTTTTTATCTCATCAGGAATAGTATACAAAAGGTTTTTCTCCACAAAATCCCAACAACAATAAAACAATCCTACGATAATATTGTAAGTTAAATTTAGCATCCGGGCAAGGAAACCACCTCCGCCTACAAAAATTTAAGAATTTGGTTATAATTACATTTTCCAGTTCTGAGCAATCATTTGCTGCTTGGTCATACGGCTGTATATGCTGTCGTACCCTGATAAAAATTCCGGACTTCCCTGCTCAGCAACTACGCCATCCTTTAGAACAACTATCTTATCAGCATTTGCAATAGTTCTCATCCTGTGGGCTATGATAAGGACAGTTTTATTCTTGATGAGCCTTGAAAGAGCTTCCTGAATGGCAGTCTCATTCTCTGCATCAAGTGACGCTGTAGCCTCATCCAAAAGCACAACGGGAGCATCCTTAAGAAACGCCCTTGCGATTGATATTCTCTGGCGCTCACCACCTGAGAGCTCGCTTCCGTTTTCTCCAATTCGGGTGTTGTATTTATCAGGAAGAAGCTCAACAAACTGCTGGCAGTTAGCAAGCCTTGCTGCTTCCATAACTTCCTCATCTGTAGCGCCTTCTTTACCTATACGGATATTTTCCATGACTGAACTGTTAAAAAGAGTTACATCCTGGAATACAATTGAATAGTTTTTAAGAAGTGTCTCAGGATCAATCCCTGAAATGTCCTCGCCTCCCAGTGTGATCTTTCCTTCATTGACATCCCAGAATCTGGCAGCCAGCCTGGAGATCGTTGTCTTTCCGCCGCCGGAAGGTCCGATAAGCGCCGTAACCTGCCCCTGCTTGGCCGTAAAGCTCACGTCCTTAAGGACATCCGTGTCATCTGAATACTTAAATCCCACGTGATCAAATACAATATCATATCCAAAGTTTTTAAGACGTTCTTCTCCTGTCTGAATTTTGGTAGAAAGAACCTCATCCAGCCTCTCACACTGGATCCCGCATGCTATAATAGCTGCGAAGTTCTGCAACGTGATCTGCATTGGATCATAAAGTCTTGCCACCAGCATTAGGAACATGAAGAATGTAAGAAGTGAAATCTCTCCCTTGGCAAAAAGAGCTCCTCCAACCACCGCTGTAGTTCCAATACCGATCTTAAGGATGATAGCTGCAGAATTGACATATATGGCCATCTTAAGCTCTGTGATAAGAGCCATCTTCTCCACATTTCTGATCTTGCCCTCAAGTTCATCCATATATCTTTCTTCAGCGTTGTTAGCCCTTAAATCTCTAATGGATTCCAGACATTCCTGTATTCCATCAGTCATGGTCATTTTCACAGCCGAGTTCTCTCTGACTGCATTCTTTTCCGCTCCAGAAGCAGTGATAATGATAATGAATGCCACAGGAATAACCCAAAAGCATGCAAGTACCATCCTGAAATCAAAGGCAAAAAACAGACTGATCCCCACAATACTCACAGATATTACAGCTCCTATAAGCTCGGGGATCCAGTGACTGGATGCAGTCTCAATCTGAGCACAGTCTCCCATGATATTTGTTGTAAGGTCTGAAATATTCTTTTTCCCAAAATACGAAAGTGGCAATTTTCTTAGCTTTTCAGCTATTGCAGTCCTTCTTACGCCGCTTTCTCTGTAGGTTGTTAAGAACGTGGCATTGTACTGAATGAAATTGGTAACAGCTATGACCAAAAGAACTGCTACACTTGCAACCGCATAAAAAGGTATGCGTTCCCTTGAAAGTGTCCCTTCCAACAGGTCTTTTATAAGACTATACAGTATTCCTGCAGGCATCATCAGTGCAATATTGGTAATTGTGACGCAGATGCACGCTCTGATCATGTCTTTAGCGCCCTGTGTGGACAGCGCGTACTTATGTTTTAATCTCTCTATCATTTTCATGCACCTACCTTCCACTCTATTGATCTTGAGTATTCATCGAACATTCGCTTGTAAAGACCATTCTTTTCCATGAGCTGCCCGTGAGTTCCGCTTTCTACGCACTTACCGTCATCGCAGACGTAGATCCTGTCGGCCTTCATGACTGTGGAAAGTCTGTGGGCGATCATAATAAGAGTCTTCCCCTTTGAAAGTTCCTCAAATGCCGCCTGAACTTTAACTTCGTTGTCGGGATCTGCAAAGGCAGTGGCCTCATCCAGTATAAGGATCGGGGCATCTTTAAGCACTGCCCTTGCAATGGTTATCCTTTGCTGCTCACCTCCTGAAAGATATGTTCCTTTTTCTCCTATTACAGTATGTATTCCATTTGGAAGCTTCTCGATAATATCCATGCACTGGGCCTTTTTAAGAGCATCAAGAACTTCAGCCTCAGATGCATCAGGCTTTGCCATACGTACATTTTCTAATATGGACTTCTTAATAAGTCTGCTGTCCTGGAATACAAATGAAACCTTCTTCATAAGCTCGGCAGATGGTATATCTTTTACATTGACGCCTCCTATCAGAATCTCTCCACTTGTAACGTCAAAGAATCTTACCATCAGCTCTGCAATAGTGGTCTTTCCTGAGCCGGATGGTCCAACCAGGGCCACATGCTCACCGGGAGCTATCTTTAGGGATACGCCACTTACCGCATCCCTTGTTGCATCTTTATATCTGTAGGTAACATCCTTAAGTTCAACGCTGTGATCAGCAGGAGCTTTTCCTTCCTTATTATCTGAAAGAGGCTCGATCTCCATTATTGATTCCACGCGGCTAAGAGCATCTATCAGCGTCATCTCAGCCTCTCCGGAATATGCCACTTTAGTAAGGGCAACTGTGATAAGGGGCGTAACTATAATGTAGTACATGATGTTCAGTATCAGGCCAGTTGTCACAGTATCTTTTGAAAAAACAAACGCAGCTATAACAATAAAGGCAAAGATTGCATTTATGCAGGTCATAAACGCAGTCATTGGCCACCTGAGTATCAAGGTATAATCAGTAGTCCACTTTCCAAATCCATCGATGGCGTCTTTGAACCTTTTAAAAGAATGAACTGTCTGTCCAAAGGTTTTTACAACCGGAATTCCCCTTACATATTCCGTAGCCTCTGAGCTCATGACATCAAGTGCATTCTGATACTCCTTCATTTTTTCCTGCATTCCCTTTCCCATCATGGTCATCATGCAGGCAAATCCAATAACTGCAGGGATCATGCACAAAAGGCCAATTTTCCAGTTAAAAGCAAAGATCAGCACTAAAAGACCAATTGGTGTTACCGCTGCTACAGCCTTATCAGGTATCTGATGAGCAATAAAGGTTTCGGTGGCAGCTGTGGAGTCATTTACTATGCGCCTTATCTTTCCTGTCCCGTCCTCGTCAAATACTCCAAGGGGCAGAGTGATGATCCTTCTCATAAGAGAACTTCTCATATTCGCCTGTACCCTGAAAGCCGCAATGTGCGTACAAAAAAGTGCACCGATATACACAAGCAGTGACAACACCGTGAGGATCACTGCGCTCCACGCATAATGACTGATGCGGGCCGTGTCCTCGTTATTTGCTGCAATGCTTATGATCTTCCACAGGTCGTAATAAGGCACCAGTACTATGATGGCGCTTATTGCTGCTATGATCCTTCCCAGCGTTATGAGCTTTGTATGCCCTCCCGCATATTGTCTGATCAGCTTCATGTGATCAAAATTCTGTTTCTTACCCAATTTCCAGCTCCTCCTAATATTATTTATTTTGTTAGTTATCGCTAACAGCTGATCGATAGCTAACGACATTAAAAAAGAGCCTTACGGCTCTTAATTTAATCCCATTATCCTCTGCCATCCCGGCATGAAGAATTCCTGTATGGTGTTTAAGTATTTATCTATTGTAGCTTCGTCACAATCATGGATGATTGGCTCAAAGCATGCGGTCAGATATGCTGAAAGCAGCATATGCAGTTCCTCCTCATCGATAGGTACTACCGGGTATCCGTTATCCTTAAGTACATTTATAGCCTCAAGAAAAGCCTTTTGGTTCTCCTTGACGTAATCATGAATGAAATTCTCGTACACTGTTCCCCTGGAACAGGTCATGAGAAGCTTAAATTCATCCCTCATAGGGAGGATAACGTCTCTGATAAGATCAATAAATGTTTCTCCGAAGAGCTCATTCTTGTCTGCCTTGTTATCTACCATGAGATTTTTCTTTTGCGTATGTCTCCTGGTCCAGTCCTTGATCCCATTAATGAGTGGCTCCACCATTGCGCCAAACATAGCCTCTTTATCAGCATAATGTCTGTAAAGCCCAGCAGAAGTCATCCCTGCACGGGCGCCAATGCTGCGGATCGAAGCATTTTCAAACCCCTTCTCCAGGAACTCCTCTTTTATGGCCTTATTAACTTTGATATGGCTTAGTGTCTTATCTCTAGGCATGTCTTTGATCTCATCATAAGTTATCAGTGTTCGCTATCACAGATTACTATAAACTTCATGACTTGTCAAATAGCTAATATTTCTTTTTTCCAATAATATATTTATCATAAAACAAAAAACAGCTCCAAATTTACACTCATTTGGAGCTGTTTTACACTGAAATTCAAATCCAGAGTCTTACTCAGTATATTTATATTTTTTCATAATCTGACCGGAGATTATACATATGGCTGTTCCTGTCACACCAAGAATAAACATCATCATTGCGGCACCTGAACCCTTACCGCTTCCGAAAAGAAGAGTCCAGAACGGATCATTACTTTTCAATGCCATAAACGGTTCGCAGATCTTGTCTACAAAGAGTCCGCCAAGGAAAAGTCCGATTGGAATAGTAAAGAACTGCAGAGTATTTCTGCAAGCGTATACTCTTCCCTGAAGCTCTATTGGAATGACATTGCGCATTATTACATTCTGGTTGGCTGCCATGAGAGGAACAAACACCCATCCTATTATCTGGCCTATGCACCATAAAACAGAGCTTCTTGCAAAGGCCAGTAAAAAGTTCTCTATCCCCAGCGCAAAAAGCATCGTGAGATATATGACTCTTACCCTGTCCTTGGGCTTTGGCAGGATCATTGGAAGGAAACTTCCTGCTACCATGGCCAGCCCTGAGCATGCTGTTACGATCCCATAAACATTGTTACCTTTTTGAGGTATAACAAGGGCCGGAAGTACTGCATCAAAGGCTGAAGCTGTGAGGTTAACCCCCGCCATAAACAGTATTACAGTAAGTATAAGCGGAGTTTCTTTTAGGAACTTTAGCCCCTCTTTAGCCAGTTTGATCACGTTTTCGTCCTTACTTGTTCCGTCCTTGATCTCAGGTAGTTTTATAAAGAACAATAATGCCACAAATGCTATGGCAAAAGACAGAAGATCTACCGCAATAACTGTATCCAACCCTGCCAGTCCATAGAGTGCTGCAGCTATGAGCGGATTGCCAATTGAAATAAGCGAACGGGACAATTGCTGAAAGCCACTGGTCTTTTGATAATGCTCTTTTGGAACGATAAGTGAATATGCCACTTCTGAAGCAGGCTGCTGAACAGTGTTCATAAGACCTGAAAAGGCATTGATGGCATATAGATGCCACATGGTCAACGTATCTGTTTTATACAGCACAAATACAGCTACCGTCGTAAGCGCCGCTAAAAGATCGCATATGAGCATGGTTTTCTTTTTGTCGAATTTATCTGTTATAGCTCCTGCAAAAATGCTCATAATGACATATGGTGCATAAGTGCATATCGTAAGCGCTGCTGTACTCAGCGCTGATCCAGTTTTTTCATACATCCACAGCGTAAGCGCAAATCCTGTTATTGCACTTCCAAGCTGTGATAAGCTCTGTGTGATCCAGATTATGTAAAAATCTCTTAATTCCTTTATTCTGTTTTTCATTATTATTTAACCTCCATACAAATATTTTTCATCTGCATGGAGCATATACACTGCAATTGATCATGTCCTTCCTCCTTTTTCCAAACCAAAATACAGCCCCGAGATTACACTCATTTGGGGTTGTTTTTCACTTATTTTGTTAGCAATCAATGGCTGGCAGCACCTCTCGTTCAATGAAATCCACTCTGTCATAGATTCTTGGTTTGAATGTACCCGTCATTCCCACAGATACATTTTTCTCTTTGTTTACATAGATGATATTTCCGCTGTCACCAATCGCTGCATATACCTCTTTATCATCGTACGGTTTGTACCACAAGTAGCCATAATTCATAAAGCCAAATCTCTCCCCAAGCTTAATGTGAGGCGCCAGCATATCTTTTAAGTACTCTTCGGAGATAATCCTCTTACCACTATGAAGTCCCCCTTCCAAAACAAGTGTACCTATTATGGCCATATCTTTTGCTGACATGCATAATCCCCACCCTGCGGTAACTGTACCCTGAGGGTCAGAGTACCACTCATATTTCCTGGGGTTTTTGTTCATAAAGAAATCAAACTGATCTTCTTTGGAACTGTCTCCATGCGGTATTCTCTCAGGAAGTCCCAGTGGCTCAAACAACTGTCTGTTAGCAAAATCAATGCATTTCTCACCAGTCGCTCTCTCGATTATTCCTGCCAGAATCTGAATCCCCAGAGTTGCATATCTGAACTCACCGGTGATTCCATTACGGCCTCCAAGATTATCAAGTATCGCAAGAGTAAAATCCTGTGAAGTACACACCTTCTTCCAGGGTTCTGACTTACCTTTATATGGTGCTGTCATAGTAAGAAGATGTCTGATAGTGACATCATATATGGTCTTCTCCCCACGTTTCACAGAGTAATCAGGGAAAAAATCCATAACCTTCTGATCCAGATTACTAATGTAGCCATTATCAAGAGCAATTCCGGCAAGCAGTCCCATGATACCTTTGGTCACAGAATTGACGTTCATCGCATCCCCAGTCTTAAACCCCCGCCAACAATCATCATAGACGATATCACCATCTTTAATTGCATATATCTGACAGATGTTGCTCTCATTTCCTTTACTTTCAGCGATATAATTGTGAAGTTGTTCCTTATTCAATATAAAAGCCTCCTCTTAGAAAAGATTTGGACGTCCTAAGAAAAGGCTAATATGATTAAAAATTCTTTTCAATCAATTTTTTATAAATATTGTGCAAGAAAATCCCTTCCGATGAAGTCGGTTGTGGGATGAATCGCACTAGCTTTTCTTTTTGTATTTACCCGTCTTAATGTATTTGCGTTTGTGTTCCTCTGTTCGTTGATCTTCAATGTATTTCTTGACAGTATCAAGAGAAACACTTCCTGTAGTGGCACAGAAGTAACTTGCACTCCAGAAGGGTGAATCTCCCCAGAGGTATTTCTCAACGTGTGTTCTATATGTATTTCTCACTTCTTTGGACAGCTGTGATTTTAACGAGTTGATGAGTTTTACAGGTGCAACATCAGGTGGCATGAGGATCAGCAGATGCATGTGATCGACATCTGTCTCTGCTGAAATGAGTTCGCTGTTCATGCGTCCACAGAGGTAAGCGGCGTAATTCTTCATGAAATCACCAATCTCATCTGTGATCACTTTCTTTCTGTACTTGGTTACAAAGATCACATGGTAAGTAAGTTTGTATACGGAATGTGAGCCTCTTCTGTACTCGTTCAGGATATCTGATTCCAGCATCGATTTCTGCATAAATTTACTCCTTATCTAAAGAGAACATGTGTTTGCATAATTCTAAAATGTGTGCTATAATACTAAGTATAGAATACTGCTAAGGAATTTACAACCGTGTACAGAACAAGGCAATACAGGATAAGCAAAAACCACATACTCTATGACTATTGCAGGGATATCTGCAGATCATCAGCCGTTCTGTACAACAGGGCAAATTTCATCTTAAGGCAGTATTCGTCTGCAGTAGATTCAATGGCTGTGTTCAAGCCTCTTTTCTCCAATCAGATGATGATTTACAGGCTCGTAAGGGATAATCTTTCAGGGACTAAATATCTTGGTGACAGCAAATG
>NZ_JAGAYD010000200.1 GCF_017940685.1 Butyrivibrio sp. | reverse complement strand
GAGCCCTATTCCATCAGGAGTATCTGGATACTCTCCACGATAATACAACTCCACACATTTCTTTTTGAATTCATAGCTATAGCGCATAAAATAACCCTCCTTCCTGGATTTGTATTGTCCAGAAAAGAGGGTACATATCAATGTCAGCAGAACCGTCCCCGTGTCAGCAGAACCGTCCCCGTGTCAGCAAAACCGCCCCCCCGTGTCAGCAGAACCGTGTCTTGTTTATCTTTCTGCTCCCCAGAAGAAAAGTCCCAGCATTCCGGGGCCTACGTGGGCTCCTGAAAATGGCTCGTGGACGCAGATCCTTATGTTTGCGCTTGGATTGATGTCTCTTACTAAAGAAGCAAGGGCTTTGGCGTCATCCGGGCAGTCGCCGTGGGAGATGAACACACTGTTATCAAAAGTATCTATGCGCTTTTCTGCGTATTTTTTTGCGATGAAATCAATAGAAGCCTTTCTGCCTCTTACCTTGCCGCAGGAGATGATATGTCCTGTGCTGTCGCCAAAGAGAATGGGCTTGATGTTGAGGATGGTTCCGATGCTGGCGGTTACGCCAGAAACACGTCCTGTCTTTTTGAGAAAATTAAGGTCATCTACTGTAAAGTACTGACATGCATGTGGCACAGCCTCATCAAGGATTTTGGAAGCTGCCCTGCAGTTTACACCCTGGGAACTAAGCTGAGCGGCCTTTATTGCAAGAAGACCTGAACCAAAGCCGCATCCCTTGGAATCTACAATATGTACAAATCTCTCAGGAAATTCTTCCATAAGCTCATCAGCAGCAAGAACAGCAGCGTTGTAGGTTCCGCTGATACCTGATGCCATGGCGATGTAGATTACGTCCTGGCCTTGCTCAAGTACGGGCCTGAAATGTGTCATAAAAAGATCAGTATTTAAAAGGCTTGTCTGTGCTGACTTGCCGTTTCTAAGTCCCTCATAAAAAGTGTGGGAATCAAAGGATTCAATATCCCCCTTATATTCTACCTGCTGTCCATCAAGCAGATAACTGCAGGGCAGAAGACTAATCCCTTCAAGCTTATCCTTGGGAAGATTGGCGCTTCCATCTGCAAATACTACAAAACTCATGTTAACCCTCCAAAATAGTTAAAAGTATAGATATTAATATACCATATTTCTTGCAAATATTTCTCATAAAGGAGAAAATAATGTTTGTTAATATTAAGAAGCATATGGAAGGGAAAACGGCTTTGTCTATAGATAACAAGGTGCTCCTGGTAGATGATCTGAGTCTCCCGGAGCTGGCCATATATCACGAATATTCTGAGAATCAGCTCTTTCACATCAATGAACCGGAGCTTGGGGTCTTTATCGCAGAGAGCCCCAAGGTGATCGGAAGGGCCCTGGATGGCGGTTATGAGCCAATATCTCTTTTAATAGAAAAGAGTCAGCTTGGTAAGGAGGCGGAGCCCCTGGTGAAAAGAGCTGCTACAGACTTCCAGATTCCTGTCTACGTGGCGGATGAAAAGACTCTTTTGAAGATAACAGGCTACAACCTTACAAGAGGCGTTTTGTGCGCCATGAAAAGAAGACAGCTCCCGCCTCCGGAGGAAATCCTAAAGGATGCAAGGAGAGTTGCAGTTTTGGAAAATGTCACAAATCCCACCAACATAGGAGCTATTGTAAGAAGCGCTGTGGCACTGGGCATGGACGCGGTTCTTTTTAATAAGGGCTGTTCAGATCCTCTCTATCGGCGCGCTGCCAGAGTATCCATGGGGACCATATTTCAGACGCTCTACACCTTCCTTCCCAAGGAAAGAGAAATAGAAAGCCTTAAGGAACTTGGCTTTAAGTCAGTGGCCATGGCCCTTAGAAGCGATACAAAAGATATTGACGACCCGGAACTTAGAAGTCAGGATAAGCTGGCTATCTTTCTGGGAGCGGAGGGAGAGGGACTCCTTCCAGAGACAATAAGTGCATGCGACTACTGCGTTAAGATCCCTATGTATCACGGGGCAGATTCGCTGAACGTAGCTGCAGCCAGCGCTGTGGCATTTTGGGAGTTATCAAAAACTGTTGGGGAATAAAAACTATGACTAATCTTTTATTACTTGTATTTCCGTTTGCAATCTTTGTACTTGTGTTTTATGGAGCAAAAATAGCGCCAAAGGGCGAGTTTTCATCTGAATATCTAAAGTGGGATCAGATGATGGCCCTCAGAACTGTGGCCTGTCTTTCCATAATCCTTCATCATCTTACCCAGAGGATCACCAATTACGGATGGATCAATAAAGGACCTATAACTTTGTACAATTATATAGGCTTCCTTTGCACTGCTGTGTTTTTCTTCAGTTCAGGCTATGGGCTTTTGTACAGCTATCTGAATAAGAACAACTATCTTGAGGGATTTTTAAGAAAGAGAATTCCTTCAGTCCTTGTCCCATTTATTCTTGTGAATATGATCACTGTTTTGGTAAATCACCTTGTATACAAAAAGGGCACTGGTGATGACCCTTTATATGTCCTTAAGCAGATTGTTGGAATTGAGCTCCTTGACGGCAATTCATGGTTTATTGTGGAGATCATAGTTCTTTATGTGATCTTTGCAGCTTCCTTTTCTATGCTAAAAAACAAGGATGCGGCCCTTACGCTGGTCATTCTTGCAACGCTTTTTATCATTGCATTTGCGTTTTTCAGGGGCCATGATTTTGACGACTACAAAGAGACATATTTCATGGGAGAGTGGTGGTTTAACTCCACCATAACATTCGTTTTTGGCCTTCTGTATGCCCGCTTTAAAGGCGGAATAGAAGCCTTTTTAAGAAAGCACTACAAGGGCATGGTCATCTCTTTTGCTTTGCTGTCTGTGATCCTTACCTTTGCAGGGATTGTGGTTGGTAATGTGTTTGGCTATTACCACGAGATGCTATCTACATACAGGACCGACGCTCTTATCACACTGGTTGTTCAGTCCATTAACTGTATAGTTGTTGTAACCTTCCAGCTTCTATTAAATATGAAGATCGCAGTAAAGAATAAGGCCCTTGACTATATGGGGAGCATCCAGATGATGGTCTTTCTGGTCCATGGATATTTTGTAAGGACTGTTTTTGATCACACCAAAATGGGACACTTCGTGTGGTATCTTTTGGTGTTTGTATGTGCCATCCTTGTGGCAGCAATTCTTTCTCCGGTTTCATCGTTTATTGCAAACAGAGTAAAGCGCCTTCTCCTGTCGCTGGATGTAAAGCGCATAGGCGGAAAAGCGGCAACATATATACTTGCCGGTTTTGTGGTTTTGACAATGCTCTTTTTTGCCATAAGGGGCATAGCTATCAGCAGATATTATGATGAAGAGATGAAGACTCTTTCTGCCTGCAACGTGGGCGATGAGGTATATTTTGGCCGCTTTGATACAGATGGCTCCCGCCTTGGGAAAGAGAGACTTCAGTGGATCGTTCTTCAAAATGACGGGAAGCGAGTATGTCTTTTGACAAAAGAGGGAATAGCCAGCGGATATTTAAGCCAGAAATACGAGGAGGTTTCCTGGGAGGGGTCAGACCTTAGAAAGCGCCTTAATTCTGATGAGTTTACAAGTATATTTAATGAAAAAGAACTTTCAAAGATCATAGAGAGAAAGGGAGAGCTGATATCTCTTTTATCCGCTTCAGAAGCAGAAAAGTACTTTTCTGGGAATGAGGACAGACAGCTTTCTGTAACTGACATTGCCCTGGCTGGTGGCTGCAACATAAATGAGCTTAGTAAGGCCAACAACTGGGATATTAAAGGGTATAGATCTTCCTGGTGGTGGCTTAGGGGTGATTTTGGGAAAAAAGAGATCACATCTCCTATAGTTACTGTAGACGGGGAAATAAGCCTGTCTGAGCGCTATGTAAACAAGCCAGGCGGCGCCATCAGGCCGGTTATTTGGGTTGATATATCGGCGCCTTAAGAAATTGACCATTTTTCACTTTAACTTGATAAAATTTAATCTATGGGATATAATAAATCGGTTATTCTGTGTATGAAATTATTAAAAAAATATAAAATTAGAAAGCAGGACTGATTTATGAAATGCTCACAGATGCCCTATACAAGGGTTAATATGGATGAGGTTAAGAGCTTTTTTGAAAAGCTCATAGCTGATAGTAAGAACGCAAAAAGCGGAGAGGAGCAGTTTGAGCTCCACAAGAAGTACTACAGGTTTATGGAAGATGTTTACACCAACATCAAGCTTGGTGTGTTCAGACATAACATCGATACAACAGAGGAGTTCTATGCAGCTGAGAACGACTACATAGATGAGATCACTCCTCTTATCTCAAAATATGTCAATGACTATAGCAAGGTTTTATATGAGTCACCATTCAGGTCTTACCTTGAGGATAAGATCAGCAAGGTAGCCTTCAAGAACATTGAATTGCAGAACAAGTCTATTGATGATAAGATCCTTCCTCTTATGCAGGAGGAGAACGCTCTTATCAGCAAGTATGACAAGCTCATTGCTTCAGCTAAGATCCCATTTAATGGAGAAGAACTTAATATTTCACTTTTAAGAAAGTACCTTACTGATAAGGACAGAGACACAAGAAAGAAAGCCTGGAAGGCTCTTTCAGAGTACTTTTTGTCAGTGACAGATCAGATCGATGACATCTACGATCAGCTTGTTAAGAACAGAACCAAGCAGGCTAAAGAGCTTGGCTATGACAACTACGTAGAGCTTGGCTACAACAGGATGATGAGAAATTCCTACAGAAGAGCTGAGGTTGAGAACTTCCGCAAGCAGGTAAAAGAGTCCTTTGTTCCCTTCGTAGTTAAGATCCAAGAGGAGAGAAAAGAGCAGATCGGCGTAGATGAGCTCAAGTACTACGACAACGACATGTTCTTTAAGAATGGTAATCCTGCTCCTACAGGAACACCTGAAGAAATCATGAAGGCTGGACAGCAGATGTATTCTGAGCTTTCACCTGAAACCAAGGAGTTCTTTGATTTCATGATCGAGAACGAGCTCTTTGATGTACTTGGAAGAAAGACCAAGAAGGCCGGCGGCTATATGGATTTCCTTCCTAAATACAAGTCACCAATCATCTTTGCGAACTTTAACGGAACCAGCGGAGATGTTGATGTTATAACCCACGAGTGCGGACATGCATTCCAGGGATATGTTACAAGAAACGATGAGATCACTGAGCACAACGATCTCACCATGGAGACAGCAGAGATCCACTCAATGTCCATGGAGTACTTCACCTATGGCTGGATGGACAGATTCTTTGGAGACAGATCACAGGATTATCTCAAGATGCATCTTCAGGATTCCATCACCTTCATCCCTTACGGATGCATGGTTGACGAGTTCCAGCACATTGTATATGACAATCCTGACATGACACCTGCTGAGCGTAAGAATGTATGGAAGGAACTTGAAAAGACCTACAGACCATGGCTTGACTTTGACGGCGATGAGTTCTTTGGAGAGGGTGGTTACTGGCAGAGACAGGGACACATCTTCTGGAATCCTTTCTACTATATTGATTATGTTCTTGCCAGCGTTGTAGCCATGCAGTTCAAGGTGTGGATGGATAAAGACTATAAGGATGCATGGAATCATTACTTACAGCTTTGCAAGCTTTCAGCTAAAAACTTCTATGAGGAAGAGCTTGCAGAGGTAGGCCTTAAGAGCCCATTCAAGGACGGAACTATTGACGACCTTGTTAAAAATATGAGCGAAAAAGTGTTTTAAGGAGGAAATTTTATGAAAAACAGAAAAAAAGTGCTGTCTGCACTTCTTGCTGGCGCTCTTGCTGTTTCAACAGCAGCTTGTGGCTCAGCTCCATCTGACAATGCACCTGCAGACACACAGACTTCTGAAACAGCTGCTACAGAAACTACAGAAGCTGCTTCAGAGACAGCACCAGCTGCTGGTAGCGATGCACCACTAGTAATTGCAGAGGACGACTTCTCAGAGAAGTTCAGTGAGTTCTTCTGCGCAAGCGTACCTGATCAGCGTGTTGCTGATATGACAACAGTAACTCTTTTGAACAACGACCGTGCCGGTGAGCTTATCTACAACGGCATCGAGGGAGAGACCAAGAACTACAATGGAACAGATTACACCTATGAAGGTATCTCAGATTGCGTTGTAACAGAGAATGCAGACGGAACAGTTGATTACGACTTCAAGCTTCGTGAGGGCGTTAAGTTCTCTGACGGCGAAGAGCTTACAGCTGACGACGTAATCTTTTCATACTATGTATACCTTGATCCTTCATATGATGGAAGCGCATCAACATACGCTCTTCCTATCAAGGGACTTGAGGAGTACAGAAGTGGTTCAGACACTCTTTTCAATCTTCTTGTAAAGGGTGGCGCTGACAACACAGATTTCACATTTGTAACAGAAGAGCAGCAGAAGAAGTTCTTCGAGGAAGACCTTCCTGCAGCAGGCGAGAAGTTCGCACAGTCAATCGCTGACTACTGCACAGCTAATGGATATCTTGCTGAGACAGAGGCAGTTGCCAAGGATCCTATCGCAAACGGAATGGTTAACTGGGGATTCGCTAAGGACAACGGCGATGGAACAATCACAACAACAGCTACAGCAACTGACTTTGACGTTGCTGGCGGAAGCGCTCCTACAGCTGCTGATTACTGGAATGAGATCGTAACAGCTTACGATGGAGATATCGCAACAGCTTCAGATACAGAGAAGGCTGACAACGGAATCCTTGATTTCCTTTCTGATGACTACAAGGTAGCTATCGCAACAGGTGATTCAGTAGATCACGTAGAGGGTATCCAGAAGGTTAACGACTACGAAGTTAAGGTTACTCTTACAGAGGTTGATGCTACAGCTATTTACCAGCTTGCTATCAACGTTCAGCCTATGCACTACTATGGCGATGCAAGTAAGTATGACTATGACAACAACAAGTTCGGCTTTGAGAAGGGTGACCTTTCAACAGTTCGTGCTAAGACAACAACTCCTATGGGAGCTGGCCCTTACAAGTTCGAGAAGTTCGAGAACAAGATCGTTTACTTCACAGCAAACGAGAACTACTGGAAGGGTGCTCCTGTAACAAAGAACATCCAGTTCAAGGTTACATCTAACGCAGATAAGGAGAGCGGTGTAGTTCAGGGAACAGTTGATATTTCTGATCCTTCAGCTTCCAAGTCAGCTCTTGAGCAGATCGCTGGTGAGAACTCAAACGGTGAGATCTCAGGTGATGTTCTTACAACAGTTCTTACAGACTACAGAGGATATGGCTACATCGGAATGAACTCTGAGAACGTTAGCGTTGGTGGAGACAATGCTTCTGAGGCTTCCAAGAACCTTAGAAAGGCTATTGCAACAGTTATTGCTGTATACCGTGACGTAACAATTGATTCATACTACGGAGACGCAGCTTCAGTTATCAACTATCCTATCTCTAACACATCATGGGCAGCACCTCAGGCTTCAGATCCTGATTACAAGGTTGCTTTCTCAGTTGATGTTGATGGTAATGACATCTACACAGAGTCAATGACAGAAGATGAGAAGTACGCAGCAGCACTTGAGGCAGCAAAGGGATACCTTGAGGCAGCTGGCTACGAGTTCAAGGATGGCAAGATCTCAGCAGCTCCTTCAGGTGCTAAGACAAGCTACGAAGTAATGATCGGTGGCGGCGGTCAGGGTGATCACCCTTCATTTGGTATCCTTACAGCAGCTTCTGAGGCTCTTAAGACAATCGGCTTTGACCTTGTTATCAACGACCTTGCAGATACATCAATCCTCTGGTCAGCACTTGAGGCTGGCACAGCAGAGCTTTGGTGCGCAGCTTGGCAGACAACTCTTGATCCTGATATGTTCCAGATCTATCACTCAGAGGGTGGTAGCGCTGGTCACTACCGCATCTACTCAGATGAGCTCGATGAGCTTGTTTCTGAGGCTAGAACAGTAACAGACCAGGCAGTTCGTAAGGCGCTTTACAAAGAGGCTCTTGACTTCGTTGTAGATTTTGCCTGCGAGATCCCTGTATATCAGAGACAGGACTGCACAGTATACAGCTCACAGAGAGTAAATGTTGATTCTATCACACCTGATCAGACAACATACTACACATTCATGGATGAGATCTATAAGATCGCAATGAACTAAGTAATATAGGGATTCACAGTTCCATGGGACGGTGCTTGCATCGTATCCCATGGAACCATGAAGACCAAACATATATAATAACCATTAGCTTTTTTTTGCACTAAGGAGCACTAAAATGAAGAAGTTTATAGTAAGAAGACTGCTTATTTCCGTAGTTCTTCTGTTCTTTGTATCATTGATCATTTATACAATCATGCGACTGATGCCAACTTCCTACGTTGAGTCTCAGGCCATGGCTCTTGCCACAAGACCTGGATCCAAATCTTATCAGGAGTGGGTTGATCAGCTCAACGCACAATATGGTCTTGATACCGGGATCATTCAGGGGTATTTCAAATGGGCTTCTAAGGCTATCAGACTTGATTTTGGGGATTCATGGTATTTCAATCAGCCAGTTCTTCAGAAGTTTTCAAATGTTATCTGGTATTCATTTGGACTTGGACTTGCTGCATTTTTAATTGAGATTCTTATTGCTATTCCAGCAGGTATTCTTGCTGCAAGAAAACAGTATATGTTTGCTGATTACGCTATTACAGTAATAGCACTTATTGGTATTTCACTTCCAAGCTTTTTCTTTGCCACAATTTTGAAATATATCTTTTCCATAAAACTTGGATGGGTTGACCTTTACGGTATTGTCAGCCGTATGCATGAGACCCTCTCAGATACCGGAAAAGTTTTAGATATGGTAAGACACATGGTACTTCCTACACTTACACTGGTTGTGGTCAGTATCGGTAGCCTTATGCGTTATACCCGTGCCAACATGCTTGAGGTTCTTAATTCTGATTACATCAGAACAGCTCGTGCTAAGGGACTTTCAGAGAACCGTGTAATCAATCATCACGCATTTAGAAATACTCTTATACCTATCGTTACACTGCTTGGTGGATCCCTCCCAGGACTTTTTGGTGGTGCCATGATCACAGAGACACTTTTCCAGATCCCTGGTATCGGATACACATTCTATCAGTGCGTAACTCAGGGAGATATTCCTTTTGTTATGTTCTACATGGTATTTATGGCAGTACTTATTCTTCTTGGAAACCTCATTGCGGACATCACATATGCACTTGTTGATCCAAGAGTAAGGGTTAATTAAGAAAGGAGGAAGAGCAGATGGAAAACACTAATACACAAAATGAAGAAATGCATTTAGATGACGCTGCCAGAGTCAGAGTTCTTTCTCCAGGTATGATGGTCTTTAAAAGATTCATCAGAAACAAGTTGGCTATTGTTGGAATTGTTATCATTGCATTTATGTTTTTATTTTCATTTGTAGGAGGCCTGATCATTCCTTATTCACAGTCTCAGGTATTCTACACCACAGAACAGATCCTTAAGGACTATGCTGGAGCAACAGCTATTGATCAGTATCAGATCCAGCAGGCAGAAGGGGCCAGCCTTCCTTCAGATATCTTTTCAAAGACACTTATTGCAGCTTCTACTGGCAAGTACGTGTTTGAGACAAGAGATGGTTCACTTCTTGGCCTTGGTAATGTAGGGGAGAATGTTTACGTCATCTATTCGCTTGAGCAGGTTAATAAGCTCCTTCGCAAGAACGCAGCTTATGATGAAGCAGTAGCTAATGGAGAGAACTTCTTTACAGATTCAGATGGCAAGACTTATGTATTCCAGGACACAGGGGCTGCAAATCCTGATGTATATGTAGGAACAGAGCTTGGCGTAGCAGCAATGAAGTCCTTTACAAGCTTTGACAAGAACGAGACTTTTCCTTACGAGTTCTACAGAGAGAGTCTTATAGCTATAGCAAACGGCGAAACTGAATTTGAACTAGGTGGCTCCAAGTACACAGTTGATGAAGATGTGGTTTCAAAAGACGGAGCTGAGTATGCTCTTGTGTCTGATGTAAACTTTAACGCTGCCAACGCTGGCGTATACTTAAGTCCGGCATACAAGGAGGCAGCTCTTTCGGCAGTTGCAAAGGGTGACAGCTCTTTTACCTTCCCTGATGAAGATGGAACAGAGGTAGAGTACAGGATTGAGAATAAAAACGGTCAGTACACCTTCAAGAAATTCCAGGAGACAAGAGTCATTGACACCTACGCACGCCCTTCCAAGGAGCATCTTGTTGGTACAGATGCCAACGGAATGGACCTTCTTGCAAGACTTATGTATGGTGGACGTATTTCACTTCTTATTGGATTTGTAGTTATCTTCATTGAAGTGTTCATCGGAATGATCATCGGTGGTGTTGCAGGTTTCTTTGGCGGATGGGTAGACAACATCCTCATGAGAGTTGTAGACGTTGTTTACTGTATCCCTACAATGCCTCTTTACCTGATCCTTGGTTCCATCATGGACTATTACCAGGCCAGCGCCACAACCCGTATCTATATGCTCTGCGTTATCATGGCTGTTATCGGATGGGTTGGAATCGCCCGTATCGTAAGAGGTCAGATCCTCTCACTTCGTGAGCAGGAGTTCATGGTTGCTGCAGAGGCAACTGGTATCAGTACTTACAGACGTATCTTTAAGCACCTTATCCCTAATGTAGTACCTCAGCTTATCGTTTTTGCCAGCATGGGACTTGGTGATGTAATCCTTGCAGAAGCTACACTTTCATTC
>NZ_JAGAYD010000199.1 GCF_017940685.1 Butyrivibrio sp. | reverse complement strand
TGCGTCAGCCTTTGAAACCTTCCTTGCGGAAGTAAGTCCCAGGGTCACATTTCCAAGAACTGTCTTGTTGGCAAAGAGGTTGTAGTTCTGGAAAACAAAGCCTGTCTTTTTCCTTATTTCTGCTATCTCAGCCTTTGAAATTCTGGAAAGATCATACTCTTTTCCCTCAAAAGAAAGATGCCCTCCATCTGCCTTCTCAAGGAAATTTATGCACCTAAGGAGCGTGGTCTTACCTGAGCCTGATGGTCCAAGAACCGACACCACATCACCTTTTTCAATAGCAAGGTCGATACCAAGGAGTACTCCGTTATCTCCAAAGGCCTTCTTTATTTCTTTAACTTCTAAAAGAGCCATATGCTCCTCCTGATTTCTTATAAAAATTAAAATTCATCACTTGCGAACGCCGTAGCTTCCAAGGATCTTCTCACCTTTTTTCTGGATAAATGTAAGAACAGTGCAGAAGATCAGGTACACAAAGGCAACCTCGATGTACAGGGGCAGGTAGTTGTAGGACTGGCCAGCAATCTGCTTGGTCCTTGTGAACATCTCCACCACGGTGATACTTGAGGCAAGAGATGTGTCTTTTACCATGCTGATAAGCGCGTTGAACAGTGATGGAAACGCGGTCCTAAAGGCCTGTGGAAGGATGATGTGCCACATGATCTGCATGTAGTTCATACCAACGCAGTAGCCCGCCTCCAACTGTCCCGCAGGAACTGCCTCCATGGCTGCTCTCATGGTCTCTGCAGAATATGCACCTTCATTTATGGAAAAGACAATTACCGCCATCACAAAGGGATTGGAGTGGATCCCAAGAAGGGGAAGTCCATAGAATGCCACCATGAGCTGAACAAGCAGCGGCGTTCCTCTGATGATCCAGATGTAGATGCGGCAGATCTGGGACAGTAACGGAGTCTTGGCGTACTGGACCATGGCAACAAGAACTGCGATCACTGTGGACAACACAAAGGCTATGGCCGCCAATGGCAGCGTAACCTTAAGTCCGAACTCCAGTATTTTGGGGAAAGAGCTTATAAGAAGCTCAAGTGTCTTTTCGTTAAACATAAAATCTCCAAGTTAGTCGTTAAATTTCTTAAGTTCCGAAATTGCCAGCGGAACTGCAATAAACAGTGATAAAACATCAGCACAAGCCTGAGTCATCTCAACACCTGTTATGCCCAAAAACTGAGGCAGTACCAGAATAAGCGGAATGAAGCAGATACCATTTCTGGCTGATGCTGTGATGGACGCCTTAAAGCCCTTACCAATTGACTGAAGCATCATGTTGCTGATAACTATTGCTCCGGAAAGCGGAAGGGACAGTGACATATAGCGAAGTGCTGACACGCCTACAATATGGGCTGCTTCCTGCCTGGTGAACAGTGAAACAATGCCTGGCGCAAAAGCAAAGCAGACAACGCCTATCCCAACGAGGAAGATAGTGGAATATTTGACGCAGAAAGTGAAGCCTTCCTTAACTCTCTTTGTAAGGCCTGCGCCGTAGTTAAATGAGCAGACTGGCTGATAGCCCTGGCCAAATCCTATAAGGGCTGATGCCATCATCATCATGAGCCTTCCTGCCACTGACATTCCGGCAATTGCGGACTCAGCTCCAATAACCTGCTCAACGCCCGCGATTGTCACAACAGCCGCAGCGCCAACTGCTCCTGCCATCCTGTTGAGGAGAAGCGTGGATATAGCAGCCAGGCCCTGACGGAAAAGAGATGGTGCTCCGCCATTGATTATCTCGTAGATGTAGTGTCTGTTTATGTGAACATTACCCCAGCTCATCTTGATGTTTTCACCCTTGCTGGTTCCAATAAGCAGCACGATAAAGCTGGTGATCTGTCCCATGACTGTGGCTATTCCTGCGCCTCTTACTTCCATGTGAAAAACCATGATAAGTAAGGGATCAAGGACCATGTTCATGACAGCGCCGCACATCAGGCCTATCATGGCGTAGGTGGCAGCACCCTGAAAGCGAAGCTGGTTGTTTATTACAAACTGAGCCATCATAAATGGCGCTCCAAAGAGGATGATCCTCATGTAGTCCTTGGTAAACTGCATAGTGGCATCCGTTGCTCCAAGAAACTGGGCTATGGGTGTAACAAAAATATTCCCGACAACAGCGAATATTACTCCAAGAATAAGGGCCATGGCAAAGCCTGTAGAAGCCATCTCATTGGCTTCCTTGTGGTTACCGGCTCCAAGCATTCTTGAAAGGTAATTTCCCGAGCCGTGTCCGCAGAAAAAGCCCACAGCCTGGATGATAGCCATAACAGTGAATACAAGTCCTACAGAGGCTGTGGCAGCTGTGTTTACAGCCGGGTCACTAGATACTCTTGCAACGAAAAAAGTATCTGCCGTGTTGTAGATCGCTGTAACCAGCATACTTATTATTGTTGGCACAGACAGCGTCAGTATCAGCCTGGGTACTGGTGTCTGTGTCATGAATTCTCTTCTGCTCTGATTCTTTTGACTAGACATTAATTTTCCTTTTACACAATTTTATTGCGTTTTATTTATGATACACCCAGTGTCAAGTCTCGCTCTTTTTAAGCTCTGCAAACTTGGCTTTCATGGTGGGGTTATTCCTTGTAAGCTTCTTCACAGAAACGTCGTCCACCTTGTTATTGGCGATCCTGAGCTGATTATCAGAGCCCTGAAGCTCTTTTTTTACCTTCTCAAGATGCTGGATCGTCTTGTCGATCTCCTCTATAGCCTTGTCAAAGTGGCTGTGAGCCTTCTCATAGTTGCTGCTAAAGTCATTTTTGAACTTAAGGAGACTGTCCTCAAAATTGGAGATATCGATGTCCTGATTGCGCACTTCCATAAGTTCCTGCTTGAAGGAAAGGGCATTTAAGGCCGCATTCCTAAGGAGCGTTATTATTGGGATAAAGCACTGTGGACGAACCACGTACATCTTGTCATACTTGTAGGAAACATCAACAATTCCAGCATTATAGAGCTCTGAATCACTCTCAAGAAGGGATACAAGTACCGCATATTCACAGTTCTTTTCCCTCCTGTCCTTGTCAAGCTCTTTGAAAAAGTCCTCGTTCTTGTGCTTGGTGGCAGTCTCGTCCATCTCGTTCTTCATCTCGAACATGATGGAAATTATCTCAACGCCGTTTTCGTCAGTTTCTCTGAAGATGTAATCCCCCTTACTACCAGACCTTGCGTCATTATCCTTTTCAAAATAAGCGTTTCTAAAGGCAGTGGCCCTGATCTGGTTAAACTGTATCTCGCAGTGCTGCTCTAAGGTCTCACCAACCATCTTGGTTGACATGCGGGTTTTAAGGTCCTTATAGAACTCAACCTCTCGCTCTTTTTCAGCAAGGAGGATCTTACCTCTTTCTTTTTCCTGCAAAAGAGCTGACTCCAGATCCTTGTTTTTCTCAGAAAGCTCATCAGCCAGGGCGTTCTTTTCATCCTCGACCTTCTTGACTGCCTCAAGGACTGCCAGCTTCTTTTTATCATCAACGTTATCAAGTTCAAGTCTTAGCTTGGTATTGGATTCTTCAATTTTTCTTATCTGTTCCCTGAGGGCTTCAATTTCTTTTGCCTGAGAAACACGTAGTTCATTTTCCTTCGCAGAAAGTTCCAGTTCATGGCGCTCTTTAAGATGCCTCTCAAGTTCAGAAATTCTCTGGGAAAGGTCTTTTTCAAATTCCTTGTCCCTTATCTGTGAAACAATACTGCTAAGTTCTGTATCATCAACTGTAAATGCCTGTCCGCAATGTGGACACTTAAGTTCTGCCATACCCATACCCTCTTTTTCTATAGTCTGCTATCCCTTGATTTTACCACAAAATAAAGCGCCGGCGAAACAGCTTATAAGCGTTCCACCGGCGCCTTTATATTATTTCATATGAAAGGTGTTATGATCAGCTCTTGAAGAAGGAAATCTCATCGTTGAGCTTGTTAGCGATGTCTTTGAGGTTACTTGCAGATCCAGCAAGGGTTGTAACTGTAGCAGAGAGCTCCTGCATTGAAGCACCTGTTTCCTCAGAAGAAGCAGCGTTCTCTTCGGAAATAGCTGAAAGTGCGCTCATAGTATCAACAACCGCATTCTTGCTTGATTCACATGTGTCAGCACCCTGAGAAATGAGCTGTACGCCGCCAACTGTGCTGCCGATATCGGAGAGCATTCCGTTAACTGCATCAAGTGTCTCACCAAGTGCCATCTGCTGATCCATGTTGCCCTGACGAACATCTTCAGCTGCAGCAACTGCTGCCTTGGACTGCTCAAGGAGGATATCCATCTCTTTTCTGATGTCATCAGCCATCTGCTTGGAATCATCAGCAAGCTTGCCGATCTCTTCCGCAACGACTGCAAATCCTTTTCCTGCCTCTCCTGCTCTCGCAGCCTCGATAGAAGCGTTGAGGGAAAGGAGGTTTGTCTGTGTTGCAATAGAAGCAATTCCTTCTACCTTGCTGTTGATATTTGTAACAGCATCCTGTGTAGCCTGGATAGTATTTGAAATGTCGTCGATCTTGGCTGTCATCTCGTTTGAAGAATCCTGCAGAGATGAAAGTGACTTGCTGGATACTTCTGAAGCTTCTTTCATCTTGTCTGCCAGTGATGAAAGATCTCCTGTTGAGTTCTGAACATCGCCGACAGCATCGCCAATCTTACCTACATTTACAGATGCATTCTGGATCTCATCAGCCTGCTGTGTAGCACCGGATGCGATCTCCTGAACTGCGTTTGATACGTCCTCAGCTGTCTGAGAAATCTGATTAGCCATATCTGAAAGCTCTTCAGAATTCATACCAACATTAGAAGCAGACTCTTTTATGCTGTTTACGATCTCTTCAAGTTTGTCGATAACCTGGTTTGTACTGCCGATCATTACGCCAAATTCATCTTTTCTCTGAACATGCTTGACAATCTTAGAAAAGCGTCCATCAGCAAGCTGTGCAATAGAATCGTTGACATACCTGATAGGATCCACAAAGCTCTTTGCCATGAGGAATGAAAGGATGGCAGCAATTATAACCAGAATAACTCCAATGATAACAACGATCATTGCTGTTGATCTTGATGTTGCTGTTACAACCTTAAGATCTTCAGCTGTGCAGATCGTCCACCCGGTTGTAGGTGACTTAACATACGCTACAATAGCTCCATACCCCTTACCGGTATTAGCTGTCTCATAATAACCATTATCCAGTCCACTGGTCATGAATGTTGACTGGCTTCTGTCATCAACGTCATCAACACCGATCTCATACTGAGAATGTGCTGCTACAATACCTTGTGTATCAACGATAAAGGCGTCCTCAGACTCTTCTGCAAGGAATTTATGGAAATCATTAAGGTCATAGTTCCTCTGTGCAATTCCGATAACCGCTCCGCCGTCGCCATAAATTGGAACAGCAAAAGTACACTGTCTTACACCTGTAGACGCAGATACAATGATATCTGAGCAGTATGCATTACCAGCCATAGCCTGGGTGAAATACTCTCTTTTTGAAACGTCAACAAGCTTACCTGTTGCCCTTAAAACCTGCATTCCATCAGGGCCAGTCAAAACAGTGATATTTCCATCATTCAGATTCTTATCAACACTACCTAAGTAGTTAAGAGTCTTGGTCATAGCTTCCTGGTCTTCAGGATGAAGCATAAAATTAATAGTTGAAGGAGCAGCAGCAACTGCCTGCAATGTTCTTATATTTTCAGTAACCTTGGTCTCAAACTCAGACTCAATGTACCATGCCTGCCAGTCCAGGGAGTCAATTGCATCCAGCTTTGCTTTTTTGGTAGATGTGCTATAGCTTACGATAACAGCAATTGCAAGAGGTACAATTGCAACTATCAGCATTACAGCAATCAGCTTTGTTCTGATGCTGTTTTTAAAACTGATTGATCCTTTCTTGTTTTTGCCTTTCTCCTTACCATCATTTGCCATTTGTAACACCTCCATCATAATTTTTGAACTTATAAATAGTCCTTCATGATGAATTGTTAACACAATTGATGGTAATATAATAAAAAATTTATGATTTACCATTTATTTATATTAACAACCCACACGACATTAATGATATCGGCAGAAAAAACAAAAAGTTTACAACAAATAAGAAAAAAGCTAACCTAAATTCGTAATTTTAGGTTAGCTTTTAAAATTGTATATTCAATTATCTGTCAATTGGTCTTTTTGACTTCGTAATCTTCACTATTTTCCCAGGCTTCATGCATTAATTTTAGCATTTCAAGACAACTTCTAAAACGTCTCTTTTTATTCTCCTCAGCCCAGGTAACTTCTCCCTGCCACGTATCCTTCTGGTTGTTATCTATCTTCACGATAAATGTACTCTTCCCCATGATGTCATACCTCGCGTGATCACATTACCAGTCCCCCAAACTGCTTCTAATTGGATTATACTACGGATTGGCCAGCAAATGTTACAAAAAATGTAATTTTTTGCTTTTTCACACAAAATTCACATAATTGAACAAATTGTGTTCTGCATTCACCTCATGGAAAAGGTATGTGTTACGAAACTGAATGTTCACGTTCAAATGTGACCGCTGCGCCACTTGCCATGGCTTCATCCATGAGCTTCATCAGCTCAAGTGCACTTCTGAACCGAACTGTTTTGTTTTCTTCCGCCCAGATTACCTGGCCTTGCCAGGTCTCGTTCTGGCAATACTCAACTTTCACTATGAAAGTTCCTTTTTTTGAAGCATCACTTTTTCCCATGATCATATCCCTTTCATGTTCCCCATTATAGAAAATGGGTTATCATAAGACTTATCATATGAAGACCCAATTTATGTTTTTTTAGCTTAAAAATCTATAAAGCCGGTTTATAAAAATTTTAGTTTTGATGATTTTGTTTACATCTGTGTGATAATGGTTTATATAGATTTCATGGGAGTTTTACAGATGAAAAGAGATAACAGATTAATGCTCTTTGACACTTCCGTTCTTAAAGATGAAGAAGTCTTTTTTAAGTTTTATGAGAAGATGCCCAAGGAGAGAAAAAAGAAAATAGATGCCCTGAAACCAGAAGGATCAAAAAGGCTCTGCCTTGGGGCTGGGATACTGCTGGATAAAGCTGTGAGAGAGTACCTGGCTACAGATTGCAGCAAGAAACTGCCCTACCCTTCAGATTATGAGATTGCCACAGCCCCTCAGGGCAAGCCCTATATAAAAGGACTTAGTGACTTTTCTTTTAACCTGTCACACTCAGGAGATATGGCTGTGATCGCAGTCTCTGACAGGGAAGTTGGCGTAGATATCCAGAAACTTAAGCACTTTAAAGATTCCCTGGTGGAGCACGTCTTTAATATAGAAGATAAGAAACTTGCCAAAGAGCTGGTTGCAGAGCTGTCAGGCACTGGCCTTACGGCCGGTGATGCCCAGCATAACGATATTTCTTTTGACCAGGTCTACACCCGCATGTGGGCCATGAAGGAAAGCGTCATGAAGTACACAGGCAAAGGGCTGGCGCTGGCCCCCAAGATGATCACATTAAAAATGGCGGAGTTTGGCGAACACGCTTCCAGCTTAGTGGCCTACATAGATTCAGGGGAATACTCAGCCAGGCGCCTATTCATACAAGAATGCGATGCCTTGCAGGGGCAGGACTCTTTCTATGGAATTTCAGTCTGCTCAGACTATGAAGTATTTACCGAAAGCCCAGAGATAGCCAGTCTATGAGCCCCCTCACACATGCTCGATGTGGATATCAAGCTGATTATTTGGCATGCTGACAACAAAAAAGACTGAAACTCCAGCAATTATCTGGATTCCAGTCTTTTCTTTAAGAGCAGGGGAAGCAGGATTCGAACCCGCATGAACGGTTTTGGAGACCGTGATACTAGCCATTGTATGATTCCCCTTTATATTTAAACGGCGCCGGAAGGGCTCCCGAACATGCTCTATCGCGCCGACGAAGGAAATTATAGCATAGCATAAATATAAAGTAAAGTGGTTTTTTTCTGGTTGAAAAGTACTGAAAAATGAGGGATTTGAAGTTGATTTTCTCCAATGACCTGCAACAAAATATTTAGTATGGAGCAATGGAGACGCGGGGAACAAGACACGGGGACGGTTCTACTGTCTCATTGCACACAATGAGACAGTAGAACCGTCCCCGTGTCTTGTTCCCCGTACCCCAAAAGGATGACGAACATGAAGCAGGATACCAAGGATATGACAAGCGGGCAGCCCCTGCCCCTCATAATCGGATTTGCAGTGCCGATGCTGATCTCCAGCATTTTCCAGCAGCTGTACTCCGCAGTGGATACCCTGATAGTCTCAAGGTATCTTGGAAGCAACGCCCTGGCGGGAGTTGGCGCTACAGGGATGCTGACTTTTCTTTTGCTGAGCCTTGCACTTGGCATGGGAAATGGCGGTGGGCTCATCATCGCACAGTGCTTTGGTAATCACGATAAAAAGAAAATGTGGCAGACCATAGTTGCTATGACCTGGCTGATGGCAGTACTGGCGGTGGTTCTGTCTGTGTGCGGGTACCTACTGTGCGAGCCCATCCTTAGGATGCTTCAGGTTCCGGCGGAAGTACTGCCATACTCAGTGTCTTACCTTAAGATCATCTTCGCCTTTACCGGCGGAATGGTGATCTATAACTGGGCTTCTTCTATATTAAGAAGTGTTGGCGATTCCAGGACGCCGCTTTACGCCCTGATCGCAGCCTCTTTCATCAATATCGGCCTGGACCTTCTACTTATTATAAATTTCGGTCTGGGAGTTCAGGGGGCTGCCATTGCTACTGTTTTCTCCCAGTTTGTATCTGGTTTTATCTGTCTGTATGTGCTGATGCGAACCCGGGATGAATTTGGATTTGACAAAAGAGCTCTTTTCCCCGATGCTCACAACATGTGGCTGGTGGTGAAAACCTCCATTCCATCTACGTTTCAGTCCTGCATGATCTCCATTGGCGGGATCAGCGTACAAAGGCTCATCAATTCATTCGGGGCCGACGTCATGGCGGGATACACTGCTGCCAGCAAGGTGGATTCCCTGGCGATACAGGTGATACTGGCTGTGGGAAATGCACTGTGCGTGTTTACAGGACAGAACATTGGAGCTGGCAAAGTTGACAGAGTGAAGGTTGCTCTTAAAAAATCTCAGGTTGTGATGCTCGTTAGTGCCTGTATCATTGCAGTTTGTGCCTACGTTTTCAGATTCAATATAATGGAGCTCTTTATTGACCCGGAGGATTCAATGTTGGCGCTGGAAGCAGGCGCCCAATACCTGTCCATCGTTGGGGTTGCGTACCTTATCTGCGCTGTTATGCAGAGCTACCAGAACGTCATAAGAGGCGCCGGAGACGTGAACACCTGCATGGTGGCGGGGCTTACTGAGTTGGCGGGAAAGGTCTTTTTCGCTTATCTCTTATCACCATTTATTGGGGCAACAGGAATATGGCTGTCAACGCCGCTGTCCTGGGGCTGCGGATGTGTGATCCCGGTGGTGAGATACTATTCAGGGAAGTGGCAGTATAAGAAGCTGATAGATTGAGGTGAGTCAGCAGAACCGTCTCCGTGTCTTGTCCCAAGCTCATTTGAAATTATGTTTTATAATTAACAAAGTGGAAACTGAAACTTTGTTGCTCGGTACCCGCTTTTTCACATTTTCATGTCTTGATACTAATTTTAACTGATTGTATATTAGTCTGCATGAACGTTAAAAATATATCACCCGGAACAAAAGTGAATATCGAACTTGTTCATGAAGGCAAGAAATACAACGTGGAATCCACTGTTCTGACTCAGTACAGCGACGGAGTTTTGATCACTCCCGTTGTATGCAATGACAAAATGATCCAGTACTGTTCAGAAGCCAGCATGTCCTATACCGATTCTTATGGCAAGCTCAGGTCATTTCACCTGGAGTCCATAAGTCCCATCGACTTTTCAGGATCTCTTTTCCATGTTGCCCAGGGCAGTGAAACTGTTAAGATAACCAACAACCGCAAGGCTGAGAGATACAAGATACAGCGCATCGCACATGCAAGAGTTGGAAACAAGATCGAGCAGAAGGTACTTGTTAATGACCTGTCCATGAGGGGCATTTCGCTTATTGTTGGAAAGAGTAGCAAGGCCTATGAGATCGGAGATGATGTCGATCTTGATATGATCAGGGAAGACGGATACTCACACGTAAAGATCAGCTGCCAGGTGGTCAGAAAGTTTAAGATAGATCAGTTTGAGGCTGTTGGATGCCAGCTCATAAACGTTTCAACAGTGCTGCTTGATTACATTCTCGGAGTCAAGAAGCAGAAAGAAATTGAAAAAGCAAACAGAATGTTTACTAAAGACGTAGTATAAAGGATAAAATCACACGGGGACGGTTCTGCTGACACGGGGACGGTTCTACTGTCAGGTTTTACTTAGATAAAACCTGACAGTAGAACCGTCCCCGTGTCAGCAGAACCGTCCCC
>NZ_JAGAYD010000198.1 GCF_017940685.1 Butyrivibrio sp. | reverse complement strand
GCCAATGATCTATTATCCTCTCTCAACCCTGATGCTTGCAGGTATCAGAGAGGTGCTTATAATCTCAACTCCAAGAGACCTTCCTATGTTTGAGGAGCTCTTTGGGACCGGAGAGCAGCTTGGCATGAGCTTTAGCTATGCAGTTCAGGAGCAGCCAAGAGGCCTTGCTGATGCATTCATAATCGGCGACAAGTTCATTGGTTCTGACAGTGTAGCCCTGGTGCTTGGCGACAATATCTTTTACGGACAGAGCTTTTCTAAGCTCCTTAGAACCGTTGCTGCAAGGGAGACTGGTGCCACGATCTTTGGTTACTATGTAAGAGATCCAAGGGCTTACGGCGTTGTTGAGTTTGATGAAAACGGCAAGGCCATCAGCATTGAGGAAAAGCCTGAGCATCCAAAGAGCAACTACGCAGTTCCAGGTCTTTACTTCTACGACAACAAGGTTGTAGATATCGCGAAAAATGTTAAGCCTTCAGCAAGAGGCGAGATTGAGATAACAAGTATCAACAACGAGTACTTAAACCGCGGCGAACTTCAGGTTGAGACCATGGGACGAGGCTTTGCTTGGCTTGATACTGGTAACCATGATGCGCTTTTAGACGCTGCTGATTTCGTCTGCGCATTCCAGAAGAGGCAGGGGCTTTACATCTCCTGCATTGAGGAGATCGCATATAAGAGAGGCTTCATTGATAAAGAGCAGCTGCTCAAGCTGGCTGAGCCTCTTATGAAGACAGACTACGGCAAATACTTAGTGGAAGTTGCTAATGGGCTGTGAACACCTGGTGAGGTTTTTGCGAACCTGGTGAGAACGTGTTCCGGCGAGCGAAGCGAGAGCGGAACTTCATTGTGAATTATGGGGGAATTATGGACAGACGCGTTTTTCGAATGGCTATACTGACCATAATAAGTGCATTTATCTTGGTACTCTTGATCGTTTACGCCACCAATGCCAAGAAGATCAACGAGCTTTTTGGTTGGGGCCAGTCAAAAGAGATTGAGACAGAAGTTACTGAAGACGTAACCCAGGAGGAAGTCTTCACCGGGGACCAGATTGGTGACGACCTGGGAGCCTTTATGCTGGATGAGGACTTTTTTGATGAGACAGAAAAAGTACCATCAGTGGTTGTAAGAAAGAAGACAAGCGCTGGTAATGCCAGTTCATCAGGCGATTCTGCAGGTGGCGACGCCTTGGTTGGTGATGATGGAATTGCAGATCCTGATGGACAGGGTGACGCTGACGACGCTGCAGGAATGGCAGTGGTTGGGCAGGTGACAAATCCTAATCCTGAGTATCCATCTATGTATCAGGATGATGCCACAGGGGCTTCAGGCTATCTTACAAGCGTACCGGATGCGCCGCCTGGAGGATTCGGACAGTTTATTCCATCAGATCAGACTATCACAGGGACACCAGTTGGTACTCCGTAAGGAGCATATGACAGGGAGCTTAATGCTCTTTTCCCTAAAAATATATAAGTTATAAGGAGATTGTTGCAAAGCAATGGGCAAGATTACAGTAGAAACATGTGAAATTGAAGGTCTTAAGATCATTACACCTCAGGTGTTTGGTGACGCCAGAGGATATTTTATGGAGACATACAGCCAGAGGGATTTTGCTGAGGCAGGTATCGATGTTCCTTTCGTTCAGGACAACCAGTCAGCCAGCACACAGGGCGTTTTAAGAGGCCTTCACTATCAGATAAATCACCCACAGGACAAACTGGTTCGCTGCATCAGAGGCGAAGTGTTTGACGTAGCTGTGGATCTTAGGCGCGATTCCAAGACCTTTGGAAAGTGGCACGGGGTTATCCTTTCAGAGGAGAACAAGAAACAGTTCTTTGTTCCAAAGGGATTTGCACATGGCTTTTATGTAATTTCCGAGTATGCTGAGTTTGCATATAAATGTTCAGATTTTTACACACCTGGCGACGAGGGCGGTCTTATCTGGAATGATCCGGATATCGGCGTTGAGTGGCCACTTGTTGAGGGTGTAGCACTTAATCTTTCAGACAGGGATACTAAGTGGGGAGGAATCAAGGAGTTTTGAAAGCTGGTTCTAAGAAAATCTCCAAGGGCGTAGCTCTTGGAGCTTTCTACGTGCTAGCCCTGGCGCTGGCGCTACTACTTATTTTCCATAACAATCCATTAGAGGATCCGGATACTGCTCTTCTTAAGAAGATCTGCGGCTGCTTACTTATCGGTATCAGCTGCATTTTGGTGTTTTTCTGGTACGACAGGCTGCTTGTCCTGCCGGTTGAGCTCTTTCACTCAAGAAAGCTCATCAAGCGCCTTGCGGTAAACGATTTTAAAAAGAGATACGCCGGATCATATATGGGAATAGTGTGGGCACTGGCTCAGCCGGTGGTCACTGTTTGCATGTACTATATTGTCTTTGACAGGGTATTCCAGTCCAGAGCACAGGCGGTGTCTGACGGCGTAACAGTTCCTTATGTGTTATTCCTTACAGCAGGCCTTGTTCCCTGGTTCTTTTTTTCTGAAGCGCTGACCAACGGAACAACGTCGCTGCTTGAGTACAATTATCTGGTGAAAAAAGTTCTTTTCAAAATAAGCATACTGCCTATCATCAAGATCATTGCTGCCATGTTCATCCACGTGTTCTTCACCTGTGTGCTGATGATAATTGCCTGCATCTATGGCTATTATCCAAATATTTACTGGCTGCAGCTGATCTACTATATAGGCTGTGAGTTCATTCTGGTGCTGTCACTTAGCTACGCCACCTGCGCAATCGTGGTGTTCTTCAGGGACCTTTTGCAGATCATCTCAATTGGCCTGCAGCTGTTCCAGTGGGCAACGCCTATTTTGTGGAACATCGACATTGTGCCTGACAAATACAAGTGGATAGTCAAGCTAAACCCAATGACCTACATCGTTGAGGGATTCAGGAATTCAATCTACGGAGATTCCTGGTTTTTTGAGCACTTCTACTCTTCAACATATTTTTGGATCTTTGTGGTTGCAGCATTCTGTATTGGAACGCTGATTTTTAAGAGAAGTAAGACGCACTTCGCAGATGTGCTGTAAATGGCGCTTTGTGGCAAGTGAACTATAGATTGGAAATTTATGGATAAAGATACTGCGATTGAAGTAAAAAACCTGACGAAGGTTTATAGACTCTACGACAAGCCCATGGACAGGCTCAAGGACTCCCTTGGACTTATGCGGAAAAAGAAATACAAAGAGCATCTTGCGCTGAATAACGTGACTCTTTCCGTAAAAAAGGGTGAAACGGTTGGTATCATCGGAACCAACGGCTCAGGTAAGTCCACGATCCTTAAGATCATTACTGGCGTTCTGTCACCTACCCAGGGCGAAGTCAATGTAGATGGCCATATTTCAGCTCTTTTGGAGCTGGGAGCAGGCTTTAACATGGAGTATAACGGAATCGACAACATCTACCTTAATGGTATGATGATCGGCTTTTCCGAGGAAGAGATAACAAAGAGACTTGATGCAATCCTAGAGTTTGCCGACATTGGCGACTATGTATATCAGCCAGTCAAGACCTATTCAAGTGGTATGTTTGTGCGTCTGGCCTTTGCAGTTGCCATCAACATCGACCCTGAGATCCTTATTGTCGATGAGGCTCTTTCTGTTGGAGACGTGTTCTTCCAGGCCAAGTGTTATCACAAGTTTGAGGAGTTCAAGAAGCAGGGCAAGACCATCCTCTTCGTATCACACGATCTGTCCAGCATCAGCAAGTACTGCGACAGAGCAGTTCTCCTTAACCAGGGAGTCCTCCTTGGAGAGGGAACTCCCAAGAAGATGATCGACATCTACAAACAGGTCCTGGTTGGCCAGTATCCACTACCTAAGGGCGATGGAGAAAACCTTCTGGATGATGAGGATATACGTAAGGCCGCAGCAGATGCTGCGAAGGATGCCGATTCAAAGGTGGGTAAGGACGGTATGAAGGACAAGAAAGGGAAGAAAGCTGACTCCAAGGCCAGTTCTGATGCCGGACAGTCAGGTGCTGCAGACAGCAAGGAAGCTGTCGCCGAAAACCCAGACCTTCTTGAGTACGGCGACGGCGCAGCCACCATCACCGAGTACTACGTAACTGATGAAAAGGGCACTCGCACCAACTCCATCATCAAAGGCTCAGAATTTACCGTGCACATGCGCGTCAAGTTCCTTAAAGACGTTGCAGCACCAATCTTCGCCTTTACCTTCAAGAATATCATGGGCATCGAGATAACCGGCACCAACTCAATGGTGGAGAAAGCCTTTTTAGATCCGGTAAAAGCAGGCGATGAGAAGGATATTTCCTTCACCCAGAAGATGACCCTCCAGGGCGGAGAGTACCTACTTAGCTTTGGAGTTACAGGTTTTGAGCAGAACGACTTTACCGTTTATCACAGGTTGTATGATGCCCTGAACGTCACCGTAGTATCTGATAAAAACACCGTCGGTTATTACGACATGAACACTAAGTGCACAGTAGTTGATGCTGAGCATTGAGGAAACATATATGCAGGAAGAGATTAAGATTGGGGGAGTATCCCTGAATTTCAAGCACTACTCAGGGGTTGATCTTTATAGCGATGGCGCCATAGAGAACGACCTCCTTGAGATAGTCAAAAAGTATAAAAAAGAAGAATATCAGAAGGTGATCGAGGAGAGGAACAGCTGGCCTATCCTGTACCACCTGTCTGAAAAGCGCTCAAATATCGTAGAGTGGATTCCCATGGACCCAAATGCCAAGGTTCTGGAAGTGGGCTCCGGGTGCGGCGCCATAACTGGCATGCTCTCTAAAAAGGCCAGAGAAGTCGTTGCCTGCGACCTTTCCCGTCGCCGCTCTGAGATCAACGCCACAAGAAATGCTGAATGTCAGAACGTAACTATCCACGTGGGCAATTTCAGGGATATTGAACCTGACCTTCCCAAGGATTTTGACTACATCTTCCTTATCGGCGTTTTCGAGTATGGCCAGGGCTACATTGGAACAGACACTCCTTACGAGAGATTCCTTCGCATGCTTAACCGCCATCTGAAAAAGGGCGGACGTATCGTTATTGCTATCGAGAACCGACTTGGACTTAAGTACTTTGCTGGCTGCGCTGAGGATCACCTTGGCAGCTACTTTACAGGAATTGAAGGGTACTCCGCAGATTCTGTTGCAAGGACCTTTAGTAGGAACGGCCTTATCAACATCTTCAAGAAATGTGGCATGAATGAGTACCATTTCTACTATCCATATCCTGACTACAAGCTCATGACTCTTTTGCACTCAGACTCATACCTTCCAGTCCACGGAGAACTTCAGGACAATGTCAGGAACTTCGACCGGGACAGAATGGTTCTTTTCAACGAGAAAAAAGCTTACGAAGAGCTTATTAAAGAGAACATGTACCAGGAGTTTGCCAACTCTTTTGAAGTTATCTTAGGACCTGGTTTTGATACGATCTATAGTAAATATAGCAACGACAGAGTTGATGAATTCAAGATAAGGACAGACATTGCCATCGACCGCGCAGGCCGCAGGATCATCAAGAAGTTCCCTCTTACTGAGGCGGCAAAAGAGCATGTCCTTGGCATAAGGGATGCGTACCTTGGCCTTGTGGAGAAGTACAGAGGCGGAGACCTTGAAATCAACGACTGTCAGATTAGCGAAACAGAAGGCTGCGCCATTTTCTCTTTTGTAAATGGAGTACCTCTCTCATCACTGCTGGATCAGTGCATTGACAGGGACGACAGGGAAGCCTTCGACGCTCTGGTGGGTGAGTACATTAAGAGAATAGGGTACAAGCCCGATTACCCTGTTTCGGACTACGACCTTATCTTTTCAAATATCATGGTCAACGGCCCTATCTGGACCATCATCGATTACGAGTGGACCTACGGAAAGTGCATTCCAGTCAAGGATCAGCTGTGGCGCGCTATCTACTGCTACAGGCTTGAGGACAGGAAGCGCGAGCACTTTGATGTTAAGCCTGTCTATGAGAAGGTCGGCCTTACTGAAAAAGACATGAAGGACCTCCTTGAAGAGGAGTACGCCTTCCAGAAATATGTAACAGGAAATCGCAAGTCCATGGTTGAGATCTGGCGCGGCATTGGCCGCAAGACCTTTGTGCCAAAAGAGCTTTTGGGTAGCGCAGATGCAGCAAGACCAGACGACTGCGTTCAGGTTTACCTGGATGAGGGCGAAGGATATTCAGAGGATGACTCTTTCTTCCCAGAGGAGCAGTACAATGAGAAGAATGAGATAAGTCTCGACCTTAGGATTTCAGGGGACTGCAGGACTGTCCGCGTGGATCCGGCCTTTGCACCATGTATCGTCACGATCCTTGATGCAACCTGGAATGACAAGCCTATTTCAGACAGCACCTGCAATATTAGCATCCATCCGGTGAACGGCCAGTGGATCTCTGATGATTCATTTGTATTTGACAGTGATGACCCTAACATTGAGTTTGGCCTTGAAAACGAGGCGGGCAAGATGGACAGGAATCACTTAAAGCTGACTCTTTTAACCACCATTGTTCCTGCAAATGCAGCACAGGCGGTGGCGGAGTCCATTCACACCGATGAGCCCCAGGGGGAAAAAGCTAAGAAGGGCAGCATCATCGGCAAGATAAAAGGAAAGATCAGACAAAGGCGCGAGGAGCGCTTCTACAAAGATGAGGAGTGGGATTAAGGGGATATGTTAAAAGACCTTGCTAAGGGTACGCTTATCAGAAAGCGGACAAACAAATACAATAAGCTCTTGGCATCCAAGACTTCTGCCTACGACAAGTGGCAGAGGGCAAGGGAAAAAGAGCCTGTTCAGGCGGCAGAGGCTCCGGTTCAGTACGAGACTGCTGAAAATGGTGAGCTTGTGCCTAAAAAACTACCTGAGCCAAATGTTAAGGTTGTGCCCTATGGCAAGGTTTGGGAAGTCCAGGACAATAAGAAGGATGAGACTACGGTCTATCTTTTTGTAAGTCCTAAGGGTAAGCTTGTGAAGAAGGCCTCTGAGGTTGTTAAGCAGTACTTCATCGCACACCCTGAGATAAACGTGGTTTACGGCGATGAGGACGAGCTTGGAAAGGGCGGAAAGTTCATCCATCCTTACTTTAAGCCTGACTGGTCTCCTGATTCATACTTAAATGCTTTCTATATCGGCAGCTTTTTTGCCTGCAGGGCTGTAGCCATGCACGAGGCAGCTGCAGAGTACGACAACGCAGTAAGGATGCTGGGCGGAACTGCCCACAAGAAGGGCTCTGTTGAGCAGACTGGGCTTGAGGCATCTCTTTTGTCTGCAGACGTACTGTTCTGTATGCTGGCAATTCATGAGCATGCCTTCGGAAAAAGAACCGGTCTCGAGTTCCCAATCGGTCACATAAGGGAAGTTCTGTTCCACAGAAACCCTGAGCAGGACGTGTTCTACGGAAGGAGCTTCCACACATCAAGGCATATGCTGCTGTCCCCAGCTACAGTCAGCATCATCATTCCATCAAAAGACCATCCTGAGGTTTTGCAGCAGTGCCTTAATTCAATAATCGAAACAACCGGCGATGACAACATCAAGTACGACATTGTCATTGTTGATAATGGAAGCAACGCTGCAAACCGTGTTAAATACGGCGTTTATGCAAGTCGCGCTGAGAGAAAGAACGGCCTGACCAAGATAAACTATATCTACAAGACCCAGGAGTTTAACTTTTCTGCAATGTGCAACCAGGGAGCAAAGAACTCCTCTGGTGAGTACCTGCTGTTCTTAAACGACGACATAGAGTGTGTCAAGGAAGGCTGGATGCGTGAGATGCTGTCCCAGGCCCAGCTTAAGCACGTGGGCGTTGTTGGAGCCAAGCTTATTTACCCGGAGACAGATCTTATCCAGCACGCAGGAATTGCCAATGTTCGTCGCGGTCCTGTTCACAAGCTTCAGAAGATGCACGACAACAAGAGCCACTACTTTGGCTACAACCGCGGTATTCACAACATGATCGGAGCAACAGCAGCCTGCCTTATGGTGAGCCGCAAGAAGTTCAACGACGTGGGCGGATTTCCAGAGGAGCTCAAGGTTGCCTTTAACGACGTGGATTTCTGCTACAGCATGCATGAAAAGGGCTACTACAATGTGTGCTGCAATCACATATATCTGACGCATCACGAGTCCCTGACAAGGGGCCTTGATAACCTTGATCCCAAGAAGATGGAGAGGCTTGCAGTTGAGGGGGATACCCTTATGACAAGGCATGCTCACCTCTACAACGTGGATCCTTTCTACTCACCTCACCTTACTGAGGATGAGACTATTTCTGCAATCATTCCTAAGGAAGACTACACTGCTCCTGAGGATATACCATTTGCAACAGCAAGCATCCACGAGCGCGGTATCCACGGCGCAAGGGAAGACCAGTGCCTGAGGATCGGCTGCGAGTACAACGGAACCATGGATAACTGGCTCTACGGCGTTACGGCAAAGAGCAACGAGGAAGGGTACTTCCTTAAGGGTTACAGCTTCGTTATCGGTTCAGATAACGCTTACTTTGAAAAGAGACTATTGCTGCGCCTTGTGCAGAGATTCGAAGACGGCGCAGGCCCAGTAGGACCCAAGGTGTACAGCTTTGCGCCTTACGTGTGGTACCGCCCTGACATCAGGGTTAGGCTTGCTGACCAGGTTAATGTGGACCTTACTGGCTATAAGCTCAGGATCAAGAAGGGGCTGTTGCCACCAGGATACTACCAGATCGGAATGCTGGCTATCGACAAGACCAGCAGGCTAAAGCTTGTTAACTGGGTTCCGAATATACTTAAAATAAAGAACACATAGTCATGACAAGCTCTGCTTGCAGAAAGCTTGGCATGACCATGTGGGCTAAACAAATATGAGGAAGTAGCACGATAGTGCGAATTCCGAATGTTTGTAGATTTGCGAGAGCGCAGCGGAGCAAATCGTATTTTATGAAATACTGGAGAGATAGATGTCAGAAGAATTAGATTATAAGGCCGCTTACGAGCGGGAAAAACTAAAGACAGCTGATCTTGCAGGAAGAATTGCTGAGCTTGAAGATAAGAACCAGGAATTAGAGTTTAAGCTTAACAGGATAAAGAATAATCCTATCTGGAAGGCCTCAACACCAGCTAGAAACGCTATGCACTGGGTGATCAGGCAAAGGGACAGGATCAGGAACCAGGGGTCACTTCGTGGCGTCATTGCCAAGATCAAGTACAAGCAGATCGAGAAGAAGGCAATGACTCACTACGGTACAGAGAGTTTCCCATCTGAGGAAACAAGAAAAGAGCAGGAAGCGGCTGTGTTTGAGAAGATGCCACTGATTTCCATTCTGGTACCACTGTATAACACACCAGAGAAGTTCCTTAGGGACATGATCGAGTCAGTGCTTGATCAGACCTATAAGAACTGGCAGCTGTGCCTTGCAGATGGCTCAGATAACGAGCACGTGGGGCTGGTGCAGGGTATTGTAGAAGAGTACATGGCAGATCCGAGAGCTAAGGCCGCAGCAAGTGCAGCAGGCACTGCAGCGGTGACAGATCAGGCAGGCTCAAATGGCTGCAAGATCAAATACCAAAAGCTCTTTAAAAACGAAGGCATTGCAGGCAATACCAACCACTGCCTGGAGCTGGCTGATGGTGAGTACATAGGTCTTTTCGACCACGACGATATTCTTCATCCGGAAGTTCTCTACTGGTATGTGAAGGCGATCAACGAGCAGAACGCAGATTACATCTACTGCGATGAGACCACCTTTAAAAATGATGACATCAACAAGATGATCACCATGCACTTTAAGCCTGACTATGCAATTGATAACTTAAGAGCCAACAATTACATCTGTCATTTCAGTGTGTTTAAGAGATCTCTTCTTGATGGAACGGAGCTTTTTAGACCTAAGTTTGACGGAAGTCAGGACCACGATATGATCCTGCGTCTTACTGACAGGGCAGAGCACATCGTACATGTGCCAAAGCTTCTCTACTACTGGAGAAGTCATGCGGCCTCAGTTGCTTCAGATATTTCAGCTAAGCCTTATGCTATTGAGGCGGCCAAGGGTGCTGTTGCAGATCACCTGCGCAGACACGGCTACGATCACTTCAAGATAACAAGCACAAGGGCTTTTGAGACGATATTCAAGATCACCTATGAGGTTAAGGGAACACCAAAGGTTTCAATTGTGATCCCTAACTGCGAGCATGCAGAAGACCTTAAGAGATGCATTGATTCCATATATGAGAAGTCTGTTTACGACAACTACGAGATCATCGTTGTTGAGAATAATTCAAAAGGTAGCGAGATACGTGGCTACTACGAGGAGCTTAAGAACGGCGGTCTTAAGGACATCGTAAAGGTTGTGGACTACACAGCCTGGAAGGCAGAGCAGAATGGAGCTGATTCGTCGCAGCAGGGCGCTGCAACAGAGGGCTTTAACTACTCCGCAGTTGTAAACTACGGCGTCAAAAACTCCACAGGCGACTATGTGATCCTTCTTAACAACGACACTCAGGTCATCACAGTTAACTGGATCGAGGAGCTTCTCATGTACGCTCAGCGTGAAGACGTTGGTGCAGTAGGAGCTAAGCTCTACTTCCCAGATAGGAAGATCCAGCACGCAGGAGTTGTGCTCGGTCTTGGTGCCCACAGAACAGCAGGCCATTCACATTATGGTCAGGCTGGTATGAACCTTGGATATATGGGACGCCTGTGCTACGCCCAGGATGTAAGCGCAGTTACAGGTGCCTGCCTCATGGTGAGCCGTGCAAAATATGATGAAGTTGGTGGCTTCGACGAGGGCTTTGCAGTAAGCCTTAACGACGTAGACTTCTGCCTGCGCCTTAGAGAAAAGGGCTACCTCAATGTCTTTACACCATTTGCAGAGCTCTACCACTACGAGTCCTTATCCCGCGGCCTCGACCTTGAGGGCAAGAATGCAGCCCGCTATGACAAGGAGTCAGAGCACTTCAGGACCAAGTGGAAAGAGGTGCTTGAAAAGGGAGATCCATATTACAACCCTAACTTCTCCCTTGACAGGAGCGACTACAGCCTGAATGTAGAAGGCTATTCAAGCCTCAGGGTTCAGTAAACATTTCATAAAACTATTAAGGCCTCAGAGCGTGGTGACCCTGAGGCTTTTTTCAAAAGGAAGACAAAAATGGCTGACAACATTAAGATCATTCCCCTTGGCGGCTTTGACAAGATCGGTATGAATATGACGCTGATAGAGTCGGGGGGCAGCATCATTGCTGTGGACTGCGGTATGTCTTTTCCCCCGGATGATATGCCCGGCGTATCTGCCATGATCCCGGATGTCTCATACCTTAAGGAAAACGCAGACAGGTTCAAGGGCTTTGTTCTGACACATGGACATGAGGATCACATCGGAGCGCTGCCATACATTGCCGGCGATTTCTCCGTTCCCGTCTATGGCACGCCTCTGACCATTTCCATGGTTGAAAAGAAATGTCAGGATTTTGGAATAAAGGGCGTAAAGACCAAGGCAATAAAGCTTGGAAACACCATTGTTGTAGGGGATTTCAAGATAGAGTTTATCAAAACTGAGCACAGCATTCCGGACGCAGCCATGCTGGCGATCTACACTTCTCAGGGAATAATCCTAAGTACCGGGGATTTCAAATTTGACTTGACTCCGGTTGTGGGCGGCGCCAGCGACATGTCAAGGCTTGCAGCCCTTGGAAATAAAGGGGTTCTGGCAGTCCTTTCAGACAGCACCAACGCGGCCTGGAGAGGGTTCTCTAAGTCTGAGCATCATGTCTATGACCAGCTTGACAGGTTCTTTAGCTCCTACCAGGAAAACAGGCTGATCATCATCACCTTTGCAACAAACATAGATCGTATTCAGCAGATCATCAATCTTGCTGAAAAACACGGCAGGAAGATCGTCCTTGAGGGTAATCTCCTTCTTGATGTATTTGCCATGGCAAGAAAGCTTGGATATGTGAAGGTGCCAGATGACATACTGGTAGATCCAGGCAGCGTCGATAAATACTGGGACGACGAACTTGTCTTTTTGACCACTGGCAATCACGGAAAGTCCGTTCAGGCTATTTCTGAGATCGCATCCGGAAGTCACCCATATATCAGGATCAAAAAAAGCGACGTGGTCCTGTTTAGTTCAGTTGCGATCCAGGGAAATGAGATAGAATTTAACAGGACTTTGAACACTCTGGAGGAAAAGGGCGTAAAAGTGGAGTTTCAGGATCTTCATGCCACTGGACACGCGTGTGCAGATGAGCTTAAGCTTCTTTTCTCCATGGTGCGCCCCAAGTTCGTGATCCCGGCCCATGGAGAGTACAAGTCAAGGCGTGAGGCAAAAAAGATCGCATCAGAAGTGGGGATTTTGCCTGAAAACATCCCGCTGATCCAAAATGGAGATATCGTCCTTCTTGATAAGGATGGCATCGAGGTTTCCGGAAAAGTGCCTTTAAATGAGATACTGATCGATGGCTATGAAAAGAGACTCATCGACAATTCAGTTATCCGCGACAGGCGGCAGCTGTCTGAGTCAGGAATAGTGATAGCTTTAGTTTGCATAGATAAGCAGTCAGGAAGGATAGTATCTCCTGTCAAGCTCATCAGCAGAGGCTTCATGGACGAAAAAAGATTTGATGAGCTGTCAGACAAACTAAATGAGATTATATCAAAAGAAATTTCAAGGTTTATCGGACAGGGAGTTTACGATGAGAGAGTAAGGCGTGGCATCAGCAGCGCCGCGAGAAAATTTATCGAAGAAAATACTGGAAAAACTCCTTTGGTAATTGCCCAGGTAACTGATGTGATGTTATAATCTAGTAAATGGGGATTTGTTACAAAATACAACGCGTTAGCGAAGGCTTTTATGATGCGGTTTATGTTACTCTTGCACCTACGGAGTAAATATTCCGGTCGTGAAAAGATATGTATAAATGTAGCAGAATATGAATGGAGGCATTAGCCTCTGTTTGTGTTCTGCTTTTTTATTTGCAAAAAATGGGGGATTGATATGACGCTACAGATCACTACAGTTACTTTTTTGATAATATTGCTCATAGCCTTTCAGCTTACACCAGGGAGGTATCGCAGATGCGTTCTTCTCTTTGGAAGCATAGTCTACATCTGCTTTGAAGGAGGTCTTCTTGGAATTGCGGCAGTTACCCTGGTCACCCTCATTACCTGGGCTTTAGGAAGAGTGGTGTCAGGGCGGAAAAGAGCTTTCGTCGCCGCGATCTCTTTTCTCGTGCTGGTACTGTTTGGCTGGAAGATCCTGGCTTATATTGTCGGACGTGCAGACATGGCGGGACTTACAGGAGCATTGAATCTTCCTGTACCCATTGGCCTTTCTTTCTTTACATTCCAGGCTATCAGCTACATTTCTGACATCTACGCAGGACGCATAGAACCTGAAAAAGACATTTTAAGTTTTGCACTTTACATGATGTTTTTTCCAAAGTGGATGAGTGGACCTATAGAAAGAGCCGGGACCTTCATGGAGCAGCTGCAGTTCCAGGGAAAGATAAGAGCCTACTCTTTTCACCGCATCACCCACGCAGCAGCCTATATAGTCTGGGGGCTGGTGCTTAAGTTCCTTATTGCGGACAAGCTTGCTATCGTGGTGGACAGCGCCTATGACGATCTGACTGTGCTGGGTCCTGTAGTTCTTTTCCTGGTGTCAGTTCTGTATACGATCCAGATATACTGCGACTTTGCGGGATACACGGACATTGCGATCGGTATTTCCAAGCTCTTTGGAATTGACCTTACCAAGAATTTCAGAACGCCTTACATGGCTGAGAATATCACGGATTTCTGGAGAAGATGGCACATTTCCCTAAGCAGTTTCCTTAAAGACTACATCTACATTCCTCTTGGCGGAAACAGAAAAGGGGCTCTTCGCAAGCACCTTAACACTGTGGCGGTGTTTGTTGTCTGTGGTCTCTGGCATGGCATTGGCCTTAGCTTCCTTGCCTGGGGATTACTTCATGCGTTCTATAGCATAGTAACAAGTCTCATCAAAAGCACAAGGCTTAAGTTCCTAACAAAGGGCACAGTTGGCCGCGTGATCACCTTCCTTTTAGTTAACTTTGCATGGATATTCTTCAGGGCAGGGTCCCTACGGCAGGCTCTTATGTTTGCAAAGAATATGATCCCTTTGTTTAACGGGAATGAGGCCCTTGCAGGCCTTGGATTTCAGAACGGGCTTATGCTGGGACTTAGCGAGGTCAATTGGTACATAGTCTTTATCTGTATCATTACCTTATGGGTTATGGACTATGTTGCAAGCAAAAGAGATACCATCACGCCAATGGTGCTTATTGCAGGACTTAGCGACAACAGAAGAGCTGTAATCCTTGCAACAGTACTGTCACTGGTCCTTCTGTTTGGAGAATATGGCTGCGGAGCCGAAATCCGCCAATTTGTATATATGAATTTTTAGGAGTTTAAGTTGGATAAAAGGACAAAGAAAAAGATTCTGGCTTGTGTTATAAGCCTGCTCATAATTGTCGGCTCAGTGTTTGTGGCCAGTAAGGTGCTGAAAGAAAACTCGGAGCACGGTGTCAAGCAGTGCATCGCCATGTACGATCAGCCCCAGAGGACGATAGATGTGCTGGTATTAGGCTCCAGCCACGTTCACTACGGCATAAACACTGCAAAACTATGGGAAGACTATGGCATAGCGGCTTATGACTATTCCTCTGCCGAGCAGCCCCTGTGGGTTTCCTATCACTACCTTATTGAGGCCTGTAAAACTCAGAAACCCAGTGTCGTGGTCCTGGATTTCTTTTCCCCGGCTGCATTTGACGAAGATCACAAGTACAAGTATAAATTTCTGTCTGATTCCCTCTATGGGTTTAAGTTTTCTGCAAACAAGCTGAATATGATGCACGCCTGCTTTGACGGAGATCTGAAGCTTTGGAACAAGTATTTCCCTGGATTTGTGGGGTATCATGATCTGTATCAGGACGCAGAGCTTGAGGATTTTTACAAGCTCTTTGCAGATTATGAGGATTTCAAGGGCTTTACCCCCTACTTCAAGATGGATTCTGTGGCGCTCTATCAGCCCAATACCGAAGATGTTCTGGCGCCTTCTGATAAATCTGTGAAGTACCTTAAAAAGATTGTGGACTACACAAGGAAGAATGGAATAGAGCTCTATATCACGGTGGTTCCCTACAGCTTAAATGCCGAGCAGGTAACGGATGTGGTGCAGCATGAGGACCAGCGCTACAACTGGCTTGAACAGTACGTGGATGAACTGAAGGCTATGGGCGATGAGCATGTTTACTTCGACTACACCTTCAAACACATGGAGTCATTTGACCTTCGCTTTGATAGTGTCAAATGATCTATGAAAAAACTGAGTCAAAAAAATAGGCTCAGATGAACCTTGAAAATCGCAGATATTTACATTGAGGTAACCGGACGCCACCCTTGACAGCACAATAAATAACTGCTGACGGTTAATCACCG
>NZ_JAGAYD010000197.1 GCF_017940685.1 Butyrivibrio sp. | reverse complement strand
CAGATATTTGTGCAATTAGCCCTAAAAAGCTTGTGCAGGTGCATTGTTTTTAGTAAAATATTGTTATGAGATTTTTGGGGGACCTAGTCAGTCTTATCAAAAATACCCAATAAGTTGCGACTGGAGGACTAGATATGAACGTTTACACGACTGACAAGATTAGAAACGTAGTACTGCTAGGACATGGTGGAGCTGGAAAGACTACACTTGCTGAAGCAATGGCATACCTCGCAGGCATTACGTCACGTATGGGCAAGGTAGAAGATGGAAACACCTTAAGCGACTTTGATAAAGAGGAGCAGAAGAGACACATCTCTATCAGCACATCAACAATTCCTCTTGAGTGGGATGGACATAAGATAAACCTTCTCGATACACCAGGTTTCTTTGATTTTGTTGGTGAAGTAGAAGAGGCGATCAGCGTTGCTGACGGCGCAATCATCGTTGTTTCCGGCAAGGCTGGAATAGAAGTTGGAACAGAGAGAGCATGGGAGCTGTGTGAAAAGTACAAGATCCCTCGTATGTTCTTCGTTTCTGATATGGATATTGATGATGTTTCCTACAGACAGGTAGTTCAGGACCTTACTGACAAGTATGGCAAGAAGATGGCTCCGTTCAATCTTCCTATCCGTGAGAACGAGAAGTTTGTTGGTTATGTAAATGTTATCCAGGAGAAGGGCTTTAGATGGGAAGGAAAAGAAGTAGTTGAGTGCCCTGTTCCTGAGTACAACGAAGCAAACCTTAAGCTCTTTAGAGATACACTCCTTGAGACTGTTGCTGAGACTTCAGAAGAGTTCATGGACAGATACTTTAATGGAGAAACTTTCTCAGAGGCTGAAATAAGAGCTGCTGCCCGCAGTAATGTATGTGATGGCTCCATTGTTCCTATCGAGATGGGATCTTCCACTCTCTGCCAGGGTATCTACACAGTTCTTGATGATATCGTTAAGTACATGCCAAGTCCTGAGAACCGCAAGATGGCTGGTATCAATACCAACACCAATGAGATTTTCGAGGCTGACTTTGATTTCTCAAAACCCAAGACAGCCTTTGTATTTAAGACCATGATCGATCCATTCATCGGTAAGTACTCACTTATCAAGGTTCGTTCAGGTGTCCTTAAGAGCGATGATCAGATGTTCATAGCTGGCAAGGATACAGATGTTAAGATCGGTAAGCTCTATGTCCTTCAGGGCAACAAGGCTACAGAAGTTCCTGAGCTTCACGCAGGAGACCTTGGAGCACTTCAGAAACTTGATATTGCTACAGGAGATACACTTTCAACCAAGGCTAATCCTGTACAGTACGCTAAGATGGATATTTCTCAGCCTTATACATACATGAGATATCATGCACAGAACAAGGCAGATATCGATAAGATCGCTCAGTCACTGGCCAAGCTCTCTGCTGAGGATCAGACCCTTAAGGTAGTTAATGACGCTGAGAACCGCCAGACACTTCTTTATGGTATGGGTGATATGCACCTTGAGGTTGTACAGAGTAAGCTTGCTAATATTTACAAGGTTAACATCGACCTCACCAAGCCAAAGGTTGCATTTAGAGAGACTATCCGCAAGAAATCTGACGTTGAGTACAAGTATAAAAAGCAGACTGGTGGACATGGCCAGTACGGACACGTTAAGATGCGCTTTGAGCCTTCAGGAGACGACACAACACCTTACGTATTTGAGCAGGAAGTTGTTGGTGGAGCAGTTCCTAAGAACTACTTCCCAGCTGTTGAAAAGGGACTTGCGGAGTCAGTTCAAAGAGGTCCTCTTGCTGCTTACCCTGTAGTAGGTGTTAAGGCAGTTCTTTACGATGGATCTTATCATCCGGTAGATTCTTCCGAAATGGCATTCAAGGTTGCTGCATCTGGAGCCTTCAAGAAGGGCTTTATGGAAGCAAGCCCAGTGCTCCTTGAGCCTATAGTATCCTTAAAGGTTACAGTGCCTGATAGCTTTACAGGTGATGTAATGGGTGATCTCAATAAGAGAAGAGGACGAGTTCTTGGAATGAATCCTTCTCTTACAGGCAAGCAGGTCATTGAAGCTGAGGTTCCTATGATGGAGCTGTTTGGATACTGCACACAGCTTCGCTCAATGACTGGTGGTGCTGGTGATTTCGAGTATGAGTTTGCAAGATATGAGCAGGCTCCATCTGATATCCAGGCAAAAGAGGTTGCTGACAGAGCTGATAAGGTTGCCGCTGCTAACGCAGAGGAATAATGTAAACTATTATAGAAACTCCCTCAGAGCATAGGCTCTGAAGGAGTTTTTATTTATTATTTCATTGATGACTAAAGTTAACAAAAGTTTATATTGATTTAATATATGAATAAACGCTTTTGTGATAACATGAAAGTATGTTGACAAATACTTTTATCCACTATAATTATACAGGTGAGTATGCCAGCATAATGATCAGTATTCTTGCGCTGGTTACTGTTTTTTATTCAAAACCAAGGAAGACTTTTGTATTTCGCTTTGTCATAGCAGGTCTTTTTTGGTCTATTCTTTCGTCTGCACTGCAGATCATTATCTTAAAGGTTGCCAATGATCCTGAACACCTGTACAACAGGTATTTATTCATGGCATTGATCCTAGGCTTTCTCATAGCATATAATGCAGTCTTGTTCCTTATATTTTCCTATGTGGATATGATGTCCATACACAGACGTGGACAGAGAAAAGAATTTTTCCTTATGTACACGGTGTTAGCTCTTTTGTACACCATTGGCGCCATAATTGAGATTGCCTCTGGCAGGATCTATATCATGCAGGTTAATGGCATAGATCTGTCGCATTTTATAAGATTCTATTCATTTGCTGGTATTGTCTGCTCTATCATCTGTTTTTATGCATCAGTTACCAACAGAAAAGATATTTCAAGGATTGTATGGAAGACAGTTTGTATTGTAGTACTTTTTGAGATAGTACTCCTTGGAATCCAGATTCTCCTTCTTCAAAGTCATGTGATATTTACAGGACTTTCTTATTCGCTGGTGTTTATGCTGGCATATCTTTTGTTCCATGCTGAGAAGTATGATGAAATATCCGGGTGTCAGGGAATAAATGCACTCAATCAGTATATAAGCAAGCTTTGCGGAAAAAAGAAATTTCATATCCTGTATGTGTACTTCATATTCCCAAGTAGCGAGAATTTGGTAGATGAAGGTATGAATTTAGCCCTTAAAGGCATTAAAGCCTGCAGGTCTGTTGAAGCTATAAGTCCCAAGATCAGGATGTTCCAGGGGGCAGAGAACAGGTATGTGGACGTAATTGAAAGGTGCAGCGACAAAGAAGCCAGAAACTATGTCAACCAGATAAGAGGAATCTTTGACTGGTTAAAGGCTGAGATATACATGCCCTTTAACTACATGATGATCTTTGGAGAAGTATATAAAGAGCTGGATGATCCAATTAAGATCAGACAGTTCTATGACTACATTTCAAAGAGATTTGTAGACATGAACAACAGCTATTTTTACACTACCACCAGAGAAGACCTTGAGGAGTTTGAAGAATACTATAAGATCAGCAAAGCCCTTAAGGATATCAGAAATTCCCAAAACGAAGATGATGACAGGGTGGTAGTTTATGCACAGCCAATCTATAGCGTTGAAAAAGAGTCATTCAGGGTTGCTGAATCCCTTATGCGCCTTAAGATTGGAGATAGTATCATTACTCCTGACAAATTCATTCCGATTGCTGAGCAGTCGGGATGCATACATATGCTTTCCTGCATCATGATAAACAAGGTCTGCAAGGCCATTGAACAGCTTTCCGAGTTTTACGATTTTGATGCGATCTCGGTCAATATTTCATCAAAAGAGCTGTCTAATCCTACAATGTATCAGGACTTTTTGGACATTATCGAAAAGTACGACATAGATATGGGCAAGATCCGTATGGAGGTCACAGAGACAGCCATGTTTGAAAACTATGATATGGCTCAGAGAAATATGGAGATTCTCGACAAGGAAGGAATCCAGCTATATCTTGATGACTTTGGAACAGGTTACTCATCACTTGAGAGAGTCATCAACTGTCCTGTTAAGACCATCAAGTTTGATAAGACACTTCTTTACAAGTCTCTTGATGACAACAGGATGGATGACATCTTAACCTACATGATCGAGGTGTTTAAAAAGAACGGTTTTGTTACTTTGGTTGAGGGTGTTGAAGATGCGTCCCAGCAGCAGTTTTCTGTGGATAAGGGCTTTGACTACATTCAGGGTTATCACTTCGCAAAGCCTGAACCGATAGAAGAACTTAAGAACTTCTTTAGTAGAAAGAGTAAATTCTGACAACTCCGTATAAGGAGGAAAGTATGTATACGGAAGAATAATTGAAAATCTATGATAGCTCAGCTTACTTATCGATAGGCTGAGCTTTTTTATCGCCTTGACAGCGTTGGTATGATTGTATACAATTATACCAAAGTTTGTTTATAGAAAGGCAATGGGGCTTAACTATGAGTGATCAGACTACTTTTCAGAATCGACCTGTGACAATGAATGAGAAGACTAACCTGCTCAAGATCGAAGAGCATATGTATATTCTTGATGACGTTGTCAAACCTAACGTATTCAGAAATATGTTTCCATACGAGGAGATTCCCAAGATTCCTTTTAACGACAGGATCGTTCCTCACAACATGCCAAAAGAGATCTGGATAACGGATACGACATTCAGGGATGGACAGCAGTCAAGAGCACCCTACACTACTGAGCAGATCGTAAGGATATTCGATATGTTCCATGAGCTTGGCGGTCCCAACGGAATGATCCGCCAGAGCGAATTCTTTTTATACTCAAAGAGCGACAGAGATGCAGTCTACAAGTGTATGGAGAGGGGCTATGAGTTCCCTGAGGTCACCAGCTGGATAAGGGCCAGTGAAGAGGACTTTAAGCTGGTAAAAGAGATTGGAATGAAAGAGACCGGTATTCTTGTAAGCTGCTCTGATTATCATATTTTCTTAAAACTCAAGATGACCAGAAAACAGGCACTTGAGCACTATCTTAGTATCATCAGGTCATGTCTTGAGGAGGGCATAAGTCCAAGGTGCCACCTTGAAGACATCACAAGAGCAGATATCTACGGATTTGTGGTTCCTTTCTGCATTGAGCTTATGAAACTCAAGGAGGAATACAAGATTCCTATCAAGATAAGAGCCTGCGACACAATGGGCTATGGCGTCAACTTCTCAGGTGCTGTTATCCCAAGAAGTGTGCAGGGTATCATTTATGCCATCAACACCAATGCTTCAGTTCCAAGTGAACTCATTGAGTGGCACGGTCACAATGACTTCTACAAGGCTGTTACCAACTCAACAACAGCATGGCTTTATGGCTGTGCTTCAGTAAATACATCACTGTTTGGAATTGGAGAGAGAACTGGTAATACACCTCTTGAAGCCATGGTATTTGAGTATGCCCAGCTTAAGGGTCACCTTAACGGAATGAACACTCAGGTCATCACAGACCTTGCTGAATACTACGAAAAGGAAATTGGATTCACTGTTCCTGCCAACACACCATTTGTTGGTAAGAACTTTAATGTAACAAGAGCTGGAATCCACGCTGACGGACTTCTTAAAAACGAGGAGATCTACAACATCTTTGATACTGAAAAGTTCCTGAGAAGGCCCCCTGTAAGTGCTGTCTCCAACACTTCAGGCCTTGCTGGAATAGCTCACTGGATCAACGTGCACTACGGGCTTAGAGAAGAACATGCTCTCGATAAGAAGTCAGAGCTTGTTTTAAAACTCAAGGACTGGGTAGATAAAGAGTACGAAAATGGCCGTGTAACTGTAATGACAGACGGCGAGCTTGTTGCCAAGATTGATGAAGTATCAAAAGAACTGGGCATCGTTGTTAAGGAAGGAGAAGTGGTTACTTTAAAGTAATCCACAAATATTATGGAAAATCGCGATTTAAAACAGGAAGTCACAGACAAGTACTCCCTGCGAGGCAGAGTCTTCAACAGGATAAGAGAAGACATTTTAAACGGCAAGTATAAAGATCACGAAGAACTTAAAGAAGTTGCCATCGGCAATGAGCTTGGAGTATCAAGGACTCCTGTACGAGAAGCCTTCAGACAATTGGAGCTTGAAGGCCTCATTCAGATCATCCCAAACAAGGGAGCATATGTAACAGGCATCAAGGCCAAGGATATAGAGGATATTTATATGATAAGGTCAAAGCTTGAGGGATTGTGTGCAAGATGGGCCTGTGACAATATTACAGATGAGCAGCTTGAGGAGATGGAAGAGGTTATTTACCTTGCAGAGTTCCACGCTGCCAGAGGCCACATGGAGCAGATGGCTGAGCTTGATAACAGATTCCACACTATCCTTTACGAATCATGCAACTCCAAGATGCTTGAGCACCTTTTAAAGGATTATCATCAGTATGTCTGGCGCGTAAGACAGCAGACTCTTTCAAGCGGAAGAGGTGCCGTATCTAACGTTGAACACAAATATATCATGGAAGCCATCAGGGAAAAGAATCCTGACAAGGCTGAAGAACTTGCCAACCAGCATATGGTAAATGCCTATGAGAACATGGTAGACAAGGGACTTTTAGAAATGTACGACTAAGAAAAAGTGAAACTATAAGGAGAAGAGCAATGAGTAAAGTTACAATGACCACCCCTATTGTAGAGATGGACGGAGATGAGATGACAAGAGTCCTTTGGCAGATGATCAAGGACAAGCTTATTCTTCCTTACATTGATCTAAAGAGCGAGTATTATGACCTTGGCCTTAAGCACAGAGACGAGACTGACGACCAGGTTACTATTGACAGTGCCAACGCCACACTTAAGTACGGAGTAGCTGTAAAGTGTGCAACTATCACACCTAACAACGAGCGTGTAACAGAGTATAATCTTAAAAAGATGTGGAAGAGCCCCAATGGAACCATAAGAGCCATCCTTGATGGAACAGTATTTAGGACACCTATCATGGTAAAGGGCATTGAGCCCAACGTAAGAACCTGGGTAAGCCCTATAACCCTTGCAAGACATGCCTACGGCGATGTATACAAGAACGTGGAGATCAGAGTTCCAGGACCTGGCAAGGCAGAGCTTTTATTTACAGGAGAGGATGGAAAAGAGATTCGTCAGACCATCCACGAGTTTGATGAGCCAGGTATCATTCAGGGCGTTCACAACAAGGATTCATCAATCAGAAGCTTTGCAAGGGCCTGCTTTAAGTACGCTCTTTCAGAGAAAAAAGAGCTGTGGTTTGGAACTAAGGATACTATCTCAAAGACATACGATAGAAGATTTAGAGAGATCTTTGACGAAGTTTATGAAAATGAGTTCAAGGCCGATTTTGAAAAGGCTGGTATCACTTACTTCTATACACTTATCGACGATGCAGTTGCAAGAGTAATGAAGTCAAAGGGCGGATTTATCTGGGCCTGCAAGAACTACGACGGCGATGTTATGAGTGATATGGTATCATCTGCATTTGGTTCTCTCGCCATGATGACATCAGTTCTTGTATCACCAACCGGAGTATATGAGTACGAGGCAGCTCACGGTACAGTTCAGAGGCACTACTACAAGTATCTTAAGGGAGAGCCTACAAGCACCAATCCTGTAGCAACAATCTTTGCCTGGACAGGGGCTCTGCGTAAGAGAGGAGAGCTTGACGGCATAAAGGGCCTTGCCTGCTGGGCTGACAAGATGGAAAAGGCAACTCTTAGCGTTATTGAGTCTGGTCGTATGACTGGAGATCTTGCTCTTATCACATCGCTTCCTAACCCTGTAAAGATGGGCAGTGAAGAGTTTTTAGATGCAATAGCTGAGGAATATGCTATACTTTGAAGCAGAGATTTTTAGTTTTGGAGTTTAGTGATGATTCTTTCGGTACACGGAATAAATAAAAGCTTTGATGGAAAGGACATCCTTAGGGATGCCTCTTTTCATGTGGAAAAAAATGAGAAAGTAGCAGTAGTTGGTATTAACGGAGCAGGTAAAACTACCCTTATCAAGATGATTGTGGGACAGCTATCTCCCGACGAAGGAGAAGTTACTTTTTCCAAGGATATAACCTGGGGATATCTTGCCCAGAACCAGAACGTTGATACAGACAATACTGTTTACGATGAACTTAAGGAAGTTAAAAAAGAGGCTATAGACCTTGAAGATGCCATAAGACAGGCAGAGCATGACATGAAGCACCTTGAGGGAGCAGAGCTTGAGGCGCTTCTTGATAAGTACACCCGCATGAACGAGCAGTACCAGAGAATGTCTGGCTACGCCTGGCAGAGTGAGGTAAATGGAGTTCTTAAGGGGCTTGGCTTTTTAGAGGAGGAGTTTGACAAGAAGATAAACACCTTATCTGGGGGCCAGAAGACAAGAGTGGCTCTTGGTAAGCTGCTTCTTCAGAGTCCTGACCTTATAATCCTGGACGAGCCCACAAACCACCTTGATATGAATTCCATAAGGTGGCTTGAAAACTACCTTCTTAACTACAAGGGTGCAGTTATCATAGTATCTCACGACAGGTACTTTCTTGATAAGATCGCAGACAAGGTCGTTGAGGTTGAGAACTGCAAAGTTTCAACCTTTATGGGCAATTACAGCGACTATGCTGTAAAAAAAGAGCAAAAGCGAATCGTAGAATGGAATGCCTACATCAAGCAGCAGGCTGAGATAAAACATCAGGAAGAAGTTATAGCAAAGCTTAAGTCCTTCAACAGGGAGAAGTCCATAAAAAGAGCTGAGAGCAGAGAAAAGATGCTGGATAAGATAGAGGTTTTAGATAAGCCGGTAACTATCGATGACAGCATGAAGATAAGCCTAAAGCCCATATGCGAAAGCGGAAATGATGTTTTATCTGTAGAGGGACTGTCCAAGTCCTTTGGGGATGAAAAGCTCTTTTCCGGAATCGGGTTTGACATCAAAAAGGGTGAACATGTGGCCATCATTGGCGACAATGGAACCGGAAAGACTACTATCCTTAAAATAATAAATGGAATAGAAAAGATGGATGAAGGCAAGGTGACTTTGGGCGCTAAGGTACACGTTGGCTACTATGACCAGGAGCACCATGTTCTCCATGATGAGAAGACTCTTTTTGAAGAGATATCCGACGCCTATCCAACTCTTAATAATACTGAGATAAGGAATACTCTTGCAGCATTTCTTTTCACTGGAGATGACGTAT
>NZ_JAGAYD010000196.1 GCF_017940685.1 Butyrivibrio sp. | reverse complement strand
GATGTGGAATGAAAAGCTGGCTGTTTTGGAGGAAGAAATTAAGACAGAATCTGAGAAGATCAGAACCAGTCCCATCAGCGAGGAAGTAAAAATGCTTGAGTATATCAGAGATGCCGTAGATTTCGTGACTGATAAAAAGAATGGTGATAGCGACGGTGACACTGATAGCAGTAATGCAGCTTCGGGCGGTGAGCAGATAACTATATCCGGTGATTCTGGGGAAAAAGCTAAGGAACAGGCAAGGCAGGCACAGCAGATGCAGACTACGCAGCTTCAAGTACAACAGCAGGCTCAGGCACATCAGAATGGTCATCGAGAAAGAGTATCTTTAAAAGATAGGCTCAATAAGGGCTATGAGGCAGTGAAGAAATACGATGAAGACAGGCAGGCGGCAATCGCACGGGGAGAGATCACTACCAAGAAGCGTGATGATCAGAACCTGTCATAGAAAAAAGAAGGGAGACTTAAATCATGATCAAAGTTGAAGAAAACCAAAAGAGTGAAGCACAGATCCGTTTGGAGAAAAAACTGGAAAGGGATAAGGAAAAACTTCAGGAACAGGTCAAAAAAGACCAGAAAAAGATTGAGGAGCTTAAGCGTAAGGCGAAGTCCATTATCGGAGAGATGTTCGCTGAATATCTGCCGGACTATTACTGCTTTGAAGGATCAGAGCTTAAGGAGATTGTGGACACTGCTATGACACAAGAGGCTGTCACTGCTAAGATCGTTGAGATCAGAAGCAGATCCGATACAAGTGGTTCAGCAGAGGACAGTAATACCGTCAGCGTGGAAAATGAGCCGAGGGACAGAGGCATGGATGTTCCGGAAATATCAGAGCCTGAACCGGAGGAAATAACGGAGGAAGAGCCTTATGAAGAATCCGATTCGGATGAAGAGACCGACGAGGATGATGAAAATGATTCATATGATGAAGAATCATAGACGGCATAGCTGTGTTGAAAAAACATAAGCGACATATCGGTTTATATCCATGAGTGGCATGGATATACAAAAAAGCTATCGGCGGCGTATGCACCGAAATACCACAGCGACAGTGCGGAAAGGAGGAGATTTATGTGGAGAATAATCAGAACATCAATATTCAGGAAGACAATCTGTCCGTCAGTCCGTCCATCAATCCTTCCATCCGTAGGGAGAAGAGGGAGCATGTGAGAATCGTGGTCACTCCGTTCTATGTCGGGAAGGAACCGATGAAAGAAGTGATCGGGCGTGCGGCTCTCACGGCGGCCTTAAGAAAGGTGGATGAGACAGTATGACATGGCACAGATACAGGCATGAAAAAGCACGAAATTATCGTAAAAATGCATTGAGGTACAAAGGGCAACACGGTATAATGTGATTGGTAGGTCGCTGTAGTTGCCCCTTGTATAAGGAGGCAGATATGAGAACAAAAACTACAGCACCAATATATAAAGCAGCCCTTTATTGCAGACTTTCCAGAGATGACGGAAAGTTCGTGATGGAAAGCTCCAGTATCCAGACGCAGAAGGAAATGCTGACAAGGTATGCGCAGGAGAACGGTATCGTAAATACCACCTTTTATGTGGACGATGGTTACTCCGGCACTAACTTTGACAGACCGGACTTTCAGCGCATGATCGAGGATATTGAAGCGGGCAAAATCAACATGGTCCTTACAAAAGATCTTAGCAGGCTGGGTCGTGATTATATTCAGACCGGTATCTATACGGAAATCTATTTTCCGGAGCATAAGGTCAGGTATATCGCCCTTAACGATACGGTGGATACCGACAACATTCAGACCATGGATTTTGCACCGCTTAAGAACATCATGAACGAGTTCTATGCAAAGGACACATCGAGGAAGGTAAAGACCGCACTCCTAACAAGGCGGCAGAGCGGCAAGTTCCTGTCAACCAGTGCGCCGTATGGCTATCGGAAATCATCTGAGGACAAGTATAAACTTGAAATTGATGAAAGATATGCTCCCACGGTCAGGCTCATCTTTAAGATGGCCAAGGATGGCAAGGGCATCTCACAGATCAGGAATTATCTGAACGGTCAGCATATTTTAAGACCGTCGGCAGTCAACAGTGCCGGATATGACAGATTCTATGATGGTGAGGACGATCCGAAGCGTTATGAGTGGTCTAACAACAGCGTCAGGGGGATACTCAGAAATCCTACCTATGCAGGGCATCTTTACACAGGGAAAAGACCGAAGCCCTCTTTTAAGAGTAAGAAAAGACTCTCGGCACTGCCGGAAGATTATATCATCATCCCGAATGTGCATGAGGCTATCGTAAGCCCGGAGGATTATGAGCTGGTGCAGACCATGATCACCAGCCGCAGGAACAACACCGGAAGAGAGGGAAAGCTTGAAAACATCTTTGCTGGTCTTATCAAGTGTGAGGATTGCGGATACGCATTGACTCTTGCCACCGCACATCGTACCAAAAAGGATAATATCCTTGATAACTACGGTTATATGTGCAATCAGTACAAGACTTTTGGGAAGAGTAAATGTACCAGCCATTGGATCGAAGCCAGGGACTTATATGATGCGGTACTGGCGGATATTCAGAGACACGCAGCCATGGCTCTTGCGGATGATGAGGAATTCATCGAGAAGCTGTTGGGACAGGTGGAACAGAGCAAGGTCGGCAAGTACAGGGCAGTAGGAAAGGAATTAAGAACCAGTAAGGCAAGACTTTCTGAGATCGACAAGCTGTTTGTCACACTTTATGAAGAGCATATTTCCGGGAAGATCAGCGACAGAAACTATGAGATGATGAGTCGGAG
>NZ_JAGAYD010000195.1 GCF_017940685.1 Butyrivibrio sp. | reverse complement strand
CATCCCTACAGGGAGAGAGGGTACCTGTCTGAGATCAACATCACTCCGGGAGTAAGTGACGGCGTGGAAGTTTATAATGCTGCCAATCCGGACGAACAGAACGCAAGAGCCTATATGTATGCAAAAAGCCGGGGATTTAAGATGACCGGAGGATCTGATATTCACTATTTTGGCCAGCCTGATATGGGTGGCACAGTCTTTGATCATCCTATAAGTTCTATAGGGGAGTTTGTATCAGCATTTCAGAACGGGGAGGGAGTGCCCGTTTATAAAAAGAATATAACAAATCCAGACATGGACTTTGCAGCCGTAGATGGTAATAATATCCTTACGGAAACCGATAAGAGCCCAAATTTGGAGGTTTTCTGGCACTGAATGAAACTAATTGTTAGGAGGAAACATATGGAAAAGTGGGCAAGACTTAAGTACCAGCCGGGCATTGAACTGTATGAAGATGGACAGCGCGTAACTGGAAGTAAGAAGCATATTGAAATTGCAAAAAAAGCAGCTGACGAATCAATAGTTCTTTTAAAAAATGAGGGAGTACTGCCTCTTTCAAAGGATTGCAAGCTGGCATTATTTGGTAAGGCTAGCTACGAGTACGTTAAAGGCGGCGGAGGATCAGGAGATGTACATTGCAGGTATATCCATTCTCTCTATGATGGCCTCAAGATAAGAGGAACAGAAGTATTTGAACCTCTTATTGATCTTTACAAGGACGAACTTAAAAATCAGTATGATGAGGGAATAGTTCCTGGCATGACAGAAGAAGTTTCTGTGCCAGAAGCTCTTTTTGACCAGGCAGTTGAGTTTACGGATACTGCACTTGTTGTGATAAACAGATTTTCAGGAGAGAGCTGGGATCGCAGCAACATTTCCTGTGATAACGAATTTAATCCTTGGCCCAAGGGCCTTTCCATGACTGAGGTTTCAGGAAGAGTTTTCCCTAAAGGGGATTTTTATATCACTGAAAAAGAAAAGGCGATGATAGAAGGTGTTAAGAAGAGATTTAAAAACGTCATCGCTGTTTTAAATATTGGAGGCGTTATTGACTGCAGGTGGATCGCAGAGGATGACGCTATAAATGCCGCTATCTACATGGGTCAGGGCGGAATGGAAGGAGGTCTTTCCTGCGCAGATGTCCTTCTTGGAAACGTGTGCCCGTCAGGAAGACTTACTGATACCTTCGCAGGTGAACTTTCAAATTATCCTTCCACAGAAGGTTTCCATGACAGCTTTGACTATGTTGACTACAACGAAGATATCTACGTTGGCTACAGATATTTTGAGACTGTAGAGGGCGCTTCTTCAAAGGTTGTGTATCCCTTTGGCTATGGCCGTTCCTACACATCCTTTGAGACTGAAGTTGTGTCATATGGACCTATGTCAGATGGCTTTACCTTTACTGTTAAGGTTACCAATACGGGCAGTGTTCCAGGGAAAGAGGTAGTTCAGCTTTATTTTGGAGCGCCACAGGGACTACTGGGAAAGCCAAAAAAAGTTCTTGCGGATTTTGAAAAGACAAAAGAGCTTATGCCAGGTGAGTCAGTGCTTTTGCCTCTTTCAGTAACTTTCTGTCAGATGTCATCCTTTGACGATCTTGGCAAAGTAAAGGAAGCGTCCTACGTTCTTGAAAAGGGCGTATACGAGTTTTATATAGGATCAGATGTAAGAAGTGCAGAAAAGGTAGAGTTTTCCTATGGCCTTGAAAGCGATGTGGTGGTAAAAGAACTGACTCATAAGCTTAGACCTGTATCTCTTAAAAAGAGAATGCTCTCTGATGGAAGCTACGAAGAGCTTCCGACAGGTCCTGATAAAGATCTTAACGAATGCATATTTGAAAAGATGGAGCCAGGAACAGAGGAAGCACTAACTCCGGTAATAAGGGCAGTTGAGAGTCACTATCTGACACAGCCTTACAAGGAAGGTGCTGTTACATTAGCAGACGTAGCTGATGGTAAGGCTACTTTGGATGAGTTTGTTTCAAATCTTCCAACCGAGAGACTTATCGATATCCTTGGCGGTCAGCCAAACACTGGAGTTGGCAATGTTTTTGGCTTTGGAAATCTTCCTGAATATGGTGTTCCAAACGCTCAGACTGCAGACGGCCCTGCAGGAGTAAGGATAAATCCTGAGACTGGAGTACTTACAACAGCTTTCCCGTGTGCTACATCCATTGCCTGCACCTGGAACAAGGACCTGGCTGAAGAGATCGGTTTTGCAGGAGGAGAAGAACTTAAGGAAAACAACCTCTGCGTATGGCTTACACCTGCCATCAATATTCACAGAAATCCTATGTGCGGAAGAAACTTTGAGTACTATTCAGAGGATCCGTATCTTACTGGTCGTATGGCAGCAGCCATGGTCCGTGGTATCCAGAAAAATAAAGTTGGTGCCAGCGTTAAGCACTTTGCCTGCAACAACAAGGAGACCAACAGAAAACACAGCGACTCAAGAGTATCAGAAAGAGCTCTTCGTGAGATATACCTTAAGGCCTTTGAGATTGTTGTAAGAGAGTCAGATCCTTATACCATCATGTCCTCCTACAACGCAGTTAACGGTGAGAGGACCTCAGAATCCCACGACCTTCTTACAGGTATCCTTAGGGATGAGTGGGGCTTTAAAGGTTTTGTTACCTCTGACTGGTGGAACAGGTCAGAGCAGTACAAGGAGATAAATGCAGGTAATGACCTTAAGATGGGCTGCGGCTTTACAGACAGAGTACTTAAGGCACTTGAGATGGGTGCTATAGACAGAGAGACTATTGAAACAAGCGCAAAGAGAATCCTTGATGTGATTCTGAGATTTGATTAAAACCTGGGAGAATATAATGATAAGACACAATACTAAAACTTTTGATTCTATAAAGGATTATTCAAGGAAGGGCACCTTTTCAAGCTTTCTTCCTGGAATTGCCGGCATAAAGGGAATTCCCATCTGGTGCTACTATGTAAACCGAGGCCAGGCAGTAACAAGCTTTGGAGTAGCTGATAAGGATCACGGCATTATGGAGTTTTCACCTGCCCACAATTCTTACCAGATGGTAAAAAGAACAGGATTTCGGACCTTTATCAAGGCAGATGACAGCTTTTTTGAACCCTTCTACACAGACAACGCTTCTGAAGAGATGACCATCTATATGAATGGCTTTTCAATAAGCGACAGCAGTAGTGATGCAGGTATCACCACACACGTAGATTACACAACACTTCCAGGAGAAGAGATCGGAGCTCTTCTTCGCGTTGTGACCATTAAAAATGGTTCAGACAAGAAAAAGACCTTTGAAGTTCTTGACGGAATGCCAGCCCTTGTACCATACGGAGTTGAGCAGTTCGGACTTAAGATGATGACTCAGACCACCAAGGCCTGGATGCAAGTTGAGGATGTTGATAAAAAGGTTCCTTACTACAGGGTTCGCGTCAGCATGGAAGATTCAGCTGTTATTCAGAAAGTTGATGGAGGAAACTTTGGCTTTGCAGTTTCAGAAGGCACCAAGAAGCTTTCAGTAATCGCAGATCCAAGGCTGGTGTTCTCCTATGATCTTTCTTTTAACAGACCAGAGGGCTTTATAGCATCTTCAATTGATGAGCTTTTAAAGACTGAGCAGAATCTTTCAAATGAGTTCCCGTGCTGCTTTTTTGCTATCAAAAAAGAACTGGCACCTTCTGAGGAGCTTACTATCTATGAGATCATAGGACAGGTTCGAAATAAGGAAGTGCTAGAAAAGTTCCTTAAAAAGAACATTGATGGAGCATACTTTAAAAAGAAATTTGAAGAGGCAGATGCTCTTACAGATAAGCTTACAGACGTGGTTGCAACAGATACAGATAGCAGTGTATTTGACGCATATACAAGAGTTAATTACATGGACAACGTCCTAAGGGGAGGAAGCCCAATTGACCTTGCCGGGCACATTTTCTATGTGTACTCGAGAAAGCACGGAGATCTGGAAAGAGACTACAACTACTTCTCCATGTCTCCTGAATACTATTCGCAGGGAAATGGTAACTTCAGAGATGTAAACCAGAACAGGAGGTGCGACACCTTCTTTAGCGCAAGCAGTAAGGTTGGACTTAGGAACATAGAGCAGTTTTATTCTCTTATCCAGCTTGATGGTTACAACCCCTTAAAGATCGAGCAGCTTCGCTACACAGTTTCAGTCAGCTCCCTCAAAGGGATAGATCTTAAGCAGCCCTTTACACCGGGCGAACTTTATGCAGCCCTTACAGATAACGGATGTGAAAGCTCTTTTGAAGATATTATGAAAAGCGCTTTGGAGACTGGAGGCGCTGAGTTTGGGGAAGGCTACTGGAGTGACCACTGGTCCTACAACCTTGATCTTATTGAGGACTATCTTGAAGTATTTCCTGACAAGGAAAAAGAGCTTTTGTTAGGCACTGATGTAAAGGCTTTTGACTGTAAAAAGAAGGTTCTTCATAGAGATGAAAGATATGTAAAGACGGAAAACGGAATCAGGCAGTATAACTTCATTGCTGATAGAGATACTGAAAAAGAAGGCTCTTTTGCTAAGTTCAAAAACGGAAAAACAGTTGAAATGTCTATGCTGGCCAAGATGCTTCTTCTGTCAGCTGTTAAGTTTAGTAGTCTCGATGTGTGCGGAATGGGAATTGAGATGGATGGCGGAAAGCCTGGATGGTATGACGCACTTAATGGAATGCCAGCGCTTCTTGGCTCATCAATGAATGACACCTATGAGCTTCTTAGGATGATAGAGTATGTTCTTGGTAAAGTCGAGGAGTATGGCGAAAACATAGAGGTCCCTACGGAAGCAGCAGACTTTATCGATACTCTTTATAAGATCGAGAGCTCTTTTGACCTTGAAAATAGCAGTAGTGAAAATGACTTCTCCAATTGGAACAAGAGAAACAAGGCAAGGGAAGATTACAGAGATAAGGTTTATGAAAACCTTGATGGCAGCTATAAAACTGTATCCGCAGACTATGCAAAAAAGGTTCTTGAATGCTTCGCAAAGAGGATAAACAGGGGCGTTGACAGAGCAGTGGAGATAGGTCAGGGAATAAGCCCGTCCTACTTTACTTACGATGTAGACAGCTTCGAAGAAAAGGATGGCAAGATAATTCCTCTTTCAATGAAGCTTTCAAGGGTTCCTGATTTCCTTGAAGGACCAGTTAGATTCCTTAAACTGGATAGAAGCCTTGAGGAAAAGAAAGCTCTTTATAAAAAGGTCAGAGAAAGCGATCTGTTCGATAAGGACCTTAACATGTACAAGGTTAACGCATCCCTCCTTGATGCAAGCTTTGAGCTTGGAAGGTGCAGAGCCTTCACTCCCGGATGGCTTGAAAATGAGTCCATCTGGATGCACATGGAGTACAAGTACCTGCTTGAACTTTTAAGAAGCGGACTCTATCCCGAGTTCTTTGAGGACTTTGGAAAAATGGCAGTACCATTCCTTGACAAGGATGTCTATGGAAGAAGTACCCTTGAAAACTCATCTTTTATTGCCAGCAGCAAAAACCCTGATAAGAGCATAAGAGGCAAGGGCTTTGTTGCAAGGCTCTCTGGCTCAACAATTGAGTTTATCAGTATGTGGAAGCTCATGTTCTTTGGAAAGAGAGTTTTCAGGCTTTCTGGTGGAGAGTTGTCATTTGGTGTAGAACCGGCTATTCCGTCTTATCTTTTAAAAGAAGCTGGCGGAAAGTACATGGTTTCATCAACACTTCTTGGAAAGACAAGAGTAATCTACGAGATGAGCGATAAGAGGGATTATTATCCTGGTAACTATGAAGTTACAGAATATACCTTAAAGTTTGCCGATGGAAAAGAGGTAACAGAACAAGGAGCTGTACTTGGTAAGAACATGGCTCTTTCCATCAGGGAAGGTAAGGTTAGTGAGATCAAGGCTGTGCTTAAAAGCATCAGCTAAAAGGAGATGAACAAAGTGAATCAGAAGCATCTGCCAAGAGTAAGAATGTTTAGCTTAAGATTTATAGTTGCCAGTGTGCTATGTATAGTGCTTAATGCGACGCTGTGCTATTTCACAACCACAAGTGGTCTTCCGTTTTACTTTGACACCATAGGTACTATACTTATGGCTTTTGTCATGGGACCACTTCCGGCAATCGTAGTGGCTGTTGCAACCAGTCTTATATGTAGTTTTTATTCTGCAGATGCGATTTACTTTGCACTTCTTGGCGTATTTGTAGCTATAAGGTCAGCATCCTATATCCAGAATGAAAAGAGCAGGCCTATCCACCTTATATGCCTTATTGGAGATCTTGCGCTTATTTCGGGTGTTGTAGGAACCATATTCCAGTGGCTCTTACTTGGGCAGCCAATGCTTTCATATGTAAGTGAAAATGCAAGGCTTTTATCCGGAGATAATGAAAAGCTCTTTTTTCTTAGCTCCATGCTGATAGTTATGGCTCTTAACATAGTGGATAAGGGCGTCTCTGTGATCGTTGCGCTTGCCATTTATATGATCATGCCAGAGGTGGTAAGAAAGCACCTGTGGAATAGCAAATGGAGACAAAAGGCTCTTACAAAGGAGGACATAAAGGCCATCAGGTTGAATGCAAAAAAGAGGGCCGGTTCTCTTCGCGTTAAGGTAACGCTGCTGCTTGTATCTTTAGTTGTTGTGCTTACTTTTATCCTTGGATTAGTCAGTGCCAGGATCAACTATCAGTCAATTAAATCTGATGGCAAGGAAATGGTTGCGGATGTGGCCAGGTATGCGGCGTCGTTTTTTAACACTAATGACTTTGAGAAATTCTTAGAAGACGGCAGCAAGATTTCCGAATACAGTAACATCAAGTACATGCAGTACAACACGCAGCTGCTTTCCTTTAAACAGATCTTTTCCGAGGTGGAATATCTATACGTTTACCAGATAAGAGAAGATGGGTGCTATACATTATTTGACACTGATAAAGAGACACAAAAAACGGGCTATGTTGGAGACAAGATTGATTTTGATGAAACGTATCTTCCTCTGGTTCCGGATCTTCTTTTAGGCAAAAAGATACCTGTACAGGAAGTGGACAGCAGATTTGGGATCTTTATAACTGCTTATGAGCCAATTACTGATCCTGATGGAAATCCTACAAACTACTACGTCGGAGCAGATATTGCCATTGAAAATTACGATCAGTATATAAGGAGATATATTTTAAGGCTTGGTCTTGCTTTTTCAGGATTCTTTGCCATGATCCTGGCATATGGTATTTACACCAGTGCATATCATCTGGTGTATCCAATGAGCTGCCTTGAGAGAAGTATTGATGACATTATTAAAAATATGGATGATCAGGACAAGCTCGATGACAGTGTAAGAAATCTTGAAAGCCTTGATATCAGAACAGGTGATGAGGTGGAGACCCTATACAGAGCTTCCTGTGAAATGGCCAATCAGTCAGCTGAGCAGATAAGGAGCATAAGGCTTCTTGCAAGGAGCAATGAAAAGATGCAGACAGGTCTTATCATGACCATGGCTGATATCTTTGAAAACCAGGAGATAGATTCAAGGGCGCATATCCAAAAGACAGCAGAGTATGTAAGGATAATACTTGAAGGACTTAGAAAAAAAGGGTATTACACAGAAAAACTAACGGACAAGTTTATTAATGATGTAGAGATATCTGCGCCGCTTTATGACATAGGTAAGGTTAAAATACCTTCTTCAATTCTTAATAAGCCAGGAGAGCTTACTGATGAAGAAGAAAAGATCATGGAAACCCATACTACGGAAGGCAAAAAGATCCTTGAAAACGCCATCTCAACAGTTGAAGGTGAAAACTATCTGAAGGAAGCCAGAAACATGGCGGCCTATCACCATGAAAACTGGGATGGAACAGGATATCCACTTGGACTTCACGGTGAGGTAATACCTCTTTCAGCCCGTATCATGGCTATAGCAGATATATTTGATGAACTTACTTCGGCCAGGGTTTACAGAAATGCTGAAACAGCTGCCGAAGCTCTGGAAGAACTAAAAAAAGGTGCAGGCACCAGATTTGATCCAAAATGCGTAGAGGTCTTCGAAGACTCTTTTGCAGAGGTCAAGAGTGTTCTCAGAAAATATCCGGGCAGTTAAGAGAAGTAATAGTCTTTTTGCGGAGGGGGCAGTATATGTCTGACGTAAGCAGGATAAAAGGATATATTTTGGCAGCGGCTGTGGGCGGTATTTTGGCACTGAGGTCCATAACTGCCTATGCCAGTGAAGATACAGGCAGCAGTATAGGAGGCGGCTTTGCAGCAACAGGTCAGATAGAAGATTTGGGCTATATGGCTGTTCTTTATGATGCGGATAATGGTCTTCCAACCTCTGAGGCCAACTGCGTCCTTGGTGCTTCAGATGGCTATTTGTGGATAGGGGGATACTCTGGCATTTTTAAATATGACGGTGTAACGTTCGAAAGAATGTCCTCTCTTGACGGACTTACTAATGGCAGGAGTATTTTTGAAGACAGCAAGGGAAGAATATGGGTGGGAACCAATGACAATGGAGTTGTGGTCATAGATGGTGAAAACTACATCCATTATTCAAAAAAAGATGGTCTTTCTTCTTCCTCCATAAGAAGTTTTATCGAGGACAACAGCGGCAATATCTACATAGGCTCCACAGCAGGTGTATCCTACGTTGACAGTGATATGAACCTGCATCTTGTGGATGACGAAAGGATAAACAACGAGAGGATACTTTGGCTTGTCTCTGACGTTTCTGGCAATATCTATGGTCAGACCAAGTCGGGAGCTGTGTTCAGGCTCGTCTATGGAAAGGTCACAAACTTTTTTACTAGCAGTGACCTTGGGATCGAACAGATAACAACTATCCTTGCTGATCCTGATAGAAGTGGAAAAATGTACTTTGGCACAGATACAGGGTACATTTACTATGGCACTTTTGGTGATACAGCAGAAGAGCTCAAATGGATAAATGCCAGCTCAGTCAAGAGCATCCACTGGATGAGCTATGACTGCGACCGCATCTGGATATCCTCTGAAAACAGCATTGGGTATCTTGATGAGACCGGCAGGTTTAAGATCATTGAAAACCTGCCAATGAAGGATTCAATAGAAATGATGACTTCCGATTATCAGGGCAACATGTGGTTTGCTTCTTCAAGACAGGGCATCATGAAGATCGTTTCAAACAGCTTCCAGGATTTCTCTGGAAAAGCAAGCCTTCCAGCGGATGTTGTAAATGCCACCTGCATGCATAAAGGGGATCTTTATGCTGGAACAGATAATGGCTTATGGATAATCGGTGATGGACATAATGCAGTTTTTAACAAGCTGACAGCCTATATTGGCAATGACAGGGTCAGGGACATATTAGAAGATGATGAGGGAAATCTCTGGATCGGAGTTTTCCAGGGAGAGCATGCCCTCGTAAGATATGAACCTGATGGTAACATGACTAATTTTTCAACAAGCAATGGGCTGCCAGGCAACGATATAAGATGCATTACCAAGACAGCCGATGGCAGGATACTTGTGGGAACTAACGACGGCGTGGCAGTTTTAAAGGACGGCCAAGTGGTTTCAAGCTATGGCTCCAAAGAGGGACTTAAAAATACTGTGATCCTTACAGTATGTGAAGGCCCTTCAGGATGCATCTATGCCGGTACTGACGGCGATGGACTTTATGTGATAGAGAAAAATGGAATTACCAGAATGGATAACAGCTTTACCAGTGACGTTATCATGAGGGTTAAGTGGGACAGGCAAAGAGAGGTTTACTGGGTCATCACCTCCAATTCCATTGAGTACATGAAGGAGGGAGTTGTAACCAATATCACAACGTTCCCCTACAACAACGTGTTTGATATTTTCTTCGACGAGGGGGATTACTGCTGGATCACGTCATCCCAGGGTATATACAGAGCAAAAGGTGAAGAACTTCTAAATGACAATGTATCTGACTACAGGCTGTATAACAAGGCCAATGGACTTACCAGCGTACCTTTTGCCAATGGAAGATGCTTCTTCGACGGAGGCGATGATCTTTATATAGCAGGTGGCACAGGAGTTTCACTTCTTAACGTTGCAAGCTGCAGGGACGAGACAGCTTCTGCCAAGGCTGTAGTTAAGGAGATACTTCTTGACGGTGAAAAGATACTTCCTGATGAAAACGGAGGTTACACCATCCCTGCTGGAAATGGACGTATCAGGATATCCACAGCAATACTTGACTACACCATGACCAATCCTACTGTCCATGTGTATTTGGAGGGAGGTAAAGATGAGGGCGTAACGGCTCCGCAAAACAAGCTCCCCTACATTGAGTATACCGGGCTTAATTATGGCAACTATGTTCTTCATGTTCAGACATTAAACAGCGGCAATGGCAACGTGCTGTCTGACACCACATTTAACATCAAAAAGGAACCACATTTTTATGAGCTTACTCTTATAAGGGTACTGTTCATCGCACTTATTGCTGCGATCGTTGGTATTGTGGTTTGGCGTGTCATGTCAGGAACTGTCATCAGAAAGCAGTATATAGAGATTCAGGAAGCTAAGGAAGAAGCTGAGAGGGCCAACATGGCCAAGTCAAGGTTCCTTGCCAATATGTCCCATGAGATCAGGACTCCTATCAATACCATTCTTGGAATGGATGAGATGATCCTGAGAGAAGATGGCAAAAATGTCCCGGATGGGTACTACCTTTCTGTTATGGGCTATGCTCTTGATATCAAGGGAGCTACAGAGTCACTACTTAGTCTTATAAATGACCTTCTTGATATATCCAAGATCGAGTCTGGCAAGATGCATCTTGTAGAGCAGGAGTACGATGTTGAGGCGGTCTTCAGGGCAGTCATCAAGATGATAAGAGTTCGTGCAGAATCCAAGAAACTTTACTTTGATGTGGATATTGATGAGACAACCCCAAAGCGCCTTTACGGCGATGATGGAAAGATCAAACAGATCGTGCTTAACCTTTTGACCAACGCTGTAAAGTACACAGACGAGGGCGGATTTACCCTAAAGGTTACCACCACAGAGAGAAATGATCTTTCTTGCAGGCTGCGCATTTCTGTAAAGGATACAGGCATTGGAGTTAAAAAGGAAGACCTTGATAAGCTCTTTTCCGCCTATGAAAGACTTGATGAGGAAAAGAACAGCGGCATTCAGGGAACAGGTCTTGGACTTGATATTTCAAGGCAGTTTGCGGAGCTTATGAATGGCAAGCTCTGGTGCGAAAGTGAGTATGGCGAGGGAAGTGAGTTTATTCTCACCATCACTCAGAAGATAATAGATGAGCAGGGAATAGGTGTATTCCATGAGGATGAGGATGCGGGAGCAACAGGACCTTATGTTCCTAAGTTTATTGCGCCGGATGCAGACATCCTGGTGGTAGATGACAATCCTATGAATCTTGCCGTTATCAAAGGTCTTTTAAAGCCAACAAAGATGTTTATCACTACTGCAGGAAGTGGAGAGGAGTGTCTTGAAAAGCTTAAATCGACTACCTTTAACGTGGTCCTTCTTGATCACATGATGCCAGGAATGGATGGTATTGAGACTCTGCAGCAGATAAGGAAAAAGTATCCTGATCTTCCTGTATATGCCCTTACAGCCAATGGAACAGCAGGTGAGGACTTCTATAAATCCAAGGGCTTTAATGGTTATCTGTCTAAGCCTATCGACACAGTGCAGGTTGAAAAGGCCATCATGCAGCATCTTCCGGAAAACATCATGATGAAGGCAGAGGAAGTGGAAGATACAGATACTTCTAATAATGAGATCAGTGATGGCCTGTCATGGCTTCTTGAGACTGAGGGAATTTCAGTAACTGACGGCATCAAGAACTGTGGCGGAGCAGATGAGTTTGTATCATCCCTTACGATGTTTGCGCAGACTATTGAGGACAATGCCAAAGTTATTGAAGGGGCATATAACGACGGCGATGTAAGACTTTATACTGTAAAGGTTCATGCCCTTAAGAGCTCCGCAAGGATAATAGGAGCCAGCGCTCTGTCTGAGCTTTGCCAGAAGCTTGAGGATGCAGGAAATAATGAAGACCTTGAGTTTATTGAGGCCAACACGGACAAGCTCTTATCTGACTTTAGAGCTTATGAGCCAAGACTTCAGAGACTTATAGATGAAGAGGATAAGCAGAATGATGATCTTCCGGAAATACCGGAGGAAGATCTTAAGGAGGCCTTCGAGGCTCTTTGCGAACAGGTTTCACAGATGGACTATGACGGTACACTTATGGTCATATCCCAGCTTAAAGAGTATAAGCTGCCTAAGGACTATGCTTCTAAGATAAAAGACCTTGATAAGGCCCTTAAGGTATTTAACTGGGATGAGATGGACAAGATACTTGGACTATAAGCTGAGAGGATAAATATATGTTTGAATTTCTTCGAATACATCAGGTGGATATAATGCTGGGGCTTGTGAGCATTTGCCTGATCATAGCAGTGTTCACAGCAGTAAATACCATCATGTCAAAACGCCGCAAGATCATCATGTTCATGATGCAGCTTGGCGCTGTCATATGGCTTGAGGCGGACAGGGTTGCTTATATGTTCCATGGGATACCTGGCAGGGAAGGATATATTGCAGTAAGAGTCAGTAACTGTCTGGTCTTTTTGATGACTGTATTTGTGCTTTTTACCATAAGCCTTTATCTTCAGGATGTACTTAAAAATGAAGGCGGTATCAAAAAGGTTCCGCTTGCACTTAATATAGCTGACGCACTGGCTGTTCTGGCGATGCTCCTGGTGCTTATATCTCAGTTCACAGGGCTTTACTATACCTTTGATGAAAACAATAATTATCAGAGATCTGACCTGTACTTTATAAGCTATATCTTTCCGTATCTGATACTGATAATACAGATGTCTATCCTGGTTTATTACAGGAAAAAGATTCGTGGCAGGATCGCCATGTCTATCTTTTTGTTTGTATCAGTATGTCTTGTAGCATCTATGATTCAGTTTTTTGCATACGGAGTTTCTCTTGTAGATATGGCAGCAGTTACCATGGTTGTGGCTGTATATACCCTTGCTCTGGTTGAGATGAACGAAAAGGCGAATCTTGCCAACAGGCTTAGGTATGAGAACCTTAAGGATGAACATGACAGTATGAAAAAACTCTTTGAGCAGACTGCCATTGCTCTTGCCACAGCTATAGATCAGGGAGATAACTACGGCCAGGGACATTCTGTAAGAGTTGCAGACTATTCCAGAGAAATAGCAAGACTTTCAGGAATGGATGAGAAGGACTGCGATGAAGTTTTCTTTGCGGCGCTTCTTCATGACGTTGGAAAGATCGGTGTTGCGGACACTATTGTTCAAAAGGATTCTGAGCTGTCGTCTGAAGAGTATGATGAGTACAAAAAGCATACCATCATTGGCGGTGAGATCTTATCTAATATAAACGACTTCCCGTTCCTTAGCCTTGGTGCCAAGTACCATCATGAACGCTTTGATGGAAAAGGATATCCGGAGGGACTTTTGGGAGAAAATATTCCTAAGATAGCAAGGATCATAGCTGTTGCCGATGCCTATGATTCAATGACCTCAAGAAGACATCACAGGGACCCTCTCCCTCAGAGTACAGTAAGAGAGGAGATTGTCAAGGAAGAAGGAGCTCAGTTTGACCCGGGATATGCAGAGATCATGATAGATATGATAGATCATGACACTGAATATATGATGAGGGAAAAAGAGTTCCTGACCGATACCCGCAATGACAATAACATTGTTGAAGTTAAGCAGATGCACTTCAACGAGTACAAAGAGGTCATTACAGAGGGAATCCAGGTTACTGAAAATATCACCAGGATCCACTTCGATTACCAGTCTGAGATGGGATTTGATGAAAAGAAATCCATTCCTGCCATTATTTTATTTGATGCCCATGATGGCTGTGTCCATACTGACGACAGCGGCATAAGGCTCCTTAAGTACCTTGAATATGGTGAGATATGGCTTGATGGTAATTACATCTCTACCGCAGCAAGAAACATGAAAGTAGATGTAACGCCTGTGGCAGCAGGAGTGCCTCTTGAAAAGAAGAGCGTGGTGCATGTGGATATGGAGATGGCTAAGTTTAAAGATCATGTGAAGCTTAGCATTGTAACCGATACCTACAAGGTTGACGTTATCGCAGCACTTGCAGATTCTATCAGGTTCTGCTACGTGGCATTTACTGGGGAACACTGTTCCATCATGAATGTAGAGATAGAGGAAAACTGCGGTGAAGTTTTGGAAGGTGATATTCCAAGAATAGCAGATGAAGTAAGCTTTATTAACAAAATTGAAGGTGACATTCCTAACCTTCAGATTGAAGGCTACAGAAAGGCGTACACACAGCCAGTTGAGGTGGTTGATGGTATGATCTTAAGGTTTCGCACCAAGAGCCTTCCTACAGCCCATCTTATCTGGCATTGCCCATTTATGCTTCTGTTTTCATCAGACGATGGAATGCCTGGTGGCAAGAACTATCATGAGCATGGCTGTATACGTCTTGACGGTGAGAACGCCACCAACAACGACCTTGCCATAAACGAAGTACACGCCCAGCGCGGCGAAACCTTTAACGGATGGGATGGCTGGAAAAAAGACAATCTTAAAGGCTATGAATGCGAGTTAAAGATTGGAAGGAGACGAAACCGTATCACCATGGAGACTGAAAATGCCGGGATCCATCTAAAGAGTACCACTACAATACCGCAAGGGTATGACAGTGTGTATCTTTCGCTTACCGGCGATCAGTGCGCACTTACTGATATCAGGATATCGTATTAGAACATATACAGGAAACTGGGGATCATGGATCATTATGCTGCCTTAGTTTCCTGTATTCTTTTGGGGAGCTATAACAAATAACTGATCACCAGTCGGAATCCCAGTCTGTTCCACCTGAATCCCAGCTGTCATCTGAACTCCAGTCATAATCGGAGTCTGAATCGCTGGAGGAGTGATACTGATCATAATATGATGAATCATCCCAGTCTCCTACATAGTAGGAACTGTCCCAGTCCTTGGAGAGATAGTACTCGTCGTAGTTTCGCTCTATCTCGGCGGCTATCTCTTTGGGACCTTGATAATCACCGATCATTGACCAGTCGTTATCATCCCAATAGAACCAGTCATCCTGGCAGTTATACAGGATTGTATCGCCATACTGGTAATAGCCGTTGTGCCTGTTTTTTATTGGGATGATGACAATGGAAAAGACCAGGGCACCTACAAAGGCAATTATCCAAAAGTAGAAAGAAAACCTTGCAAGGAAGTAGCTAAGCCCCGATCGTTTTCTGCCTCCGCCGCCTGCGGATCTTGTGCCGTTTCCGCCTGATCTTTTTTCTTCGTTTAAGTGCTTTTGATGTACGATCTCATCCTTGAGCCTCTGATACAGTTCATTAACAGCGTACTGCTCGTCTTTACCCTGATATCTTACAGCACGGCTTCCGTCAGCCTTGTTCTTGTAAACGATGAAATCTCCAGTAGCCTCATCTTTATAGATTCCAAATGCCTTGGGCTGTTTATAATCTACTCCTATAAAGAACCTTGTAACTTCAGGTGCAGGAAGATTTCTTTTCTTGTACCAGTCCTTGAGCTCTTCAATAGTCTTGGGCTTGCCTGTATTTTGATGAGAGGGGTTAGGAGCGCCGCAATTCGGGCATTTCTCTAAAGTGTCCTCATATGTATTTCCACAATAATCACATTGTATTTTCATAAATATTAAAATAGTAGCTTTAAATGTATATGTCAATGACGTTACAACAAATGCAAAAAAAACGATAACAGCTATTAACTATTAACAAATGTTATCCGATAAATGGTATGTAAGGTAAATATACGTTTTTTTAGTTAAAGTATTAAAAGTTTATTAATTTGCGTTTATGATTAATGTTTGTTATTTCATGTGTTATCCTATAATTAAGAAAAGTCAGTTCATTGTACATGCGGGAGGAACACTATGCCAAGAGAAGAGATGCTTCCAAGCGAAAGTGAATGGATGATAATGGAGGTACTGTGGAGATGCGGACATGACCTTACATCAGCTGAGATAACAGATAGGCTTCCCAAGTCTTCCAAGATGACGCAGCGAATGGTAAGAGTTCTGATAAACAGACTTTGCAAAAAGGGAATGCTTACATATACTGTGGATCCTGATGACAGCAGAGTTTATCACTATACAGCTTTAAGGGGCAGGGAAGAATGT
>NZ_JAGAYD010000194.1 GCF_017940685.1 Butyrivibrio sp. | reverse complement strand
TCTTTCTCAAGCTTCTTGGCCTCTTCCTTCTTTTCTTCTTTCTTTTTTTCGGAAGCTTCTTTTGCAGCTTCTTCGCGCTCCTCCTGCTCTTCATCGACATGTTCTACAGCTTCCTGTGTCAAAAGAGCTATCGTCTCGCCATTTGCTGCTTCCATAATGTCCTCAGCAGCATCCTGGGCTTTAAGCATATCCTGGGACTTGGCACGCTCTGATTTCATGTCAGCATAACCCTGAACATTAGCCATCTGCATGGCTTTTGCATGATCTATGTCAAGCGAGTTCTGTTGGTTTGTAGTCACATAGTAAAGAGCCTTCTGTTGATATTCGGAGAGCCTGCTCATTTCTTCATCAGAAACTCCTACATTTGGATTTCTCATCTTGGCAGCCAGCACCGACAATTCTTTGTGCTCTTTGCTGTCCGGATCAATACCATATTCTTCCTGGAGTTCTTTTAGCTTGGCATCATTTTCTCTTGTATCAGCACTCTTCTCATTGATCTCATCCTGCAGGCGCTTTATCTCATCCTTTATTCCCTGCATCTGGGCATCCAGTTTCTTTTCTCCGCCAAAAGCATCGGACACGACTTTAAGAGCCTGCTTTTTTGCAAGGCCCTGCCGTTGAGCTATCAGGCTATCTCCTGTGAGATTTGCACCTGATATCGTTGTGCTGTTTTTGTTATTAGTATGTGATTTAGACGCAGAATTTACGCCGGTCTGATCCTGAATAAAGCTATTCTGCACATCCATGTTCTGCTGTATCTTCATGAAACACCTCCCTGTGTTGTCAAAAAAGAGCATAGTTACAGCTTTCACATTTTATATCGGATTTTAGAGTGTCAACCCTGATAGTGCTTCGCTTTAAAAAATATAAAAATTTTATTAAATAGTGGTAATCCACAACCACTCATTCATCTATCCAGTAAATATACTCTTCAATGTGCTGATATCAGCCTTTTTAAGTGCATCCTCATCTAGTTCCAGCTTATTATCAGCACCTACAGATATACCGGCACGCTCTAGCAGTTATATATTCCAAGGATCCAAAAAAGCTATTGTATATCTAATCGATATACATTAGAATATAATTGAAAGGAAGGTGATGACTATGGCAACAAAAACAGCAAATGTACTTGCAAGAGTTGAACCGGAAGTTAAGGAAGAGGCTGAAAACATTCTCAATCAGCTTGGTGTTCCTGCTTCTGTTGTGATAAACATGCTTTACAAGCAGATCATAATGACAAAGGGAATACCCTTTTCTCTGACGCTCCGTCAGGCGCCTGTCGCAGTGGATGAGATGAGCAGGGATGAATTTGATTCCATGATGGCCAAAGGGCTCTCCCAGGCTAAAGCAAATGAGAGCCGTCTGGCAAAAGATGTTCTCTCCGATGTCAGAAACAGCATTAAGGAGTGGACTAAATGAATGTTTATGAAGTAAGAGTCACCACTCAGGCACAGGAACAGATAAGAGATATTGCTTACTATATTGCAGTAACGCTTCATGCCCCAGATGCAGCTCAGGCCATGGTGGATGATCTGGATGAGGTATTTGAAACAATCTCACAGAATCCCGAAAGGCAGTTCCTTGTTGAGCAAGAGCCCTGGCACAGTGAAGGCGTCAGAAAGATCAAGGTAAAGAATTACCTGGTCTATTTCTGGATCGATGTAGAGAACGCTGCAGTACAGGTGATCGGTGTATGTTATGCAAAACGGGATCAGAAAAAGTTTCTAAAAGGTATAGATACAGAATGATGAAAAGCAGCCGTCACGATGGCTGCTTTTCCTAGTGTTATCCTATCTGCTGTTGTAATAATCGCTGTAAGCAACTTCAAGCTGCCGTTTCAGTTCTTTGTTCTCTTCTTGAAGTGCAACAACCTTACGCTTAAGGCTTTCAATAATTGCCTTACTGTTTGCTTCAGAAAGAGCAACTTTTCCCTTGGCGTTTGCGGCTGTGGATTGACCGTCATCACGATATGATTCAATCTGTTTTCGAATATCGATATTATTATAAAGGGTAGTCTTAGATAACCCACTTATCTGTGACACACTGTTGAAATTGATGGATTTCCCGTGCATCTTAAGATATTCTATGGCTTTCTGGTACTTATCATGTGTGGCTGTATGCTTTTTTATAGCCAGATCATTGATCATTTTTTGTCTATCCATATCAGTTCTCCTCCTTCATATCTGCGATACGTTCCGGTCTGCCATATATGATGGCACCAGCATCAAGCTTGTCTTTTATACCTTTATATCTGTTTAATAGCTTAAGATTCTCTTCAACCATTTCCTGCTTATCATTGGCTTTCGCCAGCGCTATCATGTTTTGAGTGGATTTGATCAGGATGTCATACTTAGCAACATCCATCGAAGCGGCACCAATACACAGGTCTTTGCACGGTTCACCACCTCGGCATGTAAGGCATGGTGGCTGAACGGAAAAACTACACTTTCCTTCCGTCCGCTGCAAGCATGTGCCATAAGGTGTATCTATGGCATTGACCTTAAATGTAAGCCAGAAACGCTCTATTTTTTCTGGATCTACATCACTCAGATCTTCTTTTTTCATAGCATCATTTTTCCCAAAGCTGAAGATACTTGCACCCATAACCGCTTTAAAAGCTTCTTTCTTGGTCGTGTCCAGAAGTTTTGCGTACACCTGAGTTACCTCAGGAGATGCATGTCCGAGAAAATCCTGCAGGGTAATAATGTCCATACCATTGTTGAGGCATGTTACAGCAAAAGAATGGCGAAATCCTTTATTCATAAAATGATAGCGTTTGCCGTCTTTATCCTTGATATCAGCGGTTTGTGCCAGTTTATTAAGATCCAGCAGGATCTTTTTTGAACATATGGGAGTACCATTGGTCCTCCGTGGGCTGACAAAAAGATAATGATCAGGGTTATACCGTTCACCATATCGACGGATGACATATCCTATGCGTTCTTTTATGGCATCTGCCAGCTGATCAGTTACAGGGAGCTGTATATGCTTGATATTGGATTTAATTATGGGAAGCTCTATCCAATAGTTGTTTTCATGCTGTGTCAGGGATTCGTATCTTAACTCCAGGGTATCTGATATCCTAAGTCCCGTGTTCAGCATTATAAGGACCGCAAGCCTCGAATCATCGGGAAGCCTGTCTACATTTTTTTCTAATTGGGCCAAGACATATTCCGGAACGCATTTTTCTTCATCAAAGTCGTTTCCCCAGCTATGATGAGGTAAATCCTGGTTTTTTAAAAGCTTTTCTATTCGTATGCTGGGGGCTTCTGGGTACTCCTCTATCTGGATATACGTAAAAAAGGACTTCAGAATCCTGGCATTGTATCTTAAATAGCGCGAATAATTTTTGACATCTTCTTTTGAAGACATCATCTCAAAGTATCCGATAAAGTCTTCACGGTTAAGATCATTAAAATTTTTTACATCGGGATGTCGGCTGTTATAGAAATCGATAAACTGGTTTATTACATAGAAATATGCGGTGGCAGTTCCCCAAGTGAAATTAATCCCACTCAACAGGTTTTCTTTCAAGTATCGCTTGAGAAGAGGCTTAAATGACTGGAAACACATATATCCAAAATCAATCCTTACATGATCTGTGGACTTGACATAACGGATGCCAAATTTAGAAAGGTTCCTGATATTCCATATATCACACTCCCAGTCGCTTCCTGATTCGGACGCAAGCCACTCCTTAAGTGAACTGATCATCTTTTCAGGGAAATTATAAGCAGGGCTATGATACATATATCCACGCTTATCCGGGATAAAATTTTCCCGGTACACCAAAGACGGATAATTGGTTTTAAGATGTGAGTGCCAGGCAGTGATAAGTTTATATTCGTCTATATCCAGAACAGATTGTTTTTCAGCATAGTTATTATTTATAAACTGTGTCCAAAGATTCATATGACGTCGGTACGCACTGGCTACAGAATACGGGTGCCAGACTTCTGTAGCTATCATGTAGATTACATAGAATTTGAACTCAGTCTTCATAAGTGGATTAGTCATATAAAAACGATAGACGGAATTATCCAAAAAGCAGGAGTTGCCCTGTTCTCCTAACGCTTTGTATGTCCAGTTGTCATTATTAAGCAGATCCTCTCCTGGTTTAATTGTGTGCTTCCCCTGCATTATTTCTTCAATATACTTACAGTAGAGGCTATTCTTATCAACATTACTAAAACTATTTTCCATCTTCTGCATCCTCCATCTTTTTCTGTGCCTGTTTCCACTCTTCAAGCCTCTGTTCCTGAGACGGAAAGACATACGAATCTATAGTTGTCTGTACGCTTTTGTGGCCCAGAGTATCACGAACAAATTCAATGTTATGCGTTGAAGCATAGGCGGTTGTGGCATATGTGCTTCTGAATAGGTGAGGATAGACATCAATTCCCGTTTTTGCCTTGAGCCTTTTAAAGAGGGAGTAAACGTCAGTCTTATCAAGGGGCATACCTTTATTAGTCCCATGTATTTTTACAAATACCTGATCAGCTACGTGGCCAATCGTGTATTCAATAAAAAAACAGTAGTCATCATAGATATCAATGATCTCTCTTGTAATAAAAACCTCACGGTATCCGGTTTTGGCATATACTTGATTGGGATTGTCATCCCTATACCTCACCACCAATTTGAAAGCATCTCCGGCTTGGAGTATGTCTTCATGGTGAAGCCCAAGAGTTTCTCCAATCCTAAGTCCGGTATTCAATAGCAGCATTAGTAGGAATCTGTCTCTTACGTTTGTTGTACTGTCTACTAATTTACTGATCTGCGCTTTTTCGAGGGGATGTTTTTTTCCTTTTGGCACCTTTAATTTGAGTCGATTTCGAGAGAATGCTTTGTTTTGGGATACGTTGTAAAGAAAATCTTTAAAATGTTTGTATCTGCCATCCACCTCTTCAAAAACACTGGTGGTAGCGGCATCACCAACCACACCCAGAAGACTGAGGTTTCGGAGATATCCAATGGCAATGGTCATATAAATATTCACGGTACGCTCAGATCTGATTGGCATCCCGGTCTCTTTCATCCCTCCATATCTCAGCCACCTTACATAATTACTGAGAAGATAAATACTTATATCTTCTACTTGTTTACCAATATCCGAGAGGTATTCATAGAAAAACTTGAGTCCTGTGCAGTATGTGTGCCTGGTTTCCAGTGACTTACCGATGTTAGTCAGATATTTCATGTACTTCGTCACCTGATCAACCGGAGTAAAGTCATCATCAATAAGGATGTAGTTATAGGCGTTTTCGCCTATGCAGATTTTTTGTACTTTCACATTAGCCGCCTTTCTGTTCGATTTGAACGTTCTTAATTAGGTATAATTATCTATGATAACGGCATAAAAAAGCCGTACATCACATACTTTTCTGTATGTTCTGTACGGTTATGTGAAAGTATATATAACTTAGGTTTTGCGAATAGTTTGCGCGTATGAGGAGTGTGCTGCCCGTCTAACGCCTGATAATTCCGACGTTACAGGAAATGGACTTCATGAAATATGAAGGCAAAGGCTACCAACCTACATATACAAGGACATCTCTTACCGATGATCTTCATGAGGCATTCGGATTCTGCACTTCCAAGCAGATAGTCCCAGTAGCAAAAATGCGTAACATCATCTCCAATACAAAGAAATGAAAAAGGAAGCCAGGAGCCTAGGCTCCTGCCTCTGAATAAAGGGCCAGCCGTAGCACTGCGGAGGTCGAGCTTCCATTCATGCATAAAGCCCACCAACTTGAACGCGTAACGTGCATCTGTGAAATATATAAAAGTCCTGTAATCCGCTTACAGAGCGGGCTACGGGACTTTTTCTTTCAAAACGCTGTCAAAAACAGGAATATTACACTTGATTCAGTACATCCGACAAGGTCTTCTTCATCTGCTCAATGTCAAGGGGCTTGGAAATATGCCCATTCATACCTGCCTTTTCAGCTTTCAGAACATCTTCACTGAAAGCGTTGGCTGTCATGGCAATTATAGGTATCGATGAAAGCCCGGTGTTTTCAAGACTTCTGATTCTCCTCGCAGCCTCATAGCCATCCATCTCAGGCATCTGGATGTCCATCAGGACAAGGTCATAGTCTCCGGGACGCGAAGTCTCAACTTTTTCCACTGCTTCTTTTCCGTTTTCAGCGGTGTCAAGAGTAAAGCCCATCCTGCGAAGTATCGCAGATGCGATCTCACGGTTAACCCTTATATCCTCAACAAGAAGTACATGTTTTGATGAGAAGTCAACTTCCGTTTTCTTTTCAAATGTGTTTTTTTCAGCTTCTGCAAGGGCATCAGCATCGTCACATACCGGAAGTGACAGGCGCACTGTGAACTCGGTTCCTATACCGGGCTGCGTATCAACAGATATACTGCCTCCCATGAGCTCAACTATGTTCTTGGTGATGGCCATTCCAAGTCCGGTACCCTGAATTCCGCTGACTGTGCTGGTACGCTCCCTCTCAAAGGCATCAAAGACATGCTCTGCAAACTCTTTTTTCATGCCGATTCCGGTGTCCCTGACAGAGAGTTCATACTCTCCGAATCCCGCCTTACGATCTTCAAGCTGATTGATGGTCACAAACACCTTTCCCTCACGTGGGGTAAACTTATAGGCATTTGAAAGGAGGTTCAGGAGCACGCGGTTAAGCCTGTTCTCGTCGCACATAACTACAGGATTTCTTATCCCAGAGCAGGATACGATAAACTCTATATGTTTCTCACTCATCTGGGATGAGAACATATCGCGTATCTCAGAGAGTGTCTTCCTGAGATTAACAACAACAGGCTCAAGCTCTACCTTGCCGCTCTCAATCCTGCTCATCTCAAGAATATCGTTTATGAGTGCCAGAAGAAACTGACTTGATGAATCTATCTTATCAAGGTACTCCTTTACCTGCGAAGGTCCTGCATCATCCTGCTTTGCCAGGTTTATATACCCGATTATGGCGTTCATTGGCGTCCTTATATCATGGGACATATTTGACAAAAAAGTTGTCTTGGCACTGCTGGCACGCTTTGCTTCCTCAAGAGCTTCCTGAAGCCTCCTGCTTCTTTCTGCTTCTTCTTTCCTTGCGTCCGTGGTATCAGATTTTAGAAGAAGATAGAAATGTGCTCTTGGATCAACTGTGTAAAATACAAATCGCTTATGGTATACCTCACCATCTGTCTTTGTTGCAAAGTTAACTTCATAGTGATCGCTTTCCGCAAGGCGCTTTTCTATAGTCTCTTCACTGATCTCCTCAAGGAGCCTTTCTTTTTCATCAGAAGTACCGCATATTACGGGAGCGATCTGGTTATCCAGGTAATCCCTGTATACTCCTTCTCTTCCGGCAAAAGCTATATTACCTTGCCTATCAGAAACAGGATTGCTGATAACAACACCATATCGGCCATTCACAAGGTAAGCGATCATGTCGTACTGTCCCGCAAGGGCTTTGTCCATCAGCGCCTTATCAACCATCTCATCGTTGTAAAGGCTCTCTGTTATGAACGCCACTACATCTCCCGTAACCGGCTGCAGGGCAAGTGTGGCCCTGAGCTTGACAAAACGCGACTGTCCCTTGTTGCTTTTACAGAATACTATTTCCTCGGCTGCCGTGTGCCCCTGGTGAAAATACTCCAGCAGGCCCTCCCTGGTAAAGAGATTCTCTGAGTTTTTATCCCTTTCTATGAAAAGATAGTCTTTGCGCTTTCTGAGAAGTTCAGAATAGCTCATAGCAGTCCTGTCACTCTCGTACAGCTCTGTTCCGCCCTTCTCTTCGATAACGTCCCTGGTCAGATTGACACGAAAGACAGACAGTGAGTTCTTGGTAAGATCCTCAAGGTCATTCCTCAGTTCGCTGTACAGCATGTTGAGACGTATCTCGTTCTGTTCAAGTTTACCCACTATCCTGTACAGAAAAAACAGTACCATTGAGACATAGATACTGCCGCCGAAGAGTATCAGCGCAACAATGATATCAGGCTTCCCAAAAAAGCCCACAAAAAGATACCCTGCCAGAAACCCTATGAGCAAGGCAAGTGGAATTACCGCAGCTTTTCGGGTTTCTCCAAGACTCTCCATCTTTTTGACATGCAAAAGAAATCTATGGTACTGGACAATATTCAGCACCATAAGTGCGCTGCCAAGACATATAAGAACAAATATAAGTATTCTCATGAAGTCATCGCTCATTAACATTTACCTGTCAGACTGGTCATCAAGGCCAGTCAATGTATTTACCGTTAACGTAGACACCTGCATATCCGTTAGCAGTCATCACTGCTTTGTCCGACTCCGAAATGGCAGGCTTGCCGTAATCAACACCTGACGAAAGCTGGAAATAAGCTGCCCCGTTATTTACAATGCCCTTCTGAATGTATGACAGCATATGTCCCTTTCCGTCCGAAAGAGAAAATGACGCCATCCCTACACCGCTCTCTTTATAGAGCATTGAAATGTTCCCGCTCTGCATAAGTGACCCGGTCTTTCCGCCTTTAATGGCTGCGGGAATACTTGTAGAAACCGGTTTGATATCCTGTACATAGACTTCAACTATGCCGTACTTGTAAGTAAAACCTCTCACATCAATAACTTTTAAAAATCATGCTTACTTATATAATATAATAATTCGTTATTATATGTCCTATATTTAATAAACACTTCCTCAGTCCCCATACTCCAGGCCATAATATTCCATATATTTTTTAAATCTGTCCTGACAGGAAAGCACTGTGTCTGTCAGATATTCTTTTTCACGCTTCCACTCCTTAAGACCTCTGTAATAGAACTCTTTAATATCATCTTCAATGATAAATGGAGTTATACCGTTCCTTAAACACTCCTTAAACATAATGAGTCTTCCCACACGGCCATTTCCATCCTGGAATGGATGTATTTTCTCGAATCTGCAGTGAAAATCGATTATGTCCTCAAGCTTTTTATTTTTGCTCTTGTTATATTCCTTTAAAAGAGCTTTTATTGCAGCAGCAACTTCACCTGGTGCTGTTGTTTCGATCCCACCGACCTCATTAGCAAGTCTTTTATAATCGCCAACAGCAAACCAGGGCTTTCGGCTGTCAGAGGTTCCGGACTTAAGAAGTAGATGAAGCTGCTTAATGAAGGTCTCACTAAGTGCATAGTTTGCCTGATCAATCACTAGATCAATGCATCTGAAATGGTTTACAGTCTCAACAATGTCATCTACATTAACAGATTCATCCTTGATCCCGATGGTATTTGTCTCAAATATGTATCGGGTCTCATCATGTGTCAGACGGCTTCCCTCAATATGGTTAGAATTATAAGTAAGTTCGATCTGAACCTTATGATAGATTCCTCCGGTTATTCCTGACTCTTTTTCCATGCGGAGTCTTGTTAAAAGATCTGTCGGGATCTTGCCAGCTCTCTGTTTACGAGCAGGTTTCATGGCATCTGTAGGAATAGCCCATGATCCTGCCTTCATAACAGCACCGGGGATTCTGCCTTCATTACAATAATTCCTTACGCTGCGCTCGGAAAGATTCCATTTACTTGCAGCTGTGTTCACATCCATATATACCATGATCGACCTCACTGTGACTTTTAAGTAGTTTTATAGGTATATTATATGCCATCGGTAAAATATAATCAATTTATAACAGTAATAATTGTGTTATATTTTGCCGAACATCCCATTTTTCGTGTGAGCTGCATCCTGTATGCACCTGGACATTCTCGCTGTCATACATAACTTAAATTATATACGTAGGTGTTTGACCTCTCATACGTGCATGATCATCCTTATTATTTGTTATTTATCGCATTTCCTACTATCCTAACTACATTGAGATTTACAATATTGTTATGAAGACTTATTATATCTTGAGTGTTCTTTCATAATAGAAACAGATAGATTATACAGAGATTAAGATAAATCAACAAGGGATATGTGATCTGATGGATAAAAATAAAATTAAAGGAATCTTATTAACAACTATAGGTGCTGCCTGCTGGGGTCTTTCTGGCTCAGTTGGGCAGTATCTTTTTGACGTTCAAATGATGGACAGCAGATGGCTTGTGCCTATCAGGTTGGGACTTTCCGGAGTGCTAATTCTACTGTACTCACTTATCAAATATCCAGACTCTGTTTTTTTACCATGGAAAAGCAAAGAAAAGGCAATAACTATGCTCATCTATGGACTGGCAGGTGTGTCAGCATGTCAGTTCCTGTACTTTCTCACAATAGAACTGTCCTCTGCAGCTGTTGGAACAATCATGCAAGATTTGGCTCCAATATTCATCCTGGGATATACATGTATAACAACCAAGAGATTTCCCAAGTTTTTGGAAATATTGTCAATCATAATGGCTCTACTAGGCGTTTTCTTCCTTACAAGCCATGGCAACATTACTACAATGACAGTGCCGTCACTTGCACTAATTACAGGTGTCTTAAGCGCTGTTTGCGTTATGATTTATAATGTGCTTGCTCCTAAACTCACGAACGACATTCCTGTCATAGTTGCTCAGGGCTGGTCTTTCCTGCTTGGAGGTATATGCATAGGTATCATTTTCAGAACCTGGACAATCCACTATATTCCAAATCTCTATGGAATATTAGGCATTATATTCGTTATTGTAGTTGGCAACCTCTGCGCCTTTACTCTATATATCAGCGGTGTAAAACTTATCGGACCATCCAAGGCAATTCTCTATAGTTTTGCTGAGCCTCTGACCGCAGCAGTCATTTCTACTTTGGTCCTCGGAAGTTCTTTTACGGCATTTGATGCACTGGGTTTTGCAATGATCTTTATTATGCTATGGCTGATTACAATCAGCAAATAAAAACAACGGCAGGCTCAGGATAAAATCACAAGTCATATTTCCTTTCCCATCGAAAAAAGCTGGATAAGTATAACTGGTGTTTCAACCAGTCATCTTATCCAGCTTGTTATTACTTGTTTGTAACCATGTAATGCACGATGGATGCGCATCTTGCCGCTGCTTCTTTTTCAAAGGTTGGATAATCCACTGTGGCAGAGCCGTCCGCCTTATCTGAAATGGCTCTGATGATAACAAAGGGTACATTGTTCTGGTAGCAGATCTGAGCTATTGCTCCGCCTTCCATCTCACAGCACAGTCCTCCAAACTCAGATGTTATATTCCTTTTTTGCTCATCTGATGAGATGAACTGATCTCCCGTGCAGACTCTGCCCTCAAAAACATTAACTTCCGGTGCACATTCTCTAATAGCGCTGACGGCATTTGCCATCATGGTCTCATCTGCCGGCAAAGAAACAGAGCCTATCCCATCAAGCTCTCCCTTTTGATTCCCTATGGCAGTCAGGTCAAAGTCGTGCTGCACCGCATCGGTTGATACCACAAAATCTCCAATATCTATCGAAGCATCAAGTGAGCCTGCCACACCGGTATTAATAATCCTGTCCACACCAAAACTCGTAATAAGAACCTGCGCGCAAGCCCCCGCATTAACCTTACCGATTCCGCACTTAACGATAACTACATCCTCACCGTCAAGATTTCCTTCATAGAACTCCATCCTGCCAATATCTGTTACCTTTACGTTTTTCAGCTCCTGCTTAAGGGTATCCACTTCCTCATCCATAGCTCCGATTATTCCGGTTTTTACCGATGACTTAGCCTTTTCCCCACATCCTATGAGTATGCAGCCAAGTACCATTGCAATTACTACAGACATCAGAGTAATACTTCTTTTTCTCAAATTTAATCACCTCGTTTCCAATATCATGGGCAGGCAGGTGGGACAGCCCCCTCTTCTATTTTACTATATATTCTTGAATTTAAAATTCAAGATTACATACTTCAATAAACCCAGTAGATAAGCCTATCTCCAGAGTCCCTTTTTTAATCAATGAAAAAGAGCTCTAAAACATCTGTCTTAGAGCTCTTTCATTTTGTTCATAACTATTGCTCGTTCTACTGCGCTTCTGCTTTGACGCACTCATTTACCCAGTCGATGAAGTTAGTTGTCGAGTCACCGCTTCTTTCTGCCATAGTATGTTCCTGTCCCCAAACAAAACTGTAATCAACATTTGATCCGTAATTCTGCAGGGCAAGTACTAGGTTCGCTTCTGTATTAACTGCTGTGTCACTCTGCCAAAGTCCTGTGTTGATGCGGAAGTACTTGGCCACGTTTGAAGACTGATACCCTTCCGAACCAGAGAGAAGGTAATATAGCGGAGAATACATGTTGAGCCTGTATTCTACAGTATGCCCGACAGCATCCTCTGTACTAAGATCTTCTACAAAATCCGATGCATAATCTGAACCAAGTTCGCTTAACACTTCAGCAAGCATAGAATCAAAGTGTGCACCCTGACCATCTCCATAGCCGAAAAGAATATTCTCTCCCTGAGACTCATCCAGCTGATCAAAAGCAGCTATTCCCTTGGATGCTGTTTTCACAGCTTCTGCAAAATCTGAAATGCTTGTAATCTTTGCAGTGTTAGTGGATGCATCATATATCACCCAGGTCCCGTTCGCGTTAAGTGCATCGATATAATCCTGAGCAGTTTCATATGTACCGGAAATAGACACTCCTGAATTGTTTTCAGTTCTGGCAATATCATCTATTGCAGTAAAGTCAACTTCACCTGTCTTTGTATCATCTTTTTCAGAGATCTCGCCACCTTCTGCCTGGTCTGGTGCTCCATCCGGCTTTTGACCTTCAAAACCTTCTTTGTTTCCTCCCGGTCCTCCACCAAAGCCGCCCTGACCACCCGGGCCCATCCCGGCCTGATGTCCCTGACTTGAAGCATCTGCGTCATAAGGGAAAGAAGTATCTGCAAGGAAGTTGTTGAGAGATTCCTCTATTACACTAACCATATAGTCATAATAGCTTCCTGACTGATATCTGCCATCCTCTCCTGATTCCAGAGTCAGCACATTTCCTTCTGAATCAGTAAGCCCCAGACTGTTTATGTATTCGGCATAAGCTGCTGTAAGTCCATCAGAAATGCTCTGTTCTTCATCTGACAGGCCTGTTCTTGTTGTTCCCATCATCCACTCGTATGCCTCATCTGCTGAATCCAAAGAGGTAATTGGACACCATCCCTGCGAACCAAGGACCGCATCACTGACTCCCATCACAGCGCCTATGGCCTCAAGATAGTCGTTATAAAGCTCTGAGTCACCTGTAACACCTAAAAGAGCTGACTGTGCTCCGCCACCTGACATCCCAAATGTAAAGATGCTGTCCATATCTCCGGCGATATTTCCATCATTATATCTGATATAGCGAATTGCGGCCTTTAAATCGGTTACTCCGGCCGGGGCTCCTGCATCTCTTCCACGACATCCTGCATGTACATATATAAACCCGGCATCGGTATATTCAGATACACTGCTGTATTCCGTCATTGGGGATTGTGCTGCATATCCGGGGGTATTTACCGGAAAGACTATCGGAGCTGTCTCGGCAGTATAGCCGTTAATCTCCGCTGTAGTATTAAGTGTACACGTATATGTTCCATCTCCGTTATCAGTCGCATCCATATACGCAGCAGGGACAATTACTGCCAATTCTTCATAATTTGTATCAGCCGGGTTTTCACAGTACTGAATTCCCAGTTGATAATATACATTATCCTCTTCGTTATACTGCCATTGTGTATTATCTATCTTTGAAAGGTTTGTTACTATTTCTGAAGACATCTCTGCTTTTTCAGCTTCATCTTCCGTATTTTCATCCACGGCATCTGTACTCGTAGATACTGTAATGCTATCCTGCGTACTGCTTATTACTGCTTCTGTTGATGCACTGCTCCCACATGCAGTTAGTGCTAAAGTAGTGCCTAAAACTAATGCCAATATTATTTGTCTTCTGACCATTGATCACACCTCCTGAGTTTACTATACAATTCAAAGCTAAAAATTAACTAAAAATCAAAAAACGGCTTATGCCGTTTAAATTGGGGGCAGCTTTTTTCATTAAATTTTTCTGAAAATATCCCGAAATCGCAAACCTCTTTTACATAATAATATATAATAAAACGTACAGATATGTTTATCATTACGCTATATCCATATAAAAACCCGGAGGTAAAAATATGATCAGTTTAGGCCGTATTGCTAAATTTGAACGGGACTACAGCTACGGTGGCTCCTTTATTTTTTGGGGGATGATAGTGCTTGCTGTTGGAATCCTCTGCCTGATAGTCAATAATTCGAGGCTGGACTATCCCGAGATCGATGCAGAGGTGACGGGGGCGGAACTTCAGCATGAGGCAGATCCGGAGGACAACGCTGATACTGATACCTACAGGCTCAATATCAGGTACACCGTGGACGGGGTAGAGTACGAAACAGTTTATGAAAATGGGCCAATGAAGAAGGTCGGAGATACCATCAAGATAGACTATGATCCTTCAGACCCTTCCAAGATAGGAACACATACAGCAGCGTGGTTTCCGTATCTGATAATCGCTGCAGGAGTTGTGTCAATTATCGGTGGCATCATCAGCATTATAAGAAATTATAAAAAGAACAGAAGATTAAAAGAACAAGAGGAGGAATGGAGTAATGGCCAAAACTTATAAATTCGAGCAGGAGCGGAAGTTTTTAAAGGCAGGTTATTTCATGAAAGATCAGGACGGGAACATGGTTTATGAGGCAAAGATGCTGACTCAACCCCTGATCGGAGCCTACGATTTTGACTTTATCAATCACCTGACAAACAGAACTGAATCCCACAAAGTGTCAAAGACTACAACTGTTCAGATGGATGATGGGGGGCTTAATACGAAATCCTGGTTTAAGCTCAACGGAGAAAACATCTGGGACTATCTTCACGAGCTGGGTATAAGGATCGATTCACATATGAGTAAGGATAAGTTCGGTCTGACCTACAACGTGACCTTAAAGGGCCAGCCCATGGCTGTGATCACAACATCATCTCCCGGCGGTAAGAGTCCCATCACAGTAAATAATTTCCTTGATGTGACAGTAGAAGATGACAAGGACCTTGATCTGGCATTCTTGGTTGCCTTTGCATCAGCAAGAACAGAGCAGGGTTTCCTCAGCTGATGAGCTACTCCCTCCCGGACTGCAGTGCCAGACCGGGAGGGAAGCTTTTAATTCTCAATACTAAATTTATAAACTCATCTTACTTGAAAGTTAATGCACTTCCATTAATCTTTTTGCTCTCATAAACGCCGCTATCTGCCAGTTTATAGAGATCTTCAAAGGAACGCTTTTCTCCTTCTTTGTAGAACACAGCACCTGCGCTGACACAGATAGATTTGCCTTCAATCTCAGGAATATCCATCCCTGCGATTTCCTTAAAGACGCGGTCCATTACTGCTCTTCCGCCCTCTTCATTATCAAGATTCATGACATATACAGCATACTCATCGCCGCCTAAACGGAAAATGATATCCTCATCCCTGAAGGTAAGCTTTAATACATCCGCAATGCCACGAAGTACCTTATCACCGACGCTGTGACCCAGGTCATCATTGATATCTTTAAATTTATCAACATCCATGATGCAGAGCATTCCTGTTCTGTCATTTGCCATGGCGTCAATCACTCTTCGCTCGCCGCTGCCGCGATTTAAAATGCCAGTCATGATATCGGTGCTGGCCAGGATCTCAAGATTCTGGCGCTCTTTTGCTGATTCTACGATGTCGTCTACGTTCTTAAAACCAGCCAGCATATCGCTGTTAGGAATATTGGCGTTTATAAGGATATAGGTAAACTGATAATAGTGTACCTCGCCTTTATCCATTACACGGTAACTGGATACATATTCCGAATTTTCTGCAAGCTTTTTGTTGATAGTGGTCAGAGAGATGGCATCATACATCCACTCCTGGTCCTCTGAGTACACACGGTCCTTTACGTACTGCTTGTACAGAACATCGTAGGGATAGATCTTTTC
>NZ_JAGAYD010000193.1 GCF_017940685.1 Butyrivibrio sp. | reverse complement strand
CAGGTAAGGTCAGAGCCATGGTTGATGATAAGGGCAACAAGCTTAAAGAAGCTCGTCCTTCACAGCCAGTTGAGATCCTTGGTCTTTCAGATGTTCCAAATGCCGGTGAGGTATTCCTTGGACACGAGACTGACAAAGAAGCTAAACAGTATGCAAACACATACCTTCAGCAGCACAAGAAGGATCTTATTGAAGAGACTAAGGCTAAGATGTCCCTTGATGATCTTTACTCCAAGATTGAAGAGGGCAGGCTTCAGGAACTTAACATCATCATCAAAGCTGACGTTCAGGGTAGCGTAGAGGCTCTTAAGCAGTCACTTCTTAAGCTCTCTAACGAAGAGGTTGTTGTTAAGGTTATCCATGGCGGTGTTGGTGCCATCAATGAGTCTGATGTAACACTTGCTGCAGCATCAAATGCCATCATCATCGGATTTGATGTTCGTCCTGACGCAACAGCCAAGAGCATGGCTGATCACGAGGGCGTTGAGATCAAGCTTTACAAGGTTATTTACCAGGCAATCGAGGAGATCGAGTATGCTATGAAGGGTATGCTTGCTCCTGTATACGAAGAGAGAATCACAGGTCATGCAGAGGTTCGCCAGATATTCAAGGCTTCCAAGGTCGGCAATATCGCTGGTGCCTTTGTTAAGGACGGTATCATCAAGAAGGAATGCAAGGTTCGTATCTCAAGAGATGACGAGCAGATCTTCGAAGGAGATCTTGCTTCCCTTAAGAGATTCAAGGATGACGTCAAGGAAGTTAAGGAAGGCTTCGAGTGTGGTCTTGTATTTGACGGATTTGACGGTATCCACGAGGGTGACCTTGTTGAAGCCTACGAGATGGTAGAGGTTCCAAGGACTTAATTTGAGATAGGAAATTATGAGAAAAAATAGTAATAAAAACAGAAGAATCAATGGCGAAGTGCAGAAGGTAATTTCTGAAGCGATCCATTTTTCCAAGGATCCAAGGATCAGCCCCTTTACATCTGTTATGGATGTAGAGGTTGCGCCGGACCTTAAGACATGCAAGGTGTGGGTTACTGTAATGGGCAATGATGAGGACAGACTCCGCACACAGGAGGGTCTTAAATCTGCTTCAGGATATATCCGCAGCACCCTCGCCAGGGAACTTAATATGAGATACACACCAGAGATCCGCTTCATTATGGATGATTCCATAGAGTATGCCATCAACATGTCCAAGAAGATTGATGAAGTAACAGCCAAGGACAATGAGGCAAGGCTTGCAAGAGGCGAGAGCATCGAGGATGATTCTTCAGAAGAAGAACAGGAGGACTAATGAAGATCGATCAGCTTATTGGCAGTGCTAAGACAATCGGAATCTCAAGTCATGTAAGACCTGATGGTGATGCTATCGGATCATCTCTTGGAATGTATCTTTACCTGAAAAAGAACTATCCAGAGACTAAAGTTGATGTGTTTCTGGAGAAGGTTCTTCCTGAGCTGACATTCATTAGCGGATCAGATGAGGTAAAGACAGACTTTACATCAGATGTTGAAAGCTATGATCTTTTCATCGTTTTAGACTGTTCCAAGGATAGAACCGGAGATGCCGAGAAGTTTTTTGACGCGGCAAAAAAGACTATAAATATTGATCACCATGTAAGCAACCCTGGAACCGGGGATGAACTTTACATCGTTCCTGACGCCAGCAGCGCCTGCGAGCTTGTTTACGACACACTGGATCCTTCCAGAATCGATGTGGAGATCGCCAAGGCTCTTTACACAGGTATGGTGACAGATACAGGAGTGTTCAAGTACAACAACACTTCACCCAAGACCATGAGAGTGGCAGCAGAGCTTATTTCCTACGGCTTTGATTTTGGCTCACTTATAGATCATGTCTTTTATGAAAAGACCTATATACAGAATCAGATTCTTGGAAGAGCTCTTTTAGAGAGCATCCTTCTGATGGATGGCAGATGCATAGTATCTGTTGTTTCCAAGCAGACCATGGAGTTTTACGGAGTTGAGAGCAATGATCTTGATGGCATTGTTAACCAGCTTCTTCTGACAATAGGTGTTGACTGCGCAATATTCATGTATGAGCTTGCGCCCCTTGAGTACAAGGTAAGCCTTCGCAGCAACGGAGCAGTCAATGTGTCTGAGGTTGCCCAGATGTTTGGCGGCGGCGGTCATGTTCGCGCTGCAGGCTGCACTGTAAGCGGCACATATCATGATGTGATCAACAACTTAACAAAGTATATTCAAAAACAAATAGGATAAAAAGTGGGGCTTAATAAGCCCCATTTTCAGTATTTACGATGGCTAATGCTTACAATGGACTTATAAACATATATAAGGAACCGGGCTTTACTTCCAACGATGTGGTGGCCAAGCTTAGGGGAATCCTTCACCAGAAAAAGATAGGACACACAGGAACTTTGGACCCGGACGCTGTGGGAGTTTTAGTGGTATGCCTTGGAACAGGCACCAAGCTGGTTGAAATGCTCACAGATCACGACAAGGAATATATAGCTGTCTGCAGGCTTGGAGTTACTACAGATACTCAGGATATGTCAGGGCAGGTGCTTGAAGAGGCTCCTGTTAACGTGACAAGGCAGCAGCTTCACGATGCGGTCAGGGCCTTTGTTGGTGACTATGAGCAGATACCACCTATGTATTCTGCCATCAAAGTCGGCGGCAAAAAGCTCTACGAACTGGCCAGGGAAGGCAAGGAAGTTGAGAGAAAGGCCAGGAAGGTAAACATCGGCGCTATCACGATCCTTGATGATTCTCACCTTGCGTCAGACCATCTTTTCACCATGGAAGTTAAGTGCTCAAAGGGAACTTATATAAGGACTCTCTGCCATGACATTGGCCTGTCACTTGGCTGCGGAGCAGCGATGCAGCATCTTACAAGGACAAGGGTTGGAGCGTTTTCTTT
>NZ_JAGAYD010000192.1 GCF_017940685.1 Butyrivibrio sp. | reverse complement strand
TTCTCATCCACCAATACCCAGGTTGCCGGAAAAGCCTATTTTGTCGCATATGTTCCTGTTAAAGACGAATCAGGAAAGACTGTTGCCATGGCATTTACCGGCGTTTCAAGAGAAGCCGTAAACGCCCAGGTGGGAAGATCGATCGCTTTCATGGTAGTGATCGCACTGATCGTACTGGTACTTTCCATTCTTGTGGCTGTATATCTTTCAACAGGCATGACCAAGGCCATCGAAGAGATCAACAAGAGCGTTGAACATCTGGCTAACGGCGAATTCATCAAGGCAAAGAAATTCCTGGACAGAAATGATGAGCTTGGCTTGACCCTACGAAATACCAATGGACTTATCGATACTCTTGAAGAGATCGTTTCAAATATCAGGCAATCTGCCCAATCAGTTAATTCCTCATCAGCAGAGCTCTCTGACATGGCAGACCAGATTTCCCACACAGCTGAGGACGTTTCAAACGCAGTTCAGGAAATCGCATCCGGAGCAACCCAGCAGGCTGACGAGATCCAGAACGCAGCAGATAATGTTGGCAGGATCGGAGATGCTGTTGGAAACGTACAGACATCTACAGGAGAACTTGACCAACTGGCAAGCAAGATGAAAGAAGCATCTGAAGTATCCAGCACATCCCTTGCTTCCCTGAAAGACTCCTCATCAGAGATGACAGCCAAGATCGACGAGATTTCAACCACCATCCAGAGAACCCAGGACGCTGTTAACAGCATATCTTCCAAGGTTGAAGGAATCACATCAATCGCAACCCAGACAAACCTTCTGTCCCTCAACGCTTCCATCGAGGCTGCAAGAGCTGGCGAAGCTGGAAAAGGCTTTGCAGTTGTTGCAGGTGAGATTGGAAACCTTGCAGAAAGCTCAAGAGTTATGGCAGATGAGATTAAGAAAGAAATGGAAGTTCTCCTTGAAGAGGCTCGCGCCGCAGTTAGCGCTGCAGACGACGTACGTCAGGGCAATCTTGATCAGCAGCAGGCCCTTGAAGGAACCATCTCTTCCATCAACGGAATGCTGGGCGACATCAACTCCACAGTTGGCGGCGTAAAGACCATCAGCGACGGCGCTGACCAGTGCGAGACCAGTAAGAACGCTGTTGTCGACACCATGAGCGCACTTTCAGCAATCTCCGAAGAGAACGCTGCTTCCTCACAGGAAACTGGTGCTTCCATGCAGGAACTTTCCGCAACAGTTACAACTCTGGCTGGCAATGCAAACGACCTAAAGGGCGTAGCAGAGCAGCTTGAAAGAGATTTGGCGTTCTTCAAATAAAGCGAGACACTGGGACAACACACGGGGATGGTTCTGCTGACACGGGGACGGTTCTACTGTCAGGTTTTATCTAAGTAAAACCTGACAGTAGAACCGTCCCCGTGTCAGCAGAACCATCCCCGTGTCTAGTCAAAAAAAGAGCGGAGGTTTCTCGCCTCCGCTCTTACTTTCTTCAGTCGAAAATATCTTCCCCAAATCTAACCTTGGCGTGGGCCTTGATGGCCTCTACGCACTTCTCAAATCCGAGCTTGCTACTATCAAGGCACAGGTCATAGTTCATGGCATCTGTCCACTTCTGCCCTGTGTGGTGCTCATAGTAAGAAGCCCTGTACTTGTCTTCCCTTGCCATAAACTTCTCCAGCTCATCCTTAGGAAGGCTCTTTACCTTGGCTGCCTGTTCCACAAGGAAATCATGCGGCGCATGAACGAATACGCTAAGGACATTGTCGTAGTCCCTAAGCACAAAGTCCGCAGCCCTTCCCACGATAACACAGCTTGTGGTCTCAGCAAGCTTCTTAATGGACTTGGCCTGGAACGCAAACAGGTTGTCCTCAGAAGTAAATTCCTTGCTGCTTGGTCCAATTATCTCGCCGGTATATACTCTCACAGGCACCTTAAAGAACCCGTTATTTCTCATCTTTTCATCGGTCTCAAGAAAGAGGCTCTCGTTGATGCCGCTCTCCTCAGAGGCAAGCTTGATCAGCTCGTGGTCGTAGTAGTGAATGCCAAGGTCCTTTGCCAGCATCTCTCCTACAGTCCTTCCGCCGCTTCCGTACTGTCTTGCAATTGTGATGACTATATTACGCTTCATATGCGCCTCCATTTTGTCTATGACATGTGAAAAAACATATTTCTGCAGGGATCACTCACCCAGATAAGCTTTTCTGATTGCTTCATCATTAAGTAGCTCTTTTGCATCACCCTCTTTGGCAATAGAACCGGTCTCCAGTACGTATGCTCTGTTGGCGATAGAAAGGGCCTTCTTGGCGTTCTGCTCAACCAGAAGCACCGTTACTCCGTCCTTGTTGACATCCTCGATGATGCTGAAGATCTCGTTAACAAAAATCGGTGAAAGTCCCATGGACGGCTCATCCATCAGGATCAGGTCTGGATGTGACATAAGGGCTCTTCCCATGGCAAGCATCTGCTGCTCACCGCCGGAAAGAGTTCCAGCCAGCTGGTTCTTACGCTCTTCAAGCCTTGGGAAACGCTTGTAGATGGTAGCCAGCGTAGCTTCCATCTCCGCCTTGTCGTTTCTGGTGTAAGCTCCCATCTTAAGGTTCTGGAGCACGGTCATCTCGGCGAACACGCGCCTTCCCTCCGGCACCTGGGCCATTCCGAAGGTCACGATCTGATGGCTTGGAATCTTGGTAAGCTCATGCCCCTTGTAATTGATGCTTCCGCCGTCAGCATTGATAAGGCCAGACAGAGTGTGAAGCGTCGTGGTCTTTCCCGCGCCGTTAGCACCTATGAGGGCCACGATCTCCCCTTTGTCTACGTGAAAAGAGATCCCTTTAAGGGCCTGGATCACGCCATAATATACACTTAAGTCTTTAACTTCTAATATTGAACTCATAGTTACTCTCCAAGATATGCTGTTATAACTTCAGGATTTGCGAGCACTTCTTTTGTTTCGCCCTGACACAGTACTCGCCCAAAGTTTAAAACCGTGAGCTTTTCGCAGATTCCGGAAACCAGCTTCATATCGTGCTCGATAAGAAGGATCGTCATGTCAAACTCCCTGCGGACAAGGGCTATGGTGTCCATCAGCTCTTTTGTCTCATTCGGGTTCATGCCAGCTGCTGGCTCGTCAAGGAGCAACAGCTTAGGACCTGTTGCCATGGCTCTTGCGATCTCAAGCTTACGCTGCTTACCATAAGGGAGGTTGGCTGCAAGAGTATCCCTCTCGGCGTCAAGATCAAAGACCTTTAGAAGGCGCATTGCCTCGGCATCCATCTCTTTTTCCACCTTGGAAAACCTTCCCAGATGAAGGATTCCCTCAAGGGCACTGTACTTAAAGTGCTCGGAAAGCCCAACCTTAACGTTGTCGATAACGCTCATGTTCTTGAAAAGCCTGATGTTCTGGAAGGTTCTGGCTATTCCGGCGTGGTTGATCTCGATGGTGCTCTTTCTTGTGATGTCCTCGCCGTCAAGCCTTATGATTCCTTCATTTGGCTTGTACACTCCGGTCAAAAGGTTGAAAACAGTGGTCTTTCCGGCGCCGTTAGGTCCGATAAGGCCGTAGAGCTCACCCTTTTCGATGGATATATTGAAATTGTCCACGGCACGAAGACCGCCGAATGAAATGCTTAAGTTATTTACGTCAAGAAGTGCCATGTTCAAGCCACCTCCTTTGCGCGTCTGAAGCTCACGCGGCCGAAAGTTCTTTTCCGCCACTCGATAATCTTAGGTGACCAGTTCACGATCATCATGACGATGAGCACGATTGAGTAGATCAGCATACGGTAGGTGTTGAGGCCTCTAAGCAGCTCAGGAAGCAGGTACAGCACGCAGGCTGCAATGACGCTGCCTCTGATGTTTCCGATGCCGCCAAGCACCACGTAAACCAGAATCATGATCGACGCGTTGTAGCCAAAGTACTGGGATGACGCCGTAAGCGTTGTGATGTTGTGGGAGAAAAGAACTCCCGCAGCCCCTGCAATTGCAGCAGAAATGGTAAATGCCATCATCTTGTAGCCTGTGATATTGATGCCTGTTGCCTCTGCGGCGATATAGTTGTCACGGATGGCCATGATCGCGCGGCCGTCCCTGGAATTAACAAGGTTCTGTACAACGAAAAGAGATATGAGGAGCACCACAACACCGATGGTGAAGTTTGCGTTGTGGGGAGTTCCTGTAATGCCCATAGCGCCGTTAACGATTATGTCACCATCTGCCTCCATGCCAAGGCTCATGCTGTCCTTCATGGAGAAGTGAAGGCCCTTTCCGTCAATTCCTATGTAAAAAGAGTTGATGACGTTCTTGATGATCTCGCCAAATGCCAGTGTTACAATCGCCAGATAGTCACCTTTAAGACGAAGAACCGGAATACCAATAAGGAAACCAAACAGCGCTGCGAATGCAATTCCGATGATGAACGCAATAATGAATCTTGGCACTGTGGGAATGCTGTTTTCAGTTGCCCTTGAAAAGAATGCGCTGGTGAAAGCGCCAATGCACATGAATCCGCAGTGTCCGATGGACAATTCGCCCAGAATACCTACGCAGAGGTTAAGGGCAACAGCGATTATTGCATAATATGTCATTGGGACCAAAAGACCCTTCATATGGCTTGATAAAGCCCCTGTCATCATCAGGATCTCAACGATTATGTAGAAGGCAAGGACGATGCCATAGGTGATTAAGTTATTTTTAGTGATCTTGTTTTTCATGGCTCCTCCCTCCTTTACACTTTTTCCTGAATCTGCTTGCCAAGGATTCCTGTAGGCTTAACAAGGAGCACCACTACCAGGATTCCAAACACGATGGCGTCGGACAGCTGCGATGAAATGTAGGTCTTGGACAGGATCTCAACGATTCCAAGGACCAGTCCGCCGATCATGGCGCCAGGGATTGAGCCGATTCCGCCAAGAACCGCAGCTACGAAAGCCTTGATACCAGGCATAGCGCCTGTGTACGGTGAAAGTGAAGGATAAGCTGAGCAAAGAAGCGCCCCAGCCACAGCTGCAAGGGCTGAACCGATGGCAAATGTAAGAGCGATGGTACGGTTAACATTGATGCCCATAAGCGCTGCAGCTCCCTTATCTTCTGAAGCCGCCAGCATAGCCTGTCCCTGCTTGGTCTTATTGATGAAAAGCTGAAGGGCAATGAGGATCACAACGCTGACCAGGATAGTGATGATGGTTACGCCCTGGATCTTGAGCTCTCCGCCTGCGAAGCTTACGCCCTCCCATGTTACAACTGATGTAAATGACTTGATATCTGCGCCATAGATAAGAAGCGCAATATTTTCCAAAAGATAGCTGACACCGATAGCTGTGATCAGAACCGCCAGGGGAGATGCTGCTCCGCGAAGAGGCCTGTATGCCACGAACTCTGTGGTGACGCCAAGAACGGTGCACAGGATGATAGCCACGATAATGCCCACCACTGAATTGCCAGAAAGCGCTGCGCTCACTGAAAAGATAATATAGCAGCCCACCATGATGAAGTCACCATGAGCAAAATTCAGCATCTTGGCAATACCATAAACCATGGTGTAACCAAGGGCTATGATGGCATAAATACTGCCAAGACTAAGTCCATTAATGAGATAGGTTAAAAAACTCATCCCGCACCTCCGAGTTGATCATTATTAATTACTTATTCTATGATATACGAATTACATTCGAAATCCAATGTGATTTTAGCTAAAAAAACTAAGAACGCGAGGGATACCTGTGACAGCATCCCTCGCTGTATGAAAATGTTTAGTCGTTGTTAAATTGTGTCTGGGGCGTTAGCTCTTTTCGCTGTGAAAAAACATTACTCTGGAAAGAACCTCACCAAGTGCTTTACTCGGCTGAAACGTAAGTGCCGTTCTTGATAACAACAGCCTTAGGCTCCTTGTTAGGCTCACCTGAAGCATCCCATGTCATCTTCTGTGATGTAAGACCTGTAGCCTCGATCTGAGTCATAGCGCCCTTAAGTGCCTCGCAGATCTCCTCTGTTGTCTTGTCTGGTGTAACGCCTGACTTCTCGATAGCTGCCTTGATGATGTAAACTGCATCGTAAGCATCAGCTGCGAACTGGTTAGGAGTCTCGCCATACTTCTCGTTGTACTTCTTAACGAAGTTAACTGTGAGGTCATCTGTAGCATCAGCTGCGAAAGGTGTAAGAAGCATTACGCCCTCAGCAAGTGATGGATCAAAGTTCTCAACTGTAAGGATTCCGTCCATACCATCAACACCGAAGAATGTAGGAGCATATCCCATTGTGTTGGCCTGTGTAAGGATCAGAGCTGCATCTGAGTAGTAGATAGGAAGGAATACGAGGTCTGCGCCTGCATCCTTAGCCTTCTGAAGCTGTACAGAGAAGTCTGTGTTGTTGTCCTGTGTATAAGCCTCTGCTGAAACGATCTCAAAGTTCTTGCCAGCAGACTCTTCTACGAACTTCTGGTAGATACCTGAAGAATAAACGTCTGAGTTGTCGTAGATGATACCAACCTTAGTTGCAAGGTTGTGATCACTGATGTACTGAGCTGAAGCAATACCCTGGTTAGGATCTGAGAAGCATACACGGAATACGTTATCATACTTTACGCAATCCTCAGCTGATCCTGAAGGTGTAAGCTGGAACATGTTGTCGTTCTTAGTGTTCTCTGAAACTGCGATTGAGCAGGCAGATGTTGTAGAACCAACAAGGATCTGCATACCCCAGTCCTTAAGAGTGTTGTAAGCGTTAACTGACTTCTCAGCGTTAAGCTCATCATCCTCTGACTTGTACTCGATCTGAACGCCATTGATACCGCCAGCCTCGTTGATCTCATCGACAGCGATCTGTGCTCCGTTAACTACTGCGTTACCGTAAGCTGCTGCAGCACCTGTAAGAGGTCCGATGGCACCAATCTTGAATGTATTGCTTCCACCTGCTGCTGCGCCGCCGCATCCTGCAAGAAGTGAAGCAGCCATTGCTGAAGCAAGAACAGCACTGAATACTTTGTTAAACTTCTTCATAATTCATTTCCTCCTCAATTTGTATATTTGTATACAATCTAAATATATATATTTCAAGTTTAATTATTATTAGTAAAAAGTCAATACTTTAAAGCAAAAAAGTGAAAAAAGCCACGGGGACGGTTCTACCGTCTCATTGCGCGCAACAAGACATGGGGGCGGTTTGCTGACACGGGGACGGTTCTACTGTCAGGTTTTATCTTAGTAAAACCTGACAGTAGAACCGTCCCCGTGTCAGCAAACCGCCCCCATGTCTTATTCAAAGATCTATTCTATCTATAGAAGTCGCTCTCTGCCTTCTGCATCAGCTTGGCTTCCTGGATCTGGCTGTTGACGTCAGATAAAAACTGATGATTGTGAGGGTCTGAAATGAACTCAAGGAAATCCGAAGCCTCTCTATGTGAAAGTTTCTGGCTCACCGTCAGGTAATCAAATATCTCATCTCTTGTCTTGCCTTCATTAATGAATCTGTCCACAATATCAAACAGAACCATAAATCTGCGCATACGGACTCTTAAATTGATCTGATGAAGTTCAATAAATATGGAAAAAACGACGACGACCGCGACTAAAGAGAAAAGAAGAAAACCAACGCCATAAATCATAAGCCCTATTTTTATATTAAGGACTCCGGCGGTGATACCCGATATTGAAAAAATGATCATGGAAGTAAGAAGAATTCCAAGCCTTGCCTTGTTCCTGGACTTATCAGATAGCTCCATGAAACGAACCGCTAAACCAAATACTACGTAGAAGACCAGCGAAAAGGCAATCCCCACATAAGCTAATTTGAGCATGAAGTTTATCCCCCCTATGAATTAATTCTACGCTCCATGAAACATTAATGCAATCATGTAATAAACGTTAATTCATGTTCGTTTTCGCGTATATTGCGGGATTGTGGAGATTGCAGTCCGTGAAACGTGCAAAGTGGGTGGACACTGCACTCAATCGCTTTCTGAAAGGTGTAAATTTACAGAAAAAAGCTCTGGGATGAATGATCACCCCAGAGCAGTGTTAGCTCTTTTGACATATTAAAATGTAAAGCGCTGTATTCTCAACCAACGCCATGTTCTCTGTTGTAGCCCATGCACACCATGTTGGTGTTATTGATAAGAATGTTCCATCCGATGAATGGTCCAATTCCGCAAAGCCACATACCAAAGATGAACCAAAGAAGCACTGTTGTACCGTTCTCAGTAACTGAATAGCCGTATCTCTGGCAGTTTCTTGCAAGTCTTTCGCCAACCTTGTAGAGCCAGATGTATGAATAAATACCGCATGTTACCAATGAAAGCAGGATGTACACCAAAAGTCCAGGTGTCTCGTCTCCATCACCAGCGCAGGCTGTGTTGATGTCCTTGATCATGTAATACATAAATATGTACAGATAGATTCCGCAGGTAACCAGTGTAAGCAGTATGAATATCAGAAGACTTCTGTCCGTTCTAAGTGGCATGAATGCCTGAGGGCCTGCGTTGTAGCTGGTATTCTGGTAGTTGTTATAATTATTGTTGTATGTCTGGCCAGCCCCTGGAGCTTGTGCGCTCTCGTTATATACAAAGCCCTTTACTTCACTGCTGCTGGCAACTGGTGTTCCACAATTAGGGCAGAACTTAGCGCCATCTTCTATCTGAGTTCCACAATTCTCACAAAACATTTATTTAATCTCCTCCACAATCATATGAATCCCCCTGACAACCGCCCCATTAGCGGGTTCAAATACTACAACTGTGTCAGAAGGGTCCAAAATCCTCAACAGGTATATTATAGAGAAGAGGACTATGGTTGTAAATAACAAAACTTTAACAATCTTTTGCGAAATCCGGGATCTGAAAAGAAATATGACTGCAGCGATAACTGGTATTGGGAATAACGGGTGATATCGAAAAGCTCCACCAAAATCCAAATGTAGCAGTGACAGATATGCCCTTGTCATGCCACATCCCATACAGGAAATACCTGTCAGGAACTTGATAGGACAGCCTATTTTCGTTATATAAAAGATTGTATAAACAAACGCCACTGCCAGAATTGCCAGGATTGCGTCTTTTATCTTTTTCATATTATATGATCTCTCTGTCGATATTTCTTTTCAGGGAACTGCATGTAATTCTTGCAGGATCACTTGGTTTCCCTGTTGACGTACTTGTTGTGGAACTTGGAGTACATGATCTTCTGGCTGCTGTAAAGGCTGTAGTAGCCTGAGAAAGTGTAGCTGAGTGCGATTGCCAGAAGGTAGTATGGCATTCCTTTAAATCCAAAGAGCTCAAAGCAGATAAACAGCGATGATATCGGGCAGTTCGTCACGCCGCAGAACAGCGCACCCATTCCGATGGCTGCGCAAAGAGCCGGATGCAAGCCAAAAATCTGTGAGTAAAGGCTTCCAAATGTAGCTCCTATGTAAAGAGCTGGCACGATCTCGCCGCCTTTATAGCCAGCCCCAAGGGTCAGCGCCGTAAAGATTATCTTAAGAAGAAACGCTAGTGCAGGAGCCTCTCCCTTTATGGCCATCTCAATAACATTCATTCCTGCGCCGTTGTAGAATCTTGTGCCAGATAAATATGTAAGCGCAACGACGATTACGCCGCCTACAAATACGCGAAGGTAGGGGTTCGGAAGGAGCTTTTTGTATGTCTTTCCAGAAAATTTCAACACCTGGCAAAAGAGTACGCTGACAATTGCGCAAAGAAGCGCCAGAAGCCCTGTGTAGATTCCCTGGGTAGCTGTAAATTCCGGAACAATATTTACCGCAAACTGCTCTCCTGTTGCCCCCAAAAACTCAGCAACGCCCTGGGCTGTCAGAGCTGATATTACGCAGGGAACAAGTGCTGAATAGTACATTACACCTACGTTTTCTATCTCCATGGCCATGAATGATGCTGTCATTGGTGTTCCAAAAAGCGCCGAAAACGCTGCACTCATGCCGCACATAGTCATGATCTTGACGTTACCCTCTTTTAACCTGCATAACTTCCCCAGGTTATAGCCAATGCTGCCTCCCATCTGCAGTGCAGCGCTCTCACGTCCTGTAGATCCACCAAACAGGTGAGTAAGTGTGGTTGAAATAAAGATAAGCGGCGCCTTCATCACCGGAAGGTGCTCTCCCTCCTGAATTGACTTGATCACAAGATTTGTGCCCTTATCTTCATAGTCCTTGCACAGCCTGTACATGAACACTATTAAAAGTCCTGCCAGTGGCAATCCCAGGATTATAAGGTCATGACTTGTCCTAAAAGCCGTCGCCATGCTGATTGCCTTGGAGAACATTGCTCCAATAGCGCCAACTATGGCTCCTGTCATACATCCAAGTATCACCCAGCGAAGGAGAACTCTTACTCTGCCTACAAGATCCAGGTCCGGGATGTGTTCGATTATGTTTTCTTTCGACTTATCAAAAAAAGACATGTTATCCTAAGCTCTTTTCCATTATATTTGTGTCTGTGAAATTCTTTTCTCATATTATCACTTATGGGTTGGAATTCAAATTACATATTTTGTACCGTTGGGTGAGAATTCAACGTTTTGAAAAAGAGGTATATCAATTTATATAATTATTAACGTTATATCGTTATTTGATGGGTAGATAGTGTTAGTCTCGTAAAAGAGGTATACTTTTTGTACTATTATTCCCTCTGCATAGGCATAAAATCAAAGATATCACGGATACCTCTTTTCAAAAATCTTCACCTCTCACCCAAATGGAAAACGCCAATTATCTAAATGAAGTATTTTTCAATCACTTCCACTGCATTAACTGAAGTAAACGGGCATGACAAGGTCTCATATGTGCAAATAAGATTCATTGTCTCAATATAGCCATTTCTAGTATAGGTCTGCATTTTGCTCAAATATTTTTCTATGTAATCCGGATCATCCATTTTTCCATAGTGTTCCCAAATGTATATTTTCAAAGTTTTCGGGTCCATGATTGTAAAGTCTGGGCTTAAAATTCTTCCACCGAATTCTCTAACCCATTCATATCTATAAGGGATTCCTCTTCTATATAGTTCATCTGCTATCGCAGCTTCAGACTTTGAACGCACGAGAGGTCCTTTCAAAGTAGGACAATCAAGCTGTTCCGGGTGATTAGTACTGCGCTCATATTCTTCAAGTTCCCAATCCTTGCAATCAAACTCAGGTATGATTTCTGATTCCAAAAGTGTTTTAAATCCTGGCGCCTCTCGGATCAACGCATCAGCAGTTTGCCTGGGATATAGTCCCAGATAGGCGTCTATTGCTCTAATCTCCCGCTCAAGTCCATATATAGTCCGTTTTTTATATGCCTTCATCGCTAATGCTCTTGCCAGTTTTTGATTGTCTTTCTTAATATATATCCATTTCACGCCAGAAGATGTGTTCACTGCTTGATAGTACTTATAATAATTTCCATTTTTCATTGTCTTGAGTCTTCCTTCTGGATACTTTGACTGTTCAAACTCAAGTAGTTCTTTCTGTAACTCACCTTCAATTCTTTCACGTTCTGCTAGCATAAGTGCAGTAATGTCCATGTTGTTACCTCTTTTCTTAATTATTTTGATTGTTCTTTTGGAAAAAATAAGGCGACACGCCAAAAAGAATTCCATAAGAATGTGCAAGAATTGCACAAATACTAGGCTAACAGATAATTCTTAAGATTTACCATCGAAATTTATTAATTTTCCTTAAGAAATGGGATATTGACTGTAGTAAAGCATAACTACTGTCACTATAGCTTACTGAAATTTAATATCGTTTTCGCTACAAACTTAGTGAAATTTAGTTTGCTTTTGTGCTATTATATTGATGAAGGGGAAATGTATTAGTCTTGCACAGAGAAAGGAGCACTGATTATGCCAACTAACCAGCTGCAATATTCTCCGTTCAAACCAAATTTAAAGACAGCTCAAGTATTTGCGTGGGGTGATCCGGAGTACAATCTATTTGACCAGCTTAATGAGAAGTATGAAAAGACACATCCTGAGTATCAGACTCTTTCTAACTACGAGAAGATGGTCATTAAGCAGCAGATCCATCATGAGGCCATTGGGCTGACGCCACTGAATCTCATTATGGACTTTGTTGAAGATCCGCAGTTTGATGAGTTTAGAGCACTCGAAAACATTTAACAATGGACAGTTCGCCGCGAAGGGCATGGTTAAGCCTTTTGCGGCGATTTTATGTTTATTTAATATTTATTTCCCATTCTCATAATTGAATCAAAGAGCCCCTGGATGTACCATCTTTGTACAAGCTAAGTAAAAGGATAGTTTGCGGTTTTTTAGATGACAGCGCAGAGGGTCCAAATTGTTGCCCTTAAGCGCGTCATCAAGGGGAAAAGAATGGGACTTTCAATTGGAAGTATTGGAAATACATATGGAATGAATTATATTCAGCCAATGAATTACAGCGTTAGGAACGAGGCTGATGTGTCAGATGCATTTGTTGAAACTGGAATGTCAAATGCCATCATGAACGTGCCTCCTGTGGTTTATCCTAACGCACAGGAAATTCCTAAGGCAGATGACGAGAGCGATCCACTGGCACTTTCAATCAATTCAGTAAAAAAGAGCCAGGAAGCAAATCGTATGTATAATGATGTGGCTTCCAAATTCCAGGGCATGACCACAGGATACGCCCAGAATACGCAGGCTCTGAGCTATGGAATGAGCGGCAGTGCTATCGACCTGTTCGCGTAAGGTAGGTAGGTGAATTATATAGTTTGCAAAAGAACGGGTGCCAGACGGCAGTCGTTTTTTTGTGCGCTTTTCAATATCATTTTATAAGTGTTTAATGTTCACAAGTATTGTAGGTTAAATGTATTGTGAGCAAAATACAGCCTGGTAGATACACATTTTGGGTGTAATGTGACTATGAAACAAAATAGGTATACGACGTCTAGGATGGTCAATTGGTATCTCTTTTAGAATTTCTTAATTATCACCCAGAAGCATATCAAATAGATAATCGTGTCATTAAACTGAAACCAAAACATGAAGTATTATCTCTTGCTCTTGGGTGAAAAGATTTAAATTTGCAAAATAGGTATATTGCCCATCATCACATCAATGGTACCGCTTTACAATAACCCCCTCTATTTCACCCACGTATAATCTTTTTTACATATTCAGCTTCTAGATTTCCAATAGTTTACCTGTAGCTTTTGGGTTGATTGGGTGATAAGTAGCAAAATCAAAAAGAGGTACAATTCTAAAACAACTTAGCAATTGTACCTCTTTTCGCACAACACTTATTTTCAACCAACGGCAGCTACAATCCGGCCATTTACGAAAGCAACCGGCTTCATAAGGGATAATTCGTGTTAACCAATCCACTCTTCACCACGCCAGTATCTCCCGCCTCTGCTATCTCTCTGCGTTTTTCTCAATCAAATGCCCGAATTCACTGGTGTTGACAGGCTTAGAGAAGTAGTAACCCTGTATAACATCGCAGCCGGCCTTCTTAAGAAGCAAATACTGCTCAGAGTTTTCAACGCCCTCCGCTATCAGGGGCACTTCCAGGAATCTTGCCACGTTCACGATGAATTCCACCATGCTCAGCTCTTTGTTGTTCTCAGCAACTCCCTTGATAAAGCCCATATCTAGCTTTAATGCATCAATTGGCAGGGACGTCAGCATATTAAGGGAGGAATAGCCCTTTCCAAAGTCGTCCATCTCCACCTTGAACCCCGCTTCCCGCAAACTGTTCACCACTTCAACTATGGTGGTCACAGAGTCAGTGTACGCAGTCTCTGTTATCTCAAGGTGCATGTCCTTTGGCTCAAGAGAATTTTCTTCCAATATTTCCTTCAAAAAATCTAAAAGATCAGGGTCAAAAATATCAACCCTTGAAACATTCACAGAAAGCGGCATTGTCACGCCGTACATGTCCTTCCAACGCTTTATCTGCTTGGCGGCCTCCTGCCACACAAAGCGGTCAAGCTCCTTGATCCGGCCATTTTCCTCAAACAGCGGGATAAAGACATCGGGTCTTACAAACCCTAGCTCCGGATGCTTCCACCTGACCAGAACCTCTGCACTGCACAGCTTGGGCTCGTCTCCTGTGATGTCATACTTTGGCTGAAACACCACATTAAACTGCTTTTCCAAAAGAGCTTTCTCAATGCCGTTAAGAAGCTTGGCCTCATACAGCTCTTTTTCATGCATATTGTTATCGTAAATTGCCACAACATCGTGATTTGAGTTCTTGGAAACACTGTTGCTGGCTTGAAGTGCCCTGTCAAAGCGCTGCTCCAGGTTTACAGAATGATAGATATCGGGATAGATACCAATCCTGAAGTGGAAATCGTGCTTGTCCGTGATGTCGATCAGCCTGTCCGCCAGGATCTTGGTCAGATAGTCATAGTTTTCCTGATGCTCAATGTAAATATAGAAACAATCCGCATTATCCCTGCAGGCAACGCCTCCACAGCCTCTGGCAAAAGACCTGACGCCATCCGCTATGGTACACAGCACCTTATCTCCATAGTTCCTTCCGTAGAGCTCATTTATCAGGTGGAACTTGTTGATGTTAACAACCACTGCGTCAACTTCCTGCTCTGGATGGAACTTGTCGTACTCATGGGCATACTGGAAGAAATAATCCTTGGTAAGAAGGCCTGTGAGCTTATCTTTTCCTGTGGCATCGATGATGTTTCTGTCGATGGACAGCTCAATTGCGCGCCTTACCCTTGCTCTTATAACCTCTGGCCTGTTATAGGGCTTGTTTAAAAAATCTATTGCCCCACGACGCAAACTCTCAACCTCAGCTGAATTATCTGCCGTCAGTACAATAACCGGAATGTTCATAAGTTCTTCATTGTTCTTGATTTCATCAAGGACCATATAGCCGTTTCCACATGGCATATGAAGATCCAAAAGCACCAGTGACAAAAAGTCTTTCTGATTCTTAATTTCTAAAAGAGCTTCATCCCCCGTCTCTGCGTAGGCTATATCATATTCATCCTTAAGGATATTACCTAGAAGCCTGAGATTAACAGGCTCATCATCAACCACTAGGATCGTTCGCCTGAAATCCTGTTCATGTTTTGCTTCAATGTCCAGTTCGTTAATATTGTTAAATGCCATTCCCATACCCTCATAAAGAAACACTTTAGCAACTTGATAATACTATTATACACGAAAAACAAAACAAGGGGACGATTCTGTTGCAACAGAACCGTCCCCTTGTTTTGATTTTTATTTAATTTAAGCGTTGTGCTCGAGCAGGTAATCGTTCAGCGCATCTACGATCTCGTTGCCGTCGATTCCGTGAACTGCACAGGCCTCAGCCAGTGACTCCATCTGTGAAGCCGGGCATGAGATGCATCCCATTCCGCATTCCATAAGGAACTGCGCTGCAAGTGGATGCTTAGAAATAATATCGCCAACCAGCATGCTGGAATCTACAAGATCGCCATTTGCTGATGCGTTCTCTTTCTGAAGTTCTTCGTTTTCCATGTTGCTTGCCTCTCTTTCTGTATCACTACCAAAGAATAAATCCTTTAATGATCCCATTGTTATATCTCCTGTATCCCGCATAACAAGCGGGCTTGCGCTTATTTACCGGCGCATGATAATAAATTGTGCAAAATCATTTTACATCACTGATACTTCTCCTGCAAGTACCTTTTTGTAGTCCTCATAGTTTTTCTTAAGAAGCTCCGGAGTGCTAAGCTCGTAAGGACACTTGGTGGTGCAGGCTCTGCAGTTTATGCAGGTGTCAATCTTGGCCATCTCATCCTGCCACTCTTTTGAAAGCCAGCTCTGTGATGGAGCGCGCCTTATCATAAGAGACATTCTCGCGCAGTTGTTGATCTTGATGCCCATTGGACATGGCATGCAGTATCCACAGCCCCTGCAGAAGTCTCCTGCCAACTCTTCCTTTTCTTTTTCGATAAAAGAGCTGATCTCTTCGGTCATTTCTGGAGTGTTGTCAAAATATGAAAGCCACTCATCAAGTTCTTTTTCCCTCTGAACGCCCCAGATAGGCATTACGTTGTCAAACTGTGTCATGAATGCCATCGCTGCGTCGGAGCGGTTAATAAGCCCTCCAGCCAGGCCCTTCATGGCGATATATCCCATGTTGTGGTCCTTGCACATCTTAACAAGCTCAATCTCTTTTTCAGAAGAAAGATAGCTAAGTGGGAACTGCATTGTCTCGTAAAGGTCAGATTCTATGCACTCTTTAGCCACCATAAGCTTATGGGCTGTTACGCCGATGTGGCGGATCTTGCCTTCCTCCTTGGCCTTAAGCATGCACTCGTACATGCCAGTTCCATCACCAGGCCTGTAGCACTGGCTCACCATGTGGAACTGATAAAGGTCTATATAGTCGGTCTGAAGGTTCTTAAGGGAAGTCTCAAGGTCAGACCAGAATCCTTCTGGCGTTGTGGATGCAGTCTTGGTTGCGATAAAGAGCTTGTCCCGAAGTCCAGCCTCTGAGAAAGCCTTTCCAAGCTTGACCTCACTGTCTGTGTAGGCCCTTGCGGTATCAAAATAGGTCATTCCGCCCTCATAGGCCTTTCTTAAGATCTTAACGGCCTCATTCTCAGATACTCTCTGAATCGGAAGAGCGCCAAAGCCGTTCTGCGGCGCAGTTATGCCAGTTTTGCCAAGTGTGATCTGCCTCATATGAAACCTCCTGATCATCTACTAATGCGAGATAATGCTTCTTGCCAAACAATATCTCTTGATATTTTAAAGTCCTGATTCTATCTCTTTTACGCGTATACGATCCAGATAAAAAGATATCCAATGCAAACCGCTGTCAGTGTGAATGGAACACCGATCTTCATGAAGTCTCCAAAGGATACCTCGTAGCCCTCTTTTCGTAGCATACCTACACCTGCGATATTAGCAGAAGCGCCGATCGGTGTAAGGTTTCCGCCAAGGGTTGCACCGATCAGAAGTCCAAAGTATAAAAGCAGTGGGCTTACTGACATTACGCTTGAAAGAGATGCAAGCACAGGAAGCATTGTTGCTACATATGGAATGTTGTCGATAAATGCTGAAATAACAACTGATCCGAAAACGATCAATGTATAGAGAAGGAATACATTTCCTTTTCCGCTTGTGGCAATGAGCTGAGCCAGCTCGTCAATGATGCCAACATTGGTGATACCTGCGATAACACAGAACAGTCCAGCGAGGAGAAGCATTGTGTCGTAATCGATGGCCTTAAGTGCCTTCCACATACTGTCTGTTCCCTTGGAGATAAAGATCTCCCAGACGATATTGATAATTCCGCAAACCATACAGATCACACCATTGGTAACATCTGGTTTGTTTGGAATGAATGAAGCAATTACAAGAAGTACAACGTGTCCCAGCATCATGATGGTTGGAACATAGTCTGTTACTGTTGTGTGCTCTTCGTTGCTTACAGGCTCCTTGTCTTTCCTGAACATCCACATCATTATGGGAACTGTGGCAAGAGCACCAAGCTCTACAGCGAAGAACATTCCAGGATGACCTTCCATCCAGAAGAAATCATTGAAGTCCATCTTGGCTGCTGCAGCCAGCATGATGGAAGTTGTGTCACCAACAAGTGTTGCAGCACCCTGAAGGTTTGATGATACTGCAATACAGATGATCATGGGAACAGGTGATATTTTAAGTTTCTTGCAGATAGCCAGACCAACAGGTGCAACCATCAGAACTGTAGCAACGTTGTCGATGAATGCTGAGATGATTCCAGAAAACAGGGACATGAAGATTGTAACCCACATTACATTTGGTGCCACATCCAGGAGCTTTTCCGCGATAAGATTAGGCATCTTGGAATCGATGAAGTAATCAACGATGACCATGGTACCAAAGATCATCATCAGCACGTTCCAGTCAATGGCGAAAAATACATCCTTAAGCGGCAAAATTCCTGTAGCCACAAAAATAACAGCCGTTGTTAGTGCCACGATCGCACGCCTCTTTGGCAGCGTGATCATAAGGATGTACATCAGTACAAACAAAATGATAGCAAGTGTTTTCAATTTCTTTTTTTCCTCCGATTTTCTATGTTAACAAAAAAGACTTCTATCATAGCCCCTTTTGCTATGACAAAAGTCTTGCTGTCAGTAAAGTAATAAACCTTATGTCGAGCTCGGATGCACTTGCATCGTCCTGACGGGCTCGACAGCTGGCACAGGTGCCAACCAGCTACTCCCTCTCATCAATACAACTATGTTAATGGAAAAATCAGGGGCTGTCAAACAAATATTGGACAGAATGCATTACCTCATGCAGACACTTCAGGGAAAGAAGCGGATCTTCAAATTGTCGCATTCTGAAACTGCACGGTTGCAGAGTTTTTCAAGATTAGTCATGTATTTTTCGATATCGCCAGTTATTGTTTCTGTGCAATTGTAAAAGATAATGTTCCAACCTTCACCTTTCTCAGTCAGTACATCGTAGAAAGCATCAAGGTTGTCGCCATAATATTCCGGAAGAGGCAGCTCTTTTCGCAGGAGAGCATGAAGTTCCTCTTTGGTAGTTATTCCCTTTAAGTCGATGTAAAAAACCTGTTCCATCGTTATTCTCCGTATAGCTGTTCAAAGCTCTCGTAGTGATCCTCTGTGTAGTAGATATATCCATCATCCGAATAGATGATGCGCTTTGCTCCACGGCTCTTTTTACCCAGAGTATCTATGTCGCACTCGTGATACTCCTTGTCTTCTGGCAGCAAGCCTTCATAATTCCCAAAATAATCTCCGCCGATACACATTCCCGGCGCGAAATCTTCTAGTGATCCGCCGCTCCAGCCAAGCTTTTTGGCCTGCTTCTTGGTCATGAAATTTGAAGGGAGCTTCCCATAAGTGTGAATGTACAGCGCCACATCTGCCTTGGTGGTGTAGGTGCCGTCTTCATCAAGGAGAGGCTCAATATGGGCTGTATATTCGGTTGTTACAGCTGAGGCTTCATCAGACTCCGCAGATGAATCCTCTGATGCTGCTTCGCCAGCCTCTGCCGATGTGCCCACTAACGCCATTTCATCAGCTCCTGCCGATGAATCCTCGGACGACGCTTCGTCACTTGACTCCATGAAGGATGACAAGTCGACTGTAGCCGCGCTTCCAGCACTTTCTGGCTGCTCCGCTGGCTTTCTACCGCATCCAGTAAACACCATGACCACCAGCACCATAGCCATCAATGCCATGAGCCGTATTCTATTTTTCAATTTCACTTTTCTCATAATTCTGCTACTTTTTGCTTTTCTTCAATTTAGGCAGTGCAGGCCTTCACAACTTCATCAGCCCTTTTTGAAAGCTCCGCTGCCATCGCCTCATCGACATCCTTAACCCATGTATTCTTGGAAGAAAGGTCCACCAGTTGTCCATCCACAAGCCTTGTTCCGAACTCCCCATAGAAAGTCTGCGGCTCGTCCTTAGTGATTCCGCCCCAGCCAGAGAAGCGCTCTGGCGCAATAGACTTATCGCAAACACAGTTAATGAACACGGTCCTGGCTTCCTCGCGCCATGGACGACCAAGGAACACGCTGCCTTCTTCGCAACCCTCAGCGCCAGTAACCGTGCAATTCCTGAACACGAAACCAAGATCACTGGAAAGGCCACAAGCCGCCGTAACATATCCATTTACAAGGCGCTCTGTGACGTCAATCTGGTCCTTATCGAGCTTACCAGCACCTGCAACGCCTTGCCCCGCTCCAGAAGCACCACCATTACCAGCTCCAACCTTGGCCACCCTGCTGCCCGCAGCGCCCATCACATCAAGCATCCTGTTGCTGCCATGCATCCTGTCGTTGCAGACGATCCTGCAGTCATCAAACACCGCATCTGCGCCGCCAAATATGAAGTCCACATCACCAGTAATGATGCAGTTCTTGTAATACTGCTTAGTAAGGCGCCTCTCAGTCATGACCCTTGGCCCCATGAAGCCATTCTTTTGCCTCTCAGCCCTTGGAAGCGGCGCGCAGAAAAGAGTATCCTGGCAGCCGTTCATCTCCACATTTTCAAACAGGCACACATCCGCATCAGCGTAAACAGCTACAGCCTGGCCCACAACACGGCCGTCTCCTGCGCTGTTTCTGATAGTCATGTCCCGGACCGTAACGCGCTTTCCACCCAAAAATGCGGTGTAGCTCCTGAAAGTTCCGCGCTTTGAGCCGTCCTCCATGATCTCATTGGCGTAGTCGTCAAAGTCGATCACCGTCTTATCGATTCCTGCGCCAACAAAGGTAATATCCTTTTTTTCGCAAAAGAGCTTCTCGTTAAATATACCTTCGCCAATCCTGATGACCGCGCTCTCCTCGTAAGGGACTGCGTCTATAGCTTCCTGTATAAAAGAAAAGTCACCGCCGTTTTTTTCAACCTTAATTTCCAGCATATTCAACTCCCTCAAGAACCTTGTTCTCAACCCCGATAAGCTCAGGCTCGTTATCTGCACTGCCACTTATCTTAACATCCTTAAGCACCAGCTCTTTTACATTCTTAGCATAAATGCTGCGGCCGTTCATCTCATCAAAATTGTCCATCATGACAGGGCGCTCCGGAACCCGCTCGCCTTCAGGCAGGAATGACACCCTGATATTCTCAAAATCAAGCTTACCAATTGGGCTCTCAGGAAGTCCCACAGCACACAGCACGCAGGCACTTGCGCCGGTGCAGTTAATGCCGCGGCCGGAGATTGTGCCAATTGCCGGAGTCATCTCATTAACAGGAGCCGCCTCCTGATTCTGCACATAATCTGTATGTCCGTCAGGATCGCAGAAATAGAACATATTTACAGTAAAGGGCATGTGAACCCCGCTCATATCAATGTTTTCGAAAAGAATATCATCAAGCACTGACCTCTCGCCGCGGCCGCGCCTTGTCTTGATCCTAAGTCCCCTGTCTGTGCCGTCAAAGATGCACTGGGAAACCCTCACATTCTTTACGCCACCTGCAATCTCGGATCCAACAGTCACGCTGCCGTGGCCACGCTCAAACTTGCAGTTGCGGATCACCACATCTTCAGTAACCTTGTGGTGCTTCATGCTCATATAGTACTTGCCGCTCTTTATCGCGATGCAGTCATCTCCAACAGAAATAACAGTTCCAAGGATCCTTACGCCCTTGCAGCTCTCAGGATCAAGGCCGTCTGTATTAGGTGAATCCGAAGGATTGTGAATATACAGATTAAGGAAAGATAAGTCTTCGCTATAATATGGATGCACTGTCCAGCAAGGTGAATTCTGCACTGTGATTCCCTGAACTCTCACCTTCCTGCATCTTGCAAGGAAAAGATCATTCGGTCTCCAGGCAGTCCTCTTGATCTTGGGGTTCTTCCACCAGTCGCTATTTGGGGCATTTCCGTCAATAGTGCCCGGACCCACAATATCAAGGTTCTCCGCATCCACAGCAGTTACAAGAGAAGCGAATGAATCAAGTGGGTTGCCCTCCCAGGTACCGAGATTGTACTCACTCTTTTCATCAGTGCTCCTTGTCATTCCAGGGAGGACCGGATAGTGATTTCTGTCAGTATCTCCCAGGATCCTGGCGCCGTCGCCGATCCACAGTGTCATATCGCTCTTAAGGAAAAGCGGTGTGCAGTAGTAGTCTCCTTCTGGCAGGTAAACAGTTCCGTCCTTGGGACAGCAGCTGATGGCCGCCTGTATTGCAGCTGTATCGGGAGTCTTGCCATCGCCCTTTGCGCCAAAGGCTGTGACGTCAAGGAGCACTGACTCATGCTCTGTTACGAATTCTTTTTCCGCAAAAGAGCCATCAGAAGCCTCAACTTTCATCACATACTTAGTATCAGGTATTAGCCCCATGACAGAGAACACATTTCTATCGGTCCTAAGGCTCTTTTCCCCGTTAATATATACGTCAAATTCTGCGTCCTGTTTAAAGATCTTGTCAGATACAAGTTCTGCGGTTATGCTTCTCTTAAACACTTCTACTATCTGAAATTCCATGAAACAAAATCCTCCATCCTGCAATCTTTGCAAATTCCTGTGGTCAGTTACCGATCCACTCATCTATCATCTCAGCTGTGGTCTCAAGCTGCTCCATGTTGGTTATCCCGGGCTCTCCGTCGCCCTTCTGAATCCCATAGCAGCCAAAAAAGCTGTGGATTCCGCCATCTATCACCTTCTCGGTGGAGTCAGCTGGCCAGAATTTCCTGCTCTCTTCATATCTCTTAAGGTTCAAAACTCCGTCATTGGAGCCTCTTATGGACAAAAATCTTAGGGGAAGACCTGAAAGGTCATCAGCCGGATATGACGCGCACAGGATCAGTCCCTTGAAAGTATCGGCCTTGGTGCCAGTTCCTCCGCTCTGTTCTCCCGCGTCAGGAGTAACCTCCTCCGTCAGATACTTGGCTGCTGCCACACCTCCCAGAGAGTGCCCCGCAAGGTACCAGTCCAGGTTCTTTACCGCTGTCATCTCCTGTGCGTAGTTGACCTGAATAGCATCCATGGCATCCACCCTGAGAAAAGCCAGATTTTCAGGCATTCTGGGAAGCACACAGATATAGCCCTTATCCGCAAGCTCATACATAAGAGCACTGTAAGCCGTGTATTCGACCTTGCCTCCCGGGTAAAAGAAGATCACAGCCTTCACCTGCTGCTCTTTTGGCAAAAACACGGTTCCAGTATTGTCTGTGTAACAGGATACGTTCTTTCCAACGCTTTCCTGCACAAGTTCAAGGGAAGGCTCATCCGCAGCATAATAATTGCTGGTATATATCTTAAAGCCCACAATAGCGGCCAAAAGAATAACTACCAGCAATATACCTAGAACGAATAATTTCTTTTTTCTGCTTCTCTTTTTTCCCAACCCAAACACCAATCACATTTATTTAGTAACAGCCCTGTCAATGATCTTGATGAGCTCAAGTGCACTGTTAAAGTCAAGCTTCTCGTTGTCTTCCTGATAAATAACATGTCCCTGCCAGGACGCATCCTGCCTGTACACAACCTGGATCACGAAGGTGCCAAGCTTACCCTTTTTATTCTGAACGTTGCGAACTCCGTGTGTATCGGAGATGATCTCGATCTTGAGCCTGTCATCCCCGGTTTCGGAAACAGGTCTTTTGTGGTTTTCCTTTTTCTTGTCGAACTTGCGCTCTGCAAGTCCTCTTTGGGGGAAGTCCCACTCATCGAAAAGATTCTCCATCTCCAGGATCATGCTGGCAATGCCGTTAAAGCTTATTGGCTCATCAGCATACTGATGGTAGATAAGTCCCTGGTAGTCTGCATCCTTGTTGTCATCGATGCATACACATATTAGGTTTCTGGCAAAAAGCATCTGCTTGGAATCACTCATTTTTCGCGCTTCTATCCTTTTCAAAAAGAAATCGATAATCATACTTTAGTATAACACAGCAGGATAATCAATTGCGAGAATAATGCAAAGATTGAACCCCGAAAGATTTAATCTTCCGGGGTCCAACCCATTTACCGAATCGAGGAGACAACAGAACCGTCCCCGTGTCTTGTTGTGCACAATGAGACAGTAGAACCGTCCCCGTGTCATGTTTCAGGATCTTTTTTCCTGGTTGCCAAAAGAGCTGCTGCAATGCCGGCTGCGATCAGGGCTATGAAGATCCTTGCTGCCCTGTTGGATACGTCGTCGGTTCTTGCGCGTCTTGCTCCGAGAACTGCAGGACCGTCGTCTCTTACTGCTCCGAGGACTGCTGCTGGAGGAGGAGCTATTGGAGTAGGAGCTGTAGGTGTAGGAGTGTCAGTAATTGTTGTAGGTGTAGGATCACCACCGCCGCCAGGTGTAGGATCGTCTCCGCCGCCACCAGGAACGCTTGTTACTGTCAGTGTTCCTTCCTTCTTGTCGATCACGTAGTTCCTATCAAAGTCAACGCCATCGCCGGTTATCTCAAAGTAGTTAGGGCTTGATCCAACTGCTGTCTGACTTCCGGTTACTACATATTTGACTTCATCTCCGATGCCCCAAGGCTTGTCAGTAAATACTTTGTTATTTGTAAGAGGTGTTCCGTCGTACTGCTTCGAATCGCTTGGAGATTCAACGTGTATTGGCATTGGCTCGATGGTGAGTTTGCCAATTTCCTTCTTAAGGTCATTGAACTGATCTGTTACTACGTTTCCTTCAGGATCCTTGATCACTATGGTTCCTTCGATATCAAGATCGTATGAACCTGCATCTCTCTTCTCTGTAGGAACGTAGAGACCAGTTACTGTGAAGGTTACGCCGTTTATCTCAACGGTATGCTCTTCGCTGCCGTCAGAAGCTCCAGCTGTCAATGTGAATGCGTCTGCAATCCTTGAAATGCCATCTCTGATTGCTCTTGTCACACCTTCAATCACGCTGTCAGTAGGTCCTTCGCCAACAAGTCTGTAGTCAAAGTCCTTAAATACTTCGCCGGTGTAGGTCTTAGTTACAGGATCTGTAATTGCCGTGATGCTGTACTTCTCGCCTTCGCCTCGGTCTCTGATGGTGATGAAGCCGTCTATGATGTCGAAGGTTACTTTAAAGTTTGTATTGTTGTTGGTAAACTGATCATCCTTAAGTCCCATGTAAGTTGTACCAACTGCCATTCTTCTTGCCTTAGCTTCGCCGCTAAACTTGTAGTACTCAGTCTTGTAAAGAGGATCTGATATACCAGTTTCCTTGTAGTCTGTAACTTCATGCCATGTACCGTTGTACATTGCAGTCTTGTTGTTACCATCAATGTAGACTGTTACAGGTCTTGCGGTGATCTCAATCTTGTCATCTTCAAATCTCTTTTTGATGACCTCTGTGATATCCTCGCCCTTGTTATTGAAGATCTTAAGCTGATCAGCTGTTACGTCTTTTATTCCATCTGCAACTTCTGTAACTGTAGTTGTTGAAGAAGCTTCATATGTGTAGCCCTCAGGAAGTCCGATGACCTCTACCTTTGTTGCGCCGTGAGGCTCACCATCGTATGGGAACTGTCCACCAGTTGTCTTTATTGTAACTTCCTTATCAAACTCAGTAACTTCAAGTTCTCCAACAGTTTCTTTTATCTCGTAGTTACCCTTCTTAGCTGTTGCTGATGTGTCGTTCCAGTCAATCTCATAGGTGTTATCTGACTTACCAACATCTGTCTGGGTACCGGTTACTGTAAATGGAGCACTCTCGCCGTTTACGAAACCATCTATTGTTCCTTCTGCTGTAAGAGGACTTCCGTCATAAGGCTTTGCTGCGCTCTTTGTAATTACTGTAAGAGGAGCAGGGTTGATGATAAGGTCATCTTCTACGTATGTGATCTTGAGTTTACCTGTTACATCCTCGCCTGCAGGGTTCAGGATCTTGAAATGATCTGCCTTTGCGTGGATTGCAGCAGTTACGTCAGTTGCCTGTGTATCTGAACTTGCCTCAGTTACCGTGTATCCATCAGGAACTCCTGTGTAGCTGACTTCTGCTTTCTTTAAGGTTCCATCGTAGGTGAATATTCCAGCCTTGGTAGTAACTACTATCTCAGCTTCAGTATCTTTTACAGTGAGCTTGCCAATGATCTCGCCAGCCAGCTTGTAGTTGGAAGCCTTTGCAGTTCCCCATGTAAGTCTGTAGGTGTTGTCACTTGTTCCAGGAACTGTCTGCTTTCCGGTTGTAGCAAAGCTTACTGTCTCGCCTTCTACGATGCCTGTGATCTCACCGCCTGCTGTAAGAGGTGTTCCGTCGTAAACCTTCTCATCTGAGAATGTCTCAATGCTGTAAGGAGCAGGATTAACGGTAATGGTGCCGTACTCATACTGGATATTGAGCTTTCCAGTTACATCCACGCCATTGTAGGTAATAACCAGATTGTCTGCTGTAGCTTCAACTGCTGCATCAGTTACATCCTTAGCCTTTGCACTTGATGAATACTCTTCAAGGACATATCCAGCTGGAATGCCGGTTACTTCTACGGTTGCGCCATGCTCTTTTCCATCGTAGGTCCATACACCGCCAATTGTTTTAACTGTGATCTTGGACTGGTTGTGTGTTACTTTAAGTTTTCCGATGGTCTCCTTCTTAGTGTAGTCAGACTCTTTTGCATGATCCCATACAATATTGTATGTATTGTCAGATTCTCCAACTTCTGTCTGGCTTCCAGTAAGTGTGAAGGTTGCACTGTCACTTCCCACAAATCCCTCGATGGATCCGCCTGCTGTAAGAGGTGTTCCGTCGTACTCTTTCTCTGCGCCAAGGGTCTTAATTGTAAGCTCTGCTGGTGTGATCTCTACCTTGTTGCTCTGAACACTTCCGATAATGAACTTAACACTTGCGTCGTCAAAAGAGCTATTGTTAACGAATTTATTTGGATCAAGAATTATCTCTTCTGAGTCTTCAACGTGAGTTGCGCTGATATCAAGATTTCCATTATATCTGATGTATGACTCCTGATAGCCTGTGCCTTCGGTGATGCTTACAACCTTATATCCTTTTACGGAATAGGTATTTCCGTCGTAAACCTTGCTGATCTGTGTTCCTTCTACTACTACCTCAACCACTACCGGCTTGTAGAGAACGTAGATCACGTTGTCATCGCCTTCATGTATCACGTAAGGTCTGTCAAGCTGCTCTCCAGCCTGGTAGCCTTCAGAAGGCCTATTAGCATTGATCTGAGCGTCTGTAAGATAAATTTCCTTGCCAACAACTTCTTCTACCGGAGTTGTTGCACCGAGGAAGTGATCGTCATCCGAAGGCTCTGTAACAACACCCTTGTAGTACTCGATATGGTACTTGCCTGTGTTCTGCTTCCATACTGCATAAAGTGTATTTGGAAGGTCAGGCAGGTTATCAACTGCTATCTTTGTTCCTTCTGTGATCCAAGGATCTGTAGCATCTGCGCTCTTTGCCCATCCGAGGAACCTGTAACCACTTCTGCTAAATTCAAGTGCAGCTGCTGTCTTTGCGGTAAAGGCTTCATTCCTTCTGTAGGTAAAGCTCTTTTGTCCGCCGATTCCGCCGTTGGCGTCGTAGGTAATAATCGCTTCCTCTGTTGAAGTTCCAGGGTCGCCGGTCTTCTGATATACCGCCTTAAGGGTTACTGTACTTCCGTCTATGTATTCAGAAGATATTTCAAATACGCCGTTTGGATAGTGGATCTCATTAGTCTCATCTCCAATGATCCTCCATCCAATGAAGGTGTAGCCTTCTTCGATCGTGGCAGGTTTTCCAGCAACAACCACTGCAGAATCTCCTGCATAGCTATAGATATCTTTTGGTGCGTCGCTTCCATTTGGACTTGCGTCGTATACTACGTTTACTGAGCCGATCTTGCGCCATTTTGCTTTGAGGGTTGTGTCCTTTTCAAGCTCTGGATAGCCGTAGGCTGTGTTTCCTTCATACCAGCCAACCAGCTGATAGCCATCTCTTGTGGTCTGCATTATGATGTCCTTTGGCACCACGCTGTGGAAAGGAAGATCAAACTCTGCATCCTGGCCATCTGGAAGTGTTCCCTCATTAGGATCCAGGGTGATGTGTACGGTAATTGGTGTGTATTTTGCGTAAACAACCTTGTTGGCTGCAGGCATTGGCTGATTCCAGTTAAATGGTGTTGAGCCCGCAATATCTTCGTACCATCCAGCAAATTCGTAGCCAAGACGCTTTGGCATGTCTTCCTTCTGAGGAGCCTGTCCTTCATAGCCTGTAAGACTCTTTTCGTAGTAAATGCCTTCAATCTTTGCTTTCTGAGACTGAGTGCCGTCAAAGTTGTCCATGAAGGTCAGGTCGAATTTCTTTCTCTCGTATCTTATGAAGAGATTGCTGCTGTATGAAGTGCTTCCTCCGTTAGTTGCTGTTTTCCAGCTGCTTTCACTGCTAGGATAATTGCTGCCCTTGTAGTACTGTTTCACCTCAAAACCATTGTACTTATTGGAGAAGTAGAAGGTTCCGCCGTTTTCCAATGTCTCATTATCAGGGGCATTTGGCTTGTATTGTCCATCAGTACCCTGTTTATAGTGCCTTATATGGTAACTTCCGCTACTTCCTATCTTTCCGTAGTATGTATGTGTCTTAAGGAAGGTTCCCAGGAATGTCATGTGTGTTCCTGCGGGGCTGTCATTTTTCTTTTCTTCATACCAGTCAATACTGTAATTTCCAACCGTATCAGGCCATACGTATCCTTCGTCTTCGTATTTCGAGAAGAGCTGACCATACAGACCAGTATAGGATGGAAGATCATACCAATTGCCATCAATTTTATAGCTAAATCCAATAGTAATAAGATCTCTGTCAAAATAGATGTTTACAATGGAGTCGCCCTTAGCCCTTATAGCGCTGACAGGTATCTTGTTTTCTCCATCCATCCTGACAAATTCGCATCTTGCGTAGTGGAAGCCCGTGCTGTGGCTTGACTTATATGGTTCTACGTGAGTTGCTTCACTAAATGGTGTGTTGGTAATGCCTTCTTTGGTGTAAGAAGCCTTGAAATCATAGGTCTTTGCTGAATCTGCCGCATCTTTGTGATCGTCGATCTTCTGTTCCCAAAGGATCACTGTGTACTGGGTTGTAGCATTTGCTGTCCACTTAGCGAAAAGAGTGATGTTCCTATCAAGTGTGCTACTAAAGTCAAACGGGTCACCAACAACCTGTCCATCGCCGCTTCCCTGCTCCAAATACCAGCCGTCAAATGTATATCCGACTCTCTCTGGGGCATCAGGCTCAGCTTCTGTTGCAGGCTCACCAGCTTCTACATATACAGGAGGTGTGTAGCTTGCTCCGCCATTTCCGCCGTCGTTCTTATCAAAGGTGATCCAGTAAGCATCAATGATAACGGGATACGCATCGGTATTCAGACTTGCATCTATCTTCTCCTCTGCTTTTGTTGCGCCTTCAGTAGATGCCCATCCCTTGAAAGCCTGGGTTGGTTCTTTTGGTTCAACTGTAGGACCGGCTGTTGAGATGTAAGGATAACCTTCTTCTTTCGCGCCGATCTTCTTAACCTGAACTACTTCGCCGTCAAGACCTCTGAATGTCAGGTAAAGAGTCTTTTCAATCTTGGCTGTGGCCTTGATAGTTGCATTTGCGGTTACATCTGTTATCTCTTTTCCAAATTCGATCTTATCATTGCCTACGTACCATCCTGTGAACTCTTCGCCAGCTTCAAGAGCTGGAATGCCAGGATCTGCAAGTACATCGCCCTTCTTGATCGACTGAGTGTTAAAAAGAGTATCTCCGTTATAGAATTCGTAGGTGCAAACCGCAAGGATCTCTGGAGGAACTACTGACTCGTCATCATCTGCGATGATGTAGATAGAAAAGCTTCCTGTCTCAAAGTCTGCGCCGTCTGCGCTTGCGCTTGCCACAACGTCTGAATTTCCGTTGTCGTCTTTATGGATAACCTTGAAGGAATCGCCTTCAAGAGAGCTTGAAAGTGAAAGTGATACGTGAACCATCTTGGAGTTTGCTGGCTCAATGCTCTCACCGTCTGCGTTGTAGAAAGAAATATCTACGCCCACAGCGTTTTTAACCTCTGATCCAAGAGCATCTGCTGCTGCATCCATGGCTTCGGACCTTGAAATTGCTGTGACTACCATGTATGTTCCGTCAGGGAAAATACCTTCGTCAGCAGAAACTGCTACGTCCATTCCGCCTGCACTTCCTGAAAAGCCCTGTGCTGGCATGTCTGAAAGCTTCATGAATCTTGCTGTAAATGATGTATCTTCATCTATGTCGGAAGGAACAAGAGTTTCACCAGTTGTAACTGTGTTTCCGTCTTCGTCAACCCACTCAGTAAACTGATAGTACTTATTTACCGGGCTTGCTGTTGATCCCTCAAACTCAGCATCCTTGTCGTTGATGTCGATGGTTTCTTTTGACTTTGAAACCTTACCGCCAAGCTCAGCCCTGTAGGTTACTGTTACTTCTTTAACCTCTGGAAGCTCTTCCTCTTCTTCAGGGATGATCTCTTCCTCAGGGATTATCTCCTCTTCGGGGATTATCTCTTCGCCCTCTTCCGGGATCTCCTCTGAAGGCTCCTGCGGGTTCTCACCATCTTCGCTTCCGCCATTACCGGCATCCTCATTTCCGCCACTTCCTGCATCTTCAGAGGCTTCGCCCTCTGAAGGAGGTGCATATTCTGGCTCTGACTCCTCTGAGGCTGGTTCCTGCTCTGCCTCAGGCTCGTAGTCTTCATTGGAAGACTCTTCAATTTCGACGTCTTCCTCCGCAAAAACTCTTATTGTGGTCAGATCACTTTGGAATGTGGTAGCTATAAGAGCTATTGCAAGAAGGAATGATAAAAATCTGTTCCATTTTCTCAACATAGCTTGTACCTCCTCAACCTAACTTTTGCCGTAACAACGTGCTACTTAGGTGTGTTTAACCAGCTGAGCATGCATCTCCTGGAAGCTGCATGCTTACAGCCTGTGCATTTACCGCTTCATCAATGAGCTTCATAAGTTCCAGAGTGCTTCTGAAGTGCTCTGTCACGTTCTCATCTGCCCAAATGACTCTGCCTTGCCAGGTGCCACTTTGATAGTTATCAACTTTTACGATGAATGTTCCTTTTGAGTTTTTCATGGCATTATCCTCTCCATCCTTTGTTATATATATGGTACATGTCTGCCTATCATACAAAAAATCATACAAGTACCTGATTTTTGTAGATTCAGCTTAAAAGAAAATGAATATGATGAAGCTTAAATGAAGATTATAAAGGGATTGTAAAGAAAACGTTTGATATGAAATCATTGATTAAGAGGGTAAAAACAAGAAATTGCAGAAATATGATTTAAGCGGCGCAAAGCCAGTGTTTATGCGCCTTTGCGGATGCAGTTCTTTTTCCATCCAAAATCATGTCAAAATAAAGCCTGCACTAGATATTGCATCTACCTATTAATAGGGAAGATGAATGTTTTTTCATAACCTTAATTGTGGTATACTCGAAAAAGCACAATGGGGTGCAGATGAGGACTTTATTATGGAAAAGATAGGAATTGTTTTTGGATGTTTCATTCCCCTTCACAAGGGACATGAGTCTTTAATAGAAAGAGCTCTTGCAGAAAACGACCGCATGATCATCGCAGTATGCGGCTATCAGCAGGATCGTGGCAAGGACTTTCTGCCTTTTACCATGCGCTACAAGCTGGTTAAGGAGATATTCAGAGACAACCCGAGGGTGATCGTTGGACTTATCGACGACAAGAAGATAGGCCTTGATGGAACCTTCACCCATGAGAACTGGGTGGCATGGGGAAAAGAGCTATTTTACTCCGCAGGTATCGAACCTGATTCCGCAGAGTTTACCTGGTACACAGGAGAGCCACCTTATGTTGAGAAATTGCAGCCTATCTACCCGGATCATAAATTTGTCCTCGTGGACCGCACTGTGATCAAAGCCAGCGGAACCCAGATCAGGAATAATCCACAGGTCCACCTTGGCGACATCAATTTTGTTTTTGAACAATACCTGCGTAAGACAGGAAAACTTGAGGAGGATCCCATGAATCCAATTATTGACAGCTTACTTGAAACTGACCTTTACAAATTCTCAATGGGTCAGGCAATCTACCACAACTTCCCAGATTACACCACCACCTGGTCTTTTAAGTGCCGCAACAAGGACGTGCACTTCACAAAAGAGATGGTTGATGAGATAAAGAGGCAGATTTACCTGTACTGCGACTTAAACTTCACAGAGGATGAGCTTAACTACCTGGCAGGCATCAAGTGGATCAAGAAGTCCTACGTTGATTTCCTTCGTCTCTGGCACCCAAGATATGAAGACTTCACTATTAATACAGATGCTGAGTGTGGTCTTGCAATTGAGACCAACGGAACATGGCTCAACACCTCCATGTACGAGATTCCAACTCTTGCCATTGTCAACGAAGTATATTTCAGAATGGCTTACGATTATGATGAGCTCATGGAGAGCTTCGAGGAAAAACTCGATGCGAAGATAGCTCTTTTGACAGATGGAACCTACAACATCGGCGCATTCTCAGAGTTTGGCCTTCGTAGGCGCTTATCTGCTGAGGCCCAGGAGCTTGCAGTACTTAAGCTCAAGGAAGCAAACCTTGGCAAGTCAAAGTTTGTAGGAACATCAAACGTTCTTTTAGCCAAAAAGCTCGGCGTTAACCCTGTTGGAACCATGGCTCACGAGTGGATCATGTGCGTAGGCCAGGGTAACCACAAGCACAACCCTGCATACTCCAACTGGTACGCCCTTGATTACTGGGTAAAGGAATATGGAATCCTGAACGGAACAGCCCTTACAGACGCAATCACAACAGACTGCTTCCTTCGCGACTTCCAGCTGACCTATTCAACACTGTTCTCCGGCGTTCGTCACGACAGCGGAGACCCGATCGAATGGGGCGAGAAGATGATCGAGCACTACAAGAGCCTTGGCATCGATCCAACCACCAAGACCCTTCTGTTCTCCGATAGCCTTGACTTCGAGCGCGCAAACAAGATCCACGCCCACTTCGACGGCAGAGCCAAAGTCGCTTTCGGAATCGGAACCTACATCGCCAACGACACCAAGGTTCCTGCCCTCAACATCGTCATGAAGACCACCGCCTGCAACGGCCAGGACGTAGCCAAGATCTCCGACGTGGAAGGCAAGGGCATGTGCAAGAACCCCGCCTACGTTGACTACCTCCAGCGCTGCATCAACTGGAGAATGGAGCACGAGGTAACCTGACAAGACACGGGGACGGTTCTTCTGTCTCATTGTGTACAACATGACACAGGGACGGTTCTTCTGTCTCATTGCATACAATCTGACACGGGGACGGTTCTATTGTCATGATCTTCGTATAGAAGATAAAGAAACTGTACTTACGCCCTGGGATTATTGGGGGGGGGGGAAAGGTGAGGAAAAGAAATATGAGTTTAGAGAATTTCAACGCGGAAGCTGAAATAGAACACATTGTAGCCTGGATCAGAGACTGGTTCGAGAACAATGGTCCCAAGGCCAACGCTGTTATTGGAATATCCGGCGGTAAGGATTCATCAATTGTGGCGGCACTTCTTGTTAAGGCTCTTGGAAAAGAGCGTGTTGTTGGTGTTTTAATGCCTAACGGCGAGCAAAAAGATATTGCGGATTCCAAGAAGGTTGTTGAAGTGCTGGGAATCAGGCACTTTATCGTTAATATCAATCCTGCAGTTGAAGGCGAGTATGCGGCTCTCAAGGCTGCAGGCGTAGAGATTGGCAAGGATGCCATCATCAACACTCCTCCTCGCATCAGGATGACAACTCTTTATGCAATTGCCCAGTCACTTCCTGAGGGCGGGCGAGTTACCAATACCTGCAACAGGTCTGAGGACTGGGTTGGCTACTCCACCAAGTACGGCGATGCAGCCGGCGATTTCAGCCCCTGCTCAGACTACCTTGTTTGCGAGATGCTGCAAATTGGCGATGCTCTTGGCTTTCCTAAGGAGCTCATCCACAAGACTCCATCTGACGGTCTTTCTGGAATGTCAGATGAGGACAAGCTTGGATTTACCTACGCTACCCTCGACCACTACGTTCTTACCGGCGAGATCGATGATCAGGCTACAAAAGAAAAGATTGACCGCCTGCACAGGCTCAATCTCCACAAGCTTCAGACTATTCCAATGTATAAGAGAAGTTGAACATGAAGAGGTACCGCTTGGTACCTCTTTTTTGCGGTTTTTAAATTTTTACAATTTAATTGTTGACAATATAATTTAATTGTGTTAAATATAATTGTATCAAGAAACAAGAAACACAAACCACTACACCACAACACAGAATAACTAATAACAGATACTTTACAATTTACGATCAGCACATGAGAACAGGAAATATAATCTTCAATGTGCGATCTCCATGAAAGGAGAACATATTATGGAATACCAATTCACAGAAGCTAATTTCGAAACAGAAGTTTTAAAGAGCGATATCCCAGTACTTGTAGATTTCTACGCAGACTGGTGCGGACCTTGCAAGATGATGATGCCAATAGTTGAGAAGATGGCTGAGAAGTATGATGGCAAGATGAAGGTTGGTAAGGTTAACTCAGATGAGAACAGCGATCTTGCAGGTAGATACAACATCATGTCAATTCCAAGCTTCCTTATCTTCAAGAACGGCGAAGTTATTGACTCCGTGACAGGCGCTATGTCCGCAGATGCTCTTGCAGCAAGACTTGATGCAGCACTGTAAAAAATAAAAGGCGTGCGCACTAGATTGCGCACACCCTGGCGCCAAGCATTTGGCGCCATCTCCCCCTCATATTATGAATAAGGGTATCTCGGATACCCAGCCTGGGTATCAGCTTTCACCGGTTGATACCTGATTCCGCGGGGAATGCCAGATGTACATGATCACATGCCAGTCCGACTTCACCTGCGAAGATACTTTTTTTCCTCTCAAAGAACACTCATAACACAAGAAAACGCCTCGGCTATAATCCGGGGCGTTTTCCTTTTGCAAAGCAGTCCTTGTCTCTTGTTTATTCATTCAACTGGATATTTACTGTCAAAGCATGCCTTACAAAGCTCCAAGTCTCCAAGCATTTCCTTGAAATCCTCTATCTGAAGGTATGCAAGGGAATCTGCTCCGATCTTCTGCCTGATGTCTTCGTAGGAGTGCTCAGAAGCTATGAGCTGACCTGAGCTTGGAACATCTGTGCCATAGTAGCATGGATACAGGAAAGGTGGTGCACTGATCCTTACATGTACTTCCTTGGCGCCAGACAGGCGAAGCATCTCGATGATGTATTTCATGGTAGTTCCACGGACAATGGAATCATCTATGAGAACTATCCTCTTATCTTTTACCACATCCCTAAGGACGTTTAATTTCATATGAACTGCGGAATTTCTTTCCTCATCAGTGGGCTTGATAAAGCTCCTTCCGATGTAGCTGTTCTTGTGAAAAGCAATGGCAAATGGAATTCCTGAGGCCTTGGCATAGCCTTCAGCTGCTGCAAGACCTGAGTCTGGAACGCCTGCAACAATGTCTGCCTCCACAGGAAGCCTCTTGGCAAGGGCCTCTCCAGCCCTGATCCTTGCTTCATGAACAAGAATCCCATCAATAACTGAATCTGTTCTGGCAAAATAGATATACTCAAACACACAGTGAGCGTGATGTTTCTGGCATAAAGATTCGTTGCTAAGTAGCTGCCCATCCTCTGTGACAGTTACAATCTCTCCAGGCTTAATGTCTCTTATAAACTGTCCGCCAACTGCATCAATTGCAGCGGTTTCAGAAGCCAGAATAAAGGCTCCATCTCTTTTCCCTAAAACAAGAGGCTTAATACCAAATGGATCCCTTACTGCAACCAGCTTACGTGGACTCATGATGATGCAGGCATAGCCACCCTTTAAGGTTCCTGCAACTCTGATGACAGCCTCTTCGATGCTGGCTGAGCGGATCCTTTCGCTGATGATCTCATAAGCAAGGACCTCTGAGTCAGAAGTTGTAAAGTGAGCCTGGCCCCTGTACATCTGCCTTTCCTTGATCTCGTCGGCATTCATGATGTTGCCGTTGTGGACCAGGGCAAGACTTCCCTTGATGTAGTTCATAGCAATGGGCTGGGCATTCTCGATACAGCTGCCACCAGTCGTAGAGTAGCGCACATGACCAACGCCGATGTTTCCCTTAAGGGTCTCGAAATCTTTTTTATTAAAGACCTCATTCACAAGGCCCATGCCCTTCTTGGTGGTGATGTTGCCCTTAGGGCCCTGGGTATCAGAAATCGAAATGCCGGCAGATTCCTGGCCACGGTGCTGCAGCGCCATAAGGCCGTAGTAGATGTCCCTGCCAACCTCAGTTCCAGCTGGAGCATAAATTCCAAACACGCCGCACTCCTCGTGAATCCTGTCCATATCGACAAAATCCATACGCTTCCTCCACTCTTTTCTAAAATACAAATCCACCCCAAAAGCTTACAAATTCCCTTTTCCTCGAGGCTGTCGCTTGACCTCGTCAAAGGGAATTTGTAAGCTTTTGAGGTTCATTATTTCCCTATTAAGTATTCCAAATGGAATTATAGCCTTTTGACATAGGTTTGAATAGCATAAATATGCACGAATTCTATTATTTTACCACTGACTTGTGCAACGTTTTGAATAATAAGAAAACGTCATAAAATCTTCTTACAAATTCGAATAGCCCATAAGGAATTCATCCACTTCCTTAGCACAGGCTCTGCCTTCGGCGATGGCCCAGACTACAAGGGACTGGCCACGGCGCATGTCTCCTGCGGAAAAGAGCTTTTGGCCAGCCCTGTAGATGCTTACTGGCTTGCCATGCTGCGATGAGACAACAGAACCGTCCCCGTGTCTTGTTGTGCGCAATGAGACACTAGAACCGTCCCCGTGTCTTGTTTCCATGGGCTCGACAGTTCCGCGCCCTGTGAGCTTAAGGTTAAAGGCCCCCGCGGTGTAGTCTTCGCAGCCGATAAAGCCGGCGGCGATGAGAAGGAGCTCGCATTTAAGCTTCTTTTCGGAGCCAGGAACTTCAGTGAGCTTGCCGTCCTTGAAGGCAACTTTAACTGTTTCTATCTCCTTAAGATTGCCCTTTTTATCTATAGTGACGCTCTTTACTGTGGTCTCAAATACTCGTGGATCTGAGCCAAATACTGCGATAGCTTCTTCGTGGCCATAGTCGGTCTTGAGGGTCTTTGGCCATTCTGGCCATGGATTTGAGGGAGCGCGGTCTACTGGGGGCTTTGGCATCATCTCAAGGGCAGTGACGCTCTTTGCTCCCTGCCTTATGACTGTTCCAATACAGTCGTTACCTGTATCTCCGCCACCGACGATGACAACGTTCTTACCTGCAGCGTCGATGTAACCACCAACTTTCTTAAGAGCGGAGGCGCTTCTATCTGAAGCCTTCATAAGCGCCTTGGTATTCTGAGTCAGAAAATCAACAGCGTAATATACACCGCCGACTTTACCTGGCTCAGCTGCCGCAAGTGGTCTTGGTTTCTTGGAGCCGCAACACAAAACCACAGCATCAAAACCATCTAAGATTTCACGAGAATCCTTATCCCTGCCAACATCTACTCCTGTGACAAACTTAACGCCTTCCTCCTCCATGAGCTTTCTTCTGCGCTTTATAACGCTCTTATCAAGCTTCATGTTGGGGATTCCGTACATCAGAAGGCCACCAATCTCATCCTCACGCTCAAACACTGTAACAGAGTGACCTCTGTGATTGAGCTCATCAGCCACAGCAAGTCCTGATGGGCCACTTCCAACAACAGCGACAGTCTTTCCGCTTCTAACCTTTGGAATTACCGGCTTAATATAGCCCTTTTCATAAGCTCTTTCCACCAGGAACAGCTCATTGTCATGGACCGTTACTGAATCTCCGTACTGTCCACACATGCAGGCCTTCTCGCAAAGAGCAGGGCACACGCGGCCTGTAAACTCAGGGAAATTGCTGGTCTTGTGGAGCCTGTTAAATGCATGCTCATCATGTCCCTTGTAAAGTTCATCATTCCACTCAGGAATGAGATTGTGAAGAGGACATCCAACCACCATTCCGCTCAGGTTCATGGCAGACTGACAAAACGGAACACCACAGTTCATGCACCTTGCAGCCTGTTTTCTTCTGTCTTCAGGAACCAGCGGAGTGTGGAATTCCTCGAAATTCTGTATCCTTTCAAGGGGCGCAACATCCCCGTTATTCATTCTGCTAAATTCAAGAAATCCTGTTTCCTTACCCATGACTAATCTCCTTAAACGCCTCAAGCACTGCGTGCTCGTGATCGATTCCCTGCTCCTCGTACCTGCCTATGGCTGTTATCATCTTCTGATAATCGTTTGGCACGATCTTCTTAAAGTCAGGCAGATTCTCTTCAAAGCTTTCCAAAATTTCTTTTGCAAACTCAGAATCTGTCTCAGCCACATAATCCTCAAGTATCGAGCGAAGCTCCGCAATATCGTACTTTTCCGTAACTTCATAGAGGGACGCCATGTCCTTGTTCATCCTCAGATAAAGAGTGTGCTCCCTGTCCAGAACATAGGCGATTCCGCCGCTCATGCCAGCCGCAAAGTTTTTGCCTGTCATGCCAAGGATCACAGCGCGGCCACCGGTCATGTACTCAAGGCCGTGATCGCCGCAGCCTTCAGCAACAGCCACCGCTCCGGAATTTCGCACGCAGAATCTCTCACCTGCAGCGCCGCAGATATAGGCTTTTCCTGCAGTTGCACCGTAGAGAGCAACGTTTCCGATGATTATATTTTCATGGGCCTTGTAGGTCGCTTTCTCAGAAGGCCTTACCACAACCTTTCCTCCTGACAAGCCCTTGCCAAAGCCGTCGTTGGCATCACCGTAAAGCCTTAAGGTAACTCCTTTTGGAAGGAATGCACCAAAGGACTGGCCTCCGCCGCCATGGGCTTCAACCACAAAGCTGTCTTCAGGAAGACTGTCTCCAAAGTCCGCAGTTACCCTGCTGCCAAGGAGCGTTCCAAAGCTTCTGTCGGTACTTGAAATGTCAACCAAAACGTCCGCACTTTCGCCGGCCGCTCTAGCTGCCGCGCCCCTGCTGCCGGCTCCGCTCTTCAAATTCTTTTTATTCTTCTCATACGCAGGTATCAGCACCCTGCTATCCAAGGTCTTTTCAAGGCCAAAGTCAAAGGCATCTGCCTGGTCAAAAGAGCTCTTTTCGCACCCTGCATATTTCTGATCAAGGATCCTTGAAAGGTCCGCAGCATTTTTCCTTGCCTGCCTTGAAGTACCCGTATAGCTTCTCATCTTAAGGCAGTCGGTCCTTCCAACCATCTCTGCAACTGTCCTAAATCCAAGTCCCGCCATGATCTCCCTTAGCTGCCTTGCAATAAAGAGCATGAAGTTCATGACATGCTCAGGCTTTCCTTTAAAGCGCTTTCTGAGCTCCTCATTCTGAGTTGCAATTCCAACAGGACATGTATCCTTGTTGCAGACTCTCATCATCATGCAGCCCATGCATACAAGTGGCGCTGTGGCAAAGCCAAATTCCTCAGCTCCAAGAAGTGCCGCAATGGCAACGTCTCTACCTGTCATGAGCTTACCGTCAGTTTCAAGGACTACGTGGCTTCTAAGGCCGCTGTCCAAAAGGGACTGGTGGGCTTCACTTACCCCAAGCTCCCAAGGAAGTCCTGCGTGGTGAACGGAAGATGAAGGTGCTGCACCTGTTCCACCGTCGTAGCCAGATATCAGGATAACCTGGGCTCCTGCCTTGGCAACGCCGGAAGCAATAGTTCCAACACCCGCTTCAGAAACCAGCTTGACTGATATCCTGGCCTTGTCGTTGGCATTTTTAAGATCGTAAATAAGCTGTGCCAGATCCTCGATAGAATAGATGTCGTGGTGAGGTGGTGGTGATATCAGGGCAACACCTGGTGTTGAAAATCTTGTCTTTGCAACCCACGGGTATACTTTTTTGCCCGGCAGATGTCCGCCCTCTCCAGGCTTGGCGCCCTGTGCCATCTTTATCTGGATCTCTTTTGCACTTAAGAGGTAGCTGCTGGATACGCCAAAACGTCCCGATGCAACCTGCTTAACCGCGCTGTTTGCTATAGTTCCAAACCTCTCAGGAAGTTCTCCTCCTTCGCCGGTGTTGCTCTTTCCGCCCAGTCTGTTCATGGCGATGGCCAGTGTCTCGTGGGCTTCCTTGGAAAGAGATCCATAGCTCATGGCTCCGGTCTGGAACCTCTTTACGATTTCCTCTTCGCTTTCAACTTCTTCAATAGGAACCGGCTTTCCGCCTGGTACCAGGGACAAAAGAGCTCTAAGCGTATGTGGCCTGTCCTCGTCGTCCACCATATCTGTGTACTGCCTGAAGAGATCGTAATTTCCTTCCCTTACGGCCCTTTGCAAAGTCACAATGGTCTTTGGGCTGTACATGTGATCTTCCATGTTGTCGCCGCTTCGAAGGGAATGGAATCCAAAGGAGTCAAGGCTTTCGTCGGTGTGAAGTCCAAGAGGATCAAAAGCACTGTTGTGGCGCTTTTCAACGTCCTCTCCAATCTCTTCAATGCCGATTCCGCCGACTCTGCTGGTGGTTCCAGTAAAATACTTATCTATAAGCTCTTTTGAAAGGCCGATGGCCTCAAATATCCTTGCTGACTGATAGGACTGAAGAGTTGAGATGCCCATTTTTGCTGCAATCTTAACAACGCCCCCAAGAAGAGCCTTGTTGTAATCTGCTATTGCAGTATGGTAGTCCTTATCAAGGATTCCGATGTCAATGAGCTCTGCGATGCACTCGTGGGCAAGGTATGGATTTATAGCTCTTGCACCAAAGCCAAGAAGTGTTGCCACCTGGTGAACATCCCTTGGTTCGCCGCTTTCAAGGATGATGGAAACCGCTGTGCGCCTCTTGGTCCGCACCAGATGCTGCTCCACTGAGGAAACCGCAAGAAGTGACGGGATCGGCATGTGGTTTTCATCAACGCCCCTGTCGGACAATACGATTATGTTGGCACCCTCCTGGGCTGCCCTGTCAACAGAGATGCCCAGCTGCTCAAGAGCTTTTTCAACTGATGTGTTCTTGTAGTACAAAAGAGATATGGTCTCAACCTTAAATCCCGGCTGATCCAGTGCCTTTATCTTAATAAGGTCAACTCCCGTAAGGATAGGGTTATTCACCTCCAATACTCTGCAGTTGTCGTTCTTTTCTTTTAACAAATTACCGTCAGATCCGATGTACACTGTAGTGTCAGTGACAACCTTCTCGCGAAGTGAGTCGATTGGCGGGTTTGTAACCTGAGCAAAGAGCTGCTTAAAGTAGCAAAACAGCATCTGGTGGTGATCAGAGAGCATAGCCAGCGGAATGTCGCTTCCCATGGAAACTGTGGGCTCTATGCCTGCTGTGGCCATGGGCATGATCTGATCCTTGACGTCCTCGTAGGAATAGCCAAAGACCTTGTAGAGCTTGTCCCTCATCTCCTGACTGTGGACCTCGATCTTCTTATTAGGGATCTTAAGCTCTGAAAGGTGCAGAAGGTACCTGTCAAGCCACTCTCCGTAGGGGCTCTTTTTCGCATAGCCGTCCTTGCACTCTTTGTCTGAGATTATGCGGCCCTGCCTGGTATCCACAAGGAGCATGTGACCTGGAGAGAGCCTGGATTTCTTTTCAATAATCTCCTCTGGAATATCCAAAACACCAACTTCGGAAGACAGAATGAGCCTTCCATCCTTGGTGACGTAATATCTTGATGGTCTTAGGCCATTGCGGTCAAGAGTTGCTCCAAACACCTCTCCATCGGTGAAAAGAACTGCAGCCGGCCCGTCCCATGGCTCCATCATGGTAGCGTAGTAGTGGTAGAAATCTTTTTTGTCCTGAGCCATAAAGTCGTTGTGCTTCCAGGGCTCAGGGATAGTGAGCATCATGGCAAGAGGAAGGTCCATGCCATTCATGTAGAGAAACTCCAGGGTGTTATCCAGCATTGCAGAGTCAGAACCAGAAGATGCGATGACCGGGTACACCTTTGAAAGGTCATCCCCAAACACATCTGAAGACATGGTCTCCTCACGAGCCAGCATCCTGTCGCTGTTACCCCTTATGGTGTTGATCTCGCCGTTGTGGGCGATCATCCTGTATGGATGAGCTCTCTGCCATGAGGGAGTAGTATTGGTAGAAAACCTTGAATGAACCATGGCAATTGCAGTCCTGTACTCAGGGTCAAGAAGGTCCTGGTAAAAGAGACGCAGCTGTCCTACAAGGAACATTCCCTTATAAACAATGGTCCTTGATGAAAATGAGCAGATATAAGTATCGTCAGAAGACTTCTCATACTCACGCCTTAGAGAGTAGAGCTTTCTGTCAAAGTCGATCCCCTTTGGGGTGCCTTCAGGTCTTTTCACAAAACACTGTGAAATATAGGGCATGCAGGCTACTGCCACCTCTCCAAGGATCTCGGGGTGTGTAGGGACATCGCGCCATCCAAGGACAGTAAGTCCTTCCTTTTCAGCAATGACTTCCAGCATGCGCTTTGCAAACATGCGCTTCATTGGATCCTGGGGCAAAAAGAACATACCAACGCCGTAGTCTCCTTTGCCTCCAATAGCGATATCTGCTGCCTTTGCGGCCTTCTTAAAAAAGTCATGTGAAATCTGCACAAGGATACCAACGCCGTCGCCAACCTTTCCTGTTGCGTCTTTACCAGCTCTGTGCTCAAGCTTTTCAACTATGGAAAGGGCATCGTCCAGGACCTTGTTGTCAGGCTTTCCGTCTATATTTATAACTGCGCCTATTCCGCAGGCGTCTCTTTCGTTCATCCAAGTTTCCATTTTAATCCTACCTTACGTCAAATCCCCCGCCGCATAAATTCCCTGCGGCGGGGCGAAAATTTTCTTTATCTTAATGAGAAAAGCATCTGTCCGTATGTGGGGTAACTTAAGTACTTGTCAGGGATAAGGGCTTCAGCTGTATCAGCATATTTTCTGAGCTCATCCATATCTGCAAGGACTGTCTTTTCATACTAAGCTGCCATCTCAAGGCTCTCTGACTTTTCTTCAGCAGTCTTTGTGTCTTTTGCAAGCTTATCAAGGGCTGCGCACATCTTTTCAGAAGCTTCCTCAAGTCCTTTAAGTACGCCTGTTTCAAGGACGCATCCTGCGCCTTCAAGCACACTCTTTTTCTGGATGATCTCTTTTGTCAGATCCTTCTCATAAGCTACAAGGCCTTCTGCAAGGTCTTTTCTCACCATCTCCTGCATTGTGAGAGCTTCGATGTGTACTGACTTTGAGTAGTTTTCAAGCAGGATCTCATATCTTGAGAAGATCTCTTCCTTAGTGAAGATGCCGTGCTTTGTAAAGAGCTCAACGGAGCTGTCGCCGATCCAGTATGGCATTGCATCTGGAAGGGATTTAAGGTTTGGAAGGCCTCTCTTTGCGGCTTCTTCTACCCACTCGCTTGTGTATCCGTTTCCGTTGAAAAGAACTCTCTTATGCTCTATAAGTGTTTCCCTTAGGACCTCCATTACCTTGTCCTTAAGGTCTGCCTCGCTTACACCTGAAAGCTTTTCGTAGATCTTGGCAACTTCCTCAGCAACTGCTGTGTTGAGGACGATGTTGGCATTTGCTACAGAAACTGATGAACCAGGCATTCTGAACTCGAACTTGTTTCCGGTAAATGCAAATGGTGAAGTTCTGTTTCTGTCGGTGTTGTCCTTGGTAAAGTGTGGAAGGACTGTGGCTCCCATGAACATCTGGGACTTGCCCTGGCCCTGATAATCAGCGCCCTCTTCAATTGCCTTAAGGACTTCTGCAAGCTCATCACCTAAAAAGATTGAGATGATAGCCGGAGGTGCCTCGTTTCCGCCAAGTCTGTGGTCGTTTCCTGCTGATGCAACGGAAAGCCTTAGGATTGGTGCATACTCATCAACTGCTGCAATTACAGCTGTAAGGAATACCAGGAAAGGAATGTTCTCTGCAGGCTTTTTACCCGGGTCAAGAAGGTTGATTCCTGTATCTGTGCACACTGACCAGTTGTTGTGCTTACCTGATCCGTTGATGCCCTCGAAAGGCTTTTCATGAAGGAGGCAAGCAAAGTTATGTCTGTCTGCGACTTTTTTCATAACTTCCATTGTGAGCTGGTTGTGGTCTACAGCGATGTTTGCTGTCTCGAATACTGGTGCCAGCTCGTGCTGTGATGGAGCAACCTCGTTGTGCTTGGTCTTTGCCGGGATTCCAAGTTTCCACAGCTCTTCGTCAAGGTCATGCATGTATTCTGAAACCTTGGGCTTGATAACGCCGAAGTAGTGATCTTCCATCTCCTGACCCTTTGTTGCTGGAGCACCGATAAGTGTGCGGCCTGTGAACAAAAGATCTTTTCTTCTCTTGTAATCGTCCTTGTCGATAAGGAAGTACTCCTGCTCTGAACCGATTGTTGTGTTCACTCTTCCTACATCTTCATAGCCAAGAAGGTGAAGGAGCTTAACGCCTTCATTTGAAAGAGCCTCCATTGAGCGAAGGAGAGGTGTCTTTTTATCAAGGGCTTCTCCGCCGTAGGAGCAGAAAGCTGTCGGGATGTAAAGTGAACCATCCTTGATGAATGCTGGTGATGAAGGATCCCAGGCTGTGTAGCCCCTTGCTTCAAAAGTTGCACGAAGGCCTCCAGATGGGAAACTTGATGCGTCGGGCTCGCCCTTTACAAGCTCTTTTCCGGAAAACTCCATGATAACTGTGCCGTCATCCATAGGTGAAATGAAGCTGTCGTGCTTTTCTGCGGTGAGACCAGTCATTGGCTGGAACCAGTGTGTGAAGTGAGTTGCGCCGTTTTCAACTGCCCATTCCTTCATAACTGCTGCCACGCAGTTGGCTACATCAAGCTCAAGGTGTGTGCCCTTTTCTATAGTTTTGTGAACTGCCTTGTAGATGTCCTTTGGAAGGCGGTCCCTCATTACTTTGTCGTTAAAAACAAGACTTCCAAATTCTTCTGTGAGTTTGCTTGCTTTGATCATGATGTTCTCCTCCTTAATTTACATTTATCATTGCTACTGGATATTCACTAGATTCGAAAATACCTCATCAAGTGAATCCCAGAGGTTCGCACTAGCCTCGAAAATACCTCGGCAAGAGCTCTACTCTCCACTTGCTCCGTAGTTTGATAGAACTCTCGCTGACGGATCTGTTACATTGCAGCCCTTCCAGTTTTTGTTTGGCATCCAGAAATCAACTACCATCTCTGACTGGCCCTCGTAGTACTTTTCAAAGATCTCACGATAGAGAAGTGATTCCTTGGTAAAGGGAGTTGCGTGGTCATATTTCTTTCTCGCTATCTCGTACTCAGCGTAGGTATAGACGCTGTCTGCGTATTCCATAAGGTCGTCCCGGAGGGAATGTCCCACTGCATCTGAGAATGCTGCCTTTTCACGCATCAGGATGCTGTGGGGTATGACCTTATCTTCTTCAAATGCTTTGCGCAAAAGAAATTTTCCTATGCCGTAGGTGTTTAGCTTCTTTTCAGGGTCGATGCTCATTACGTAACTTGCGAAATCAAGGTCCCCAAATGGAACTCGGGCTTCTAAGGAATTTACGCTGATGCATCTGTCTGCCCTTAAAACGTCGTACATGTGGATCTCTCTGATCCTCTTTTTTGCCTCTTCCTGAAAGGCCTCGGCATTTGGAGCAAAGTCTGTATATTTGTAACCAAAGAGCTCGTCAGAGATCTCTCCTGTAAGGATTACCTTGATGTCTGTGTTTTCGTGGATCCACTTGCACAGAAGATACATTCCTATGGAAGCTCTTATGGTAGTGATGTCATAAGTTCCAAGAGCGTGGATAACAGGCTCCAAGGCTCCGATAACGTCGTCTTTTGTGATGATGACTTCGTGGTGGTTACTTCCTATATATTCAGCAACCTCCCTTGCGTACTTAAGATCGATGGCGTCTATGTCCATGCCTATTGCAAAGGTCTCAAGGGGCTTATCCGAAATCCTTGCTGCTACGCCGCATACAAGTGATGAATCAAGGCCGCCTGATAAAAGAAATCCTACCGGCGCGTCAGCGTCAAGTCGCTTTTCTATGCCTCTTACCAGCTTGTCGTGGATGTTCTTGGTGATGACTTCAAGGGAATCAGTCTTTATCTCTTTTACCCTGGTCAAATCCCTGTAGCAGACAAACTCGCCGTCTTCGTAGTAGTGTCCCGGCGGGAAAGGTTTGACCATCTTGCATGCACCTATAAGGTTCTTGGGCTCCGAAGCAAAGAGGATGTATCCATCCTCGTCGTAGCCGTAGTAAAGAGGCCTAATTCCTATCGGATCCCTGGCGGCTATGAACTTATCTTTTTCCCCATCGTAGAGAACAAGGGCAAACTCTGCGTCAAGCAGTGAAAACATCCTGCTGCCCAGCTTCTCATAAAGAGGAAGAAGTATCTCGCAGTCGCTGTCTGACTTAAAAGAATAACCAAGGCTTTTAAGGTAAGTCCTTAATGCCTTAAAGCCGTAGAGCTCGCCGTTACAGACTACCGCGCTCTCTCCCAGTGTAAAAGGCTGCATCCCCGCTTCATTAAGCCCCATGATGGAGAGGCGATTAAAGCCCATAAGACCTCCCTTTACCTTCATAATCCTTGTCATGTCAGGGCCTCTTGATGCGGTCCTTTCAAGAAGCTCTTTGAAATACGCTTCATCAGCCTCTTTCCTGGTGTATGTAAGAATTGCGCACATACTTCTTTCCTCCATATATTTTTCGTGACACGGGGACGGTTCTTTTGTCTCATTGTGTGCAATGAGA
>NZ_JAGAYD010000020.1 GCF_017940685.1 Butyrivibrio sp. | reverse complement strand
GCTTGCGGTAGCGTAGCGGACGCAAGGTTCCATTTTTGACAGAATGGATAGTTGGAAGTAAACTTTAGGAAATAAATCTGATGAATCTATACCCAAGGGGTATCTCTAATTATTTCCAACTGTCAATAAGTTTACTCTGTCATTCATCCGCTGAGATTAGACCATAAAAGTCAATTATGATATAATAGTATAGTTTTAAATCTTTTTAGCGAGGAATTAGTATGAATTATGGAAAAAGAGGTATCGTACATCAGGCCAGAACCCTGAACTCCGGTACCGATAAATGGGGCAAGAAGTTTTCTCTTTTTGGATTCTATATTCTTCTTGCACTTATCATAGGAATGGTGATCATTGGAACCAGCGCTGGAATTGGCGTATTCAATGGAATCAGAGACGGTGCTCCTGATATATCCAACATTGACGTTACACCTTCAGGTTTTTCAACCTTCGTATACGACACCGACGGCAATCAGATCGCCAAGCTGGTATCAACAGATTCCAACAGAATCCCTGTAACCTGGGACATGATCCCGGAAAATCTTGCTCACGCCTTTGTGGCTATCGAGGATGCGAGATTTTACGATCACAATGGTATTGACGTTCAGGGTATCGTCAGAGCTGCATTCGTAGGCGTTACAAGCGGTAACTTCTCACAGGGTGCCAGTACCATTACCCAGCAGCTTCTTAAGAACAACGTATTCTCCGGATGGACAGATGAGTCCTTTATCGAGAGTGTAAAGCGTAAGATCCAGGAGCAGTACCTTGCAGTCCAGCTTGAAAAGACCATGAGTAAGGAGGACATCCTTCTTAACTACATGAACACCATCAACCTTGGACAGAACACCCTTGGTGTTCAGGCTGCTTCTCTTCGTTACTTCAATAAGCCAGTTACAGACCTTACTCTGTCAGAGTGTGCAGTTATCGCAGGTATCACCCAGAACCCCAGTAAGTTCAATCCGATAACTCATCCTGACAACAATGTGGAGCGTCGCGACAAGGTTCTTCGTCTTATGCTCGAGCAGGGATACATCACTCAGGTTGAGTACGATCTGGCCATGAACGATGATGTTTACTCAAGGATCCAGAATGTAAACCAGGAAACCGGCGGAGATACAACAATCAACTCTTACTTCGTCGACGCACTGACCAACGACGTTTTAGAGGACCTTATAGCTGCTGGTTACAACGAGACACAGGCATATACACTTCTTTACAGCGGCGGCCTTAAGGTTTACTCAACACAGAATCCTCAGATACAGAAGATCTGTGACGAAGTATTTACGGACGAGAGCAATTACCCTGAGGGCACGAAATATCTTTTAAACTATGAGCTCTCAGTTCAGGCTCCTGACGGAACAGTAACAAACCACTCAAGCGAGATGTTCCAGGCTTACTTCAAGCAGCAAAAGAGCTCTTTCGACATGCTCTTTGACTCCCATGAGTCTGCAGAAGCGGCTATTGAGGAATATAAGTCTGTTGTGGTTGGCACAGATGATGAGATACTTGGAGAAAAGATAAATCTCGTTCCACAGCCTCAGGTATCCATCACAATTGAGGAACAGAGCACAGGCTACATCGTAGCCATGGTTGGTGGACGCGGTCAAAAGACAGCCAGCAGAACCCTTAACCGTGCTACAGACACCTACCGTCAGCCAGGTTCAACCTACAAGGTTCTTTCAACCTATGCTCCTGGTATAGACAGTGCGGGGCTTACACTTGCTACAGTGTTTAATGATGCTCCTTTTGCTTACGCTAACGGAACTTTGGTACGAAACTGGTGGGGATCATCCTACAGAGGCCTTAACACCGTAAGAAGTGCCATTAGAGATTCCATGAACGTTATCGCTGTTGAGGCAATTACACTTATCACTCCTCAGCTGGCCTTTGATTACCTTAAGAACTTCGGATTTACTACACTTGCAGAAAACGTCACCATCAACGGCAAGGTTTACTCAGATATCCAGCAGTCAACTGCTCTAGGTGGTCTGACATATGGTGTAAAAAACATCGAGCTTAATGCAGCTTATGCAGCCATCGCCAACGGCGGTGTTTACACTAAGCCAAAGCTCTACACCAAGGTTGTTGATCACGATGGCAACGTAGTTCTGGATAACACAGAAGTTGAGTCCAAGCGTATTATAAAAGAGACCACTGCATTCCTTCTTACAAGTGCCATGCAGGACGTTGTAACAAGCGGTACCGGTGGGTCAGTTAACTTTGGCACCACAGCCATCGCAGGTAAGACAGGAACCACATCTGACTACAACGATGTTTGGTTTGCAGGTTATACCAACTACTACACAGCCACAACATGGACTGGCTACGACAACAACGCCAAGATGACAGCTTCTGCAGAAAAGAACCTGTCCAAGACCATGTGGCGTAAGGTTATGGAAAAAGTACACGAAGGTCTTCCATATTCATCCTTCACTGTACCTAGTGGTATTACTTCTGCGACAGTATGTGCAAGATCAGGTAAGCAGCCTATTCCAGGGCTTTGCGACGGAACACTTTACTCAGAGTACTTTGAGGAAGGAACTGTTCCTACAGAGAGCTGTGATGTTCACTATGCAGGAACAATATGTGCTCTTGACGGACTTCCAGCCTGCGAGACCTGCCCATTTAAGGCAGCCGGAGTATTTGAACTTACACCTGAGGTTCCACCGGCACTTCAGTCAGGATTTGTAGACTACTCTCCTTCCAACTCTGCATATACCACCACAACTGATGAGAACGGCAATACAGTCACCGTCCTTAACCAGTGCAGACACACGCCAGAGTATATGAGCCAGGAAGGAATTGAGGGAATTATTGCAGGAGAACAGGATCTTCTCAATCAGGCAGCTGCCGCCGCAGCCGCTGCTGCAGCCGAGGCAGGAGGAGCTCCTCCAGCACCAGCTCAGGAAACAGTTGTAGATACCGTTCCAGAGAACGTAGCTGCTGGTAACTAAGGCAATATTTATAAATGTACAAAATATGAGCCGGATCATAAAGATCCGGCTCTTTTTTACATCAAACTTGTAAGCATGAAAAAAGCTGTGTGCAAATGAATGCAAACAGCTTTTTAAGTCTGCGGATAACAGGACTTGAACCTGCACGGTCGCCCACTGGAACCTAAATCCAGCGCGTCTGCCAATTCCGCCATATCCGCATGTTCTTATATAAGAAAACCCCTAATTCCAAAGGAATAGGGATTTTTCAATGAGACACGGGGGATTCGAACCCCCGACAACTTGATTAAAAGTCAAGTGCTCTACCACCTGAGCTAGTATCCCATATATGGATGAGTGTCATCCGTTCAGAAAGCGGCTCAATAAATCACAGCCGTTAGCAGGGCTAGCCGGATTCGAACCGTCGTATGCAGCAGTCAAAGTGCTGTGCCTTACCGCTTGGCGATAGCCCTGTATGCCTAACAATAGGATCCACAGTAAAAACTCTGCTTGGGATTAGGGTGGCTAGAGGGACTCGAACCCTCGGTCTCCAGAACCACAATCTGGCGCGTTAACCAACTACGCTATAGCCACCATATAATAGGAATGGGATACACACTAAACTCGAAAATACCTCGTTAAGTGTGAACCCATGGCTCGCACCAGGCTCGAAAAGACCTCACCAGGTGCTCTGCACAAAAAAATGTGCCCGAAGGGATTCGAACCCCCGACCCACGGCTTAGAAGGCCGTTGCTCTATCCAGCTGAGCTACGGACACACATAAATAAAAAGCTTGAATCAAGCTTAAGCGGGTGATGGGAATCGAACCCACGTATCCAGCTTGGAAGGCTGGTGTTCTACCATTGAACTACACCCGCGTACGATTTTAATCCTTAAAAAAGTCGGGGTGACAGGATTCGAACCTGCGACCCCCTGCTCCCAAAGCAGGTGCTCTAGCCAAGCTGAGCCACACCCCGTTGTCTTAGTTACAAAGGCTAAAACCGTAACGCAAGAGATATTATATAATGGTAGGGGATGTATTGTCAACACGTTTTTTAATGTTTTTTATTAATGCTACAAATGCCCACAAATAGGGTATAATCATCATTATGAAAAAAGTAAATATCACAGAAGGTCCTATTTGGAAGAATATGCTTGCCTATTTTTTTGCATTACTTCTCGGGGCTTTTTTTCAACAATTTTATAATACTATAGATGCAGTCATTGTGGGCAGAGCTGTAAGCAGTGATGCTCTTGGAGCTGTGGGCGGATCTTCTGCCATGGTAGTCAGCCTGTTTTTGGGTTTCTTCTTGGGACTATCTTCAGGTGCCACCGTTGTTATTTCGCAATTTTATGGGGCAGGAAGGCAAAATGAGGTTGAGAGGTCTGTACATACCTCAATCGCTATTGCGCTCTTTGGAGGAGCAATTATCACCGTTATAGGGTATGCTATCGCTCCATGGATAATATCTGCCATGAAGACTCCACTTGAACAGTCAGCTGCATCCACTTTGTACCTTAGGATTTATTTCCTTGGTATGATACCAAACCTTGTTTACAACATGGGAGCTGGAATATTAAGGGCTGTAGGCGATTCAAAGAGGCCTCTTATCATCCTGGTAATTAGCTGTTTCGTAAATATATTCCTTGATGTTCTGTTTGTAATAGTTCTTGGTATGGGCAAAAAAGGCGATGCCTACGGTGTTATGGGCGTTGCGATCGCTACAATACTGTGTCAACTTTTGAGCGCAGTTATCGTAGTTGTCATGCTTTCAAAATCCCAGGATATGCATAAGCTGTATATTCGCAGGATCAAGCTTGATATGCTGATGTTTGTTAAGATCATCAAGATTGGTCTTCCTGCTGGCTTTCAGACAACCATGTACAGTCTTTCAAATATCCTGATTCAGGCATCGATCAACGGATTTGGCAATAACACAGCTGCAGCCTGGGCTGCATATGGCAAGATTGACGTAATCTTCTGGATGACTGTAAGTTCTCTGGGAACTTCCGTTACCACTTTCTCAGGCCAGAACTATGGCGCAGGACGCTATGACCGCGTTCGTAAGAGCGCAAGGCAGGCATTTATCATTGCGGCAGTGATCACAATCCCGCTAAGTATCATAATGTACTTTAACGGAGCACTCTTACTTAAGATATTT
>NZ_JAGAYD010000191.1 GCF_017940685.1 Butyrivibrio sp. | reverse complement strand
TATACCTTTAATTTTAATTATGTACTGATTGGGATTCAACTGAATGTTATCACGCAGTCTGATAATAGGCACAACAGTACCAAGCTCAAGGGCAACCTGTCTTCGTATCATTACGACACGGTCAAGAAGGTCACCACCCTGGTTAACATCAGCCAGCGGGATGATACCATAACCAAATTCAAGCTCAATAGGATCAACCTGAAGAAGGCTTGTGACATTCTCAGGCTGTCTGATCTCCTCAGCCTGCTGTTCTTCTTCTGAAGATACTTCTCCTTCTGTTGCGACTTCTTCCATGGTCTGGCTTGCAATACGTCCAAGTATGATAAATGCTGCACCAAATGTGACGTAAAGAATAGTAGGAAGAGGTGATAAAATACCAAGTCCCGCAACTACTGCTCCAACAAGATAAAGTGTCTTGGCTGTTCCAAAGAGCTGACCAATAAGTACATGACCAAAGTCTGCCTCTTTAGACCCCTTAGTTACCAAGATACCTGTTGACATCGAGATCATAAGTGAAGGAATTGAACTTACAAGTCCATCACCCATGGTGAGGATTGAATAGGTGTTAATGGCTGTGTTTACATCCATTCCCATTCGTAAAACACCCATGGCTATTCCGCCAATAAGGTTTACTGCGGTAATGATAAGACCCGCAGTTGAATCTCCTTTTACATACTTGGTAGCACCATCCATGGCTCCAAAGAAGCTTGCTTCTTCCTGGATCTTGTCTCTTCGTTCCTTTGCCTCAGCATCTGTGATTGCTCCGGTATTAAGGTCAGCATCGATAGCCATCTGCTTACCTGGCATAGCATCCAGTGTGAAACGTGCCGATACTTCAGCGACACGCTCAGAACCTTTGTTGATGACCATGAGCTGTACAATGATAAGGATGACATAGACAATAGCTCCAACGATAAGGTCACCGCCACCTACGAAAGTACCGAATACTTCAATAACTTCTCCTGCACTGCCCTGAGTAAGGATAAGTCTTGTTGATGATACGTTTAGGGCAATCCTGAATATTGTGGTAAACAAGAGGATTGTCGGGAAAAAAGACATCTGCAAAACTTCGGTAGCAAACATGGCTGTAAACATGATCACAAAGGAAAGTGACATATCAAAAGCCAGCAAAATATCCAGCATCCAATCAGGAAGCGGAATAATGAGCATAACAATAGCTGCAACAATATAAAGCGCAAGACCATAGTCATATACGCGATCTCTGATTTTCTTAAGATCCATCATCATCCTCCTTCCATCTGGTTTATAGTTTCAATCTAAAATCAAATCTTGCCCTTTAAGTGATATACATAAGCAAGGACTTCAGCTACAGCCTTGTAAAGCTCTGGGGGAACAAGTTCTCCGACTTCAACATTGGCATATAGCATTCTGGCCAAGGGCTTGTTTTCTACGATCTCAACGTCATTGTCTCTTGCGATCTCTTTTATCTTCTGTGCCAGATAATCAGCACCCTTAGCTACAACGATAGGCGCATCAGACTCATCAGCATCATACTTGATGGCTACAGCGTAGTGAGTAGGGTTAGTGATAACTACATCAGCCTGTGGTAGCTGCTGCATCATACGCCTTCTTGAAGCTTCCATCATACGGCGCTTCTGAGCACTCTTTACTGCAGGATCTCCTTCAGAATTCTTGAACTCATCTTTTACTTCCTGCTTGGTCATCATCATATCTTTGGTGAATTTCCTTCTCTGATAGATAAGATCAATAAATGCAATGACCATATATGCAGCTGCGATCCTGATCCCCAGGGAAATAATAAGGTTTCCCATAAGACCAATAGCCTGCCGAAGTGGCATGTCATACAGCAGGAAAAGAGATTCCGTTCTTCCTGTCAAAAATGAATATATGACAGCAGCCATAACAGCAAGCTTAAGAATTGACTTTGCAAGCTCAAATAGTTTTCTGGTTGAAAAGATCTTTTTCATACCACTTATGGGATTGAGCTTTGAAAACTTTGGCTTAAGCGGTTTAGCTGTAGGTTTAAAACCAACCTGAACCAGGTCACTGATAAAAGCGATCAAAAATCCCAGTATGAAAAATGGGGAAGCTATAAGCCCCATGGTAAGTATCGCATTTGAAATAATGCTCCTGATATAGGCGATAGGTAGCCTTCCATCATAAGTTCTTGCCACATCAGGAATACTGTTGTACACCCTGTTAAATATCCCCACAATGTTAGATCCAATAAAGGGATATAAAACCCAGATAATGAGAAAAAGCGCAAGTAAAGTAAAGGCAGTTGCAACTTCCTGACTTTTGGCAACCTGGCCTTCCTTTCTGGCGTCGTTTAGCTTTTTCGCTGTGGGCTGTTCAGTTTTTTCAGCACCATTAGCGTCTTCAGCAAAGAACTGCAGATTATATTTTATTATATTTGCCGAATCATCAGCCGCTCTGCATGCTGTATACAAAGTCTGACATCATCTCCTTCATATTGATGAATATAAAGTTGGATGCATCTGAAAGCATGGTGATCGTAATGAACATGATCATAAGTCCAACAATAATCTTGATCTGGATACCCACAGAGAACATGTTCATCTGGGGTGAAACCTTAGCCAGTACGCCAAGAACCACATTAGTCATAAAGGTAATAATAAATATTGGAAGGCAGATCCT
>NZ_JAGAYD010000190.1 GCF_017940685.1 Butyrivibrio sp. | reverse complement strand
GCTTCCTTTGCGATTGCATCGATAAGTTCTGTCTTATTCATTTGGTTTTCCCTCCAAAAAGAAATTATTTACTACATTGCCTATTCTACTACTATTTGCGTCCACAAACAACCTAAAAATGCCGAAAAAAAGGGATTTTTTTAAAAAAAATTAAAAAACGTACGATATTATCTAGATTTCAGGGCAATTTCTATCATTTTACTCAAATATGTAAGGTCTGTAATGTCTGACTGAGGGAATTTTCTCGATAATTCTCTGGTATTATACAGCGCAATAAAGCCGTCATAGGGTATGTCCTGCATCTTATAAAGAAATGCATGCCTTATATCATGCTCTGCAAAGAACTTTTTAGGCTCTACGGTATTTTCAAGCATAGCCTTTGGTGAATCAAGGACATAGACACCGTTGGAATTGAATCTGTTCTCAAAGCCCGGTTCAGCAATATAAGACAGGCTGGAAACTGTGTCTGCAAGCTTTTGTACATTCCTTTCTGCATTCCTACCGGTTTCAGCCACTCTCTTAACCCCATGAAAGCTCTTATTTATATCCTTGTAAAAGATATATGCCTCATCAATCCCAAAAGTCGCTGCAATCATTGCAAGAAGCTTGGGAATTGACTCATTCATGTTTCCAAACAGTCCATCAATACTCTGAAGCACAAGGGTGGTCTTATCCTGGGCAGTAGCTTCATTCAGAGCCACAACATTTTCATCAAGTTCACCATTTACAAGCTTTCCATGGATGTCAGGGTTATAAATAACATACCTGTTCTTTCCTCTGTTCTTGGCTCTGTATAACATTCTGTCAGCAAGGTTAAACAGGTCATCATAATTGTCTACGTATAAGGGGAAGGTTCCTACTCCAATAGATACGGTAACAAGTGGAAATCCATTCTGATCAATATGGGACGCCTCAGCTCTCTCCCTGATCCCCTTTAAATATACGCGAAGTTCTGTCTTTTCCTCCACGTTTTCGATGATCATCATCAGCTCATCACCGCCGATCCTGCCGGCTTTTCCATCTTTTCCAAGTACTTCCTGGATAATAGCTGATACTTCCTTTAGTATCTTATCTCCATAGGAATGGCCATAGGTATCATTGATATTTTTGAAATTATCTATATCTATTATGCAAAGATTAACTACATTGTCTTTTCTGGCGATAGCTTTTTTGGCATAATCGGTTATAGCCTTTTTATTTAAAAGTCCTGTCAGGTAATCCGTCTCAATGGCTTTATTTTCATTTTCAACAGTCTCAATGTCATGAAACATTATGCTGATATTTCCATCAGTTGTCCTGATACACTCAGCCCTGAACCAGTTGTAGCTTTTGGATTTATCACATATACGAAAACAGAGGGTCAAAGCACTCTCAGTCTCTAATCCCTCTACCATCTCATACAAAAGATGCTGATCATCCGGATGTATATTAGCGAAGATGGTGCTGGCACCATCTTCGCATACATACTCACGATATCCATCATCAGCAGATATAATATTTAATTCTTTGTCAGTTGTAACCAATCTATTATTTAGAATTGTCATATTATTCCTTCACTAATGAATCATCAATTACAGAATATCCTGGAATCCTGGTCTGTACAGATGTCTTGGAATACCATCAACCATGATAGGTCCAACATCGCCCTGGATAAGAGGTCTTACATATGTAATGAACTCGTTAGTTACATATGTGCCATCCTTGTTGATCCACTCTCTTGGAACAACTCTCTCATCGTTAGCAATCTTATGAACATCCTTAACCTCTGTTCCTGCCTGATAAGGATCATCAGAAAGTCTCTCAATAACAACCATCTTTCCGCTGTCGCCTTCATCAGCAGCCTTCATTGCTGCACCACCAACCTCATATGCCTCAAGGATATCAACACGGGATGCACAATGGCTTGCTGCTCTCTGAAGAGTTGAAAGCTCGATTGGACGTGTCTTGCATCCACACTCCTTTGCAACTACGTCGCAAAGATATCTTGCTGTACCTGTAAGCTGCTTGTGTCCAAATGCATCTACATACTCTATTGTGCTTCCAAGTTCGCTTATGTACTTGCCATCCTTGGTTCTGATACCCTCAGATACAGCAACTACAACAGAAGCCTTGGTCTTTAAAAGACCTTTGATCTTCTTAATGAACGCATCCATATCAAATGGAAGCTCTGGAAGGTAGATAGCATCTGGTCCGTCACAGTCCTCGCCCTTTGCAAGTGCTGTGGCACCTGTAAGCCATCCTGCGTTTCTACCCATAACCTCTACGATGATAACCTGTCCACTTGTCGTCTCAAGTGACCAGCTGTCTCTGATGATCTCTTTTACTGAAGTACCAATGTACTTGGCTGCTGAGCCATATCCTGGTGTATGGTCTGTAAGAGCAAGATCGTTATCAATAGTCTTAGGGCATCCTACAAATCTGATAGGTGAACCAGAAATGATAGCATAATCAGAGAGCTTTTTGATGGTATCCATTGAGTCGTTACCACCAATGTAGATAAAGCAGTCTATTTCAAGTTTGTTGAGGATCTCGAAAATCTTCTCATAAACTTCTTTGTTTTCAAATATCTCTGGAAGCTTGTACCTGCATGACCCCAAATATGCAGAAGGTGTTCTCTTTAAGAGCTCAATATCAAGTCCTGACTGAATGTGATCAGAAAGGTCTACATATCTACCCTCCATGAGACCCTGAACACCATGGATCATTCCATAGACCTTCTTGTAACCACGGTCCATGGCTGTCCTGTAAACGCCTGCAAGCGATGAGTTGATAGCTGCAGTAGGTCCTCCAGACTGTCCAACAATTACATTACGTTTTACCTTGTGTACCATATTGAATACTGTCCCCTTTCAAAGTTCTTTTTGAAATACCTAATATCTATTATATTCAATAAAACATTTACTGTCACGAAAAATAAAGCGCCCATAGTCTTTTTTGACTACAGGCCGCTTACAGTTCATTTAAGTTTAAACTTTAGTATCACAGGGTTATGATCAGATGTTACAAAAGAAAGATTGTCGGTATGAACAGATTCCACATCCACATTGGATGATGTTATAAAGCCGTCAATAACATAGTACTGAAAGCCTTCTGGCGATCTGTCAGGAGCTAAAGAAAGGACTCTGTCAAGAGATCTGCAGCTGGGCACACTATTGTCTGCCCAAAAGGTAAGGTCACTATTAAATTCATCAACCTCTATCCTTCCAGCCTCCCACAATCCCTCATGTACAGGATATGCACTGATATCTGTACTTGAGAACACCTGATTGTAATCTCCGCTTGCTATTACATAATTTCCCTTTTCAATCTCAGCATCAAGCACTTCTTTTAACATCTTAGCCTGAGCCACTTTCCCTTCTCCTGAGTCATAGGCCTCAAGATGAAGGTTTATTATAACAAGCTCTTTATCAGAGCCTTCAACAGGAAATTTGACTATTTCCAGACATCTTTTCAGATTGAATGTTCTAAGTGGCCACTTGAACGGGCACGGGAGCTTAAGCCTCTGGGCTGAAGCTATATCATATCTGCTAAACAGTGAAAGGCCACTATAAACCTTTCCAATAGGCGGAACCGGTAGCGGTATAAAAGCCACCTTAAGGTTTGGAGCAAAAACATTTTCCCCATGAAGAACACTAAGACCTGAATTGGACATGAAATATTCCATTTCATCTATAAAGTAAGACCTGTCGGAATTCCTGTCAGTTTCCTGGGTGCAAATAATGTCAGGTGATATTTTATTAAACTCCTCTATATCACCCTCAAGATTACTTAGAACTCTCTCTTTGTCGGCGGTATAGACCATCCTTCCGCCGTCCATAAAAAAGTCTGCATTGTCTCCAAGAGCTCCATATCCTAGATTCCAGGAAAGAAGCGTGACACTCTCCCCGGTCTTTATCCTGCTTTTTGCATCTCCATTTATCTCAAGGGTCTCAACGTCTTTTGGATTATACTCATCCACTGTAAGGAACCCAACTACAGTCCCCACAACAAGAAATGCCATGATAAAGAAGACCGTTATTACCCGAATAGCTTTTTTCATACCTTACTCCAAAAAATATGAGAGCCTCCGTAAAAAGAAGCTCTCATAACAACAATTTAAGTCTTAAAAATCTTCTTCCTCAAAGGCAAGTCTCTCTCCATGAGCCTTTCCGATTCCATATGCAATACCTGCTACTACAATTACCAGACAGGTGGCTGCAATGCATCCAATAAGGAGCTTTTTTCTGTCATCCTCCAGATCATTCCAGAAAGCAAGAACCTTGTCGATCTTGTCCTTTGAAAATTCTATCGCACTATCAACGTAACTCATTATATCCATAATGCTACCCCCTTCTCATACTATATATTGTACCTCTTAGCTTTTCTTTCCTCAAGTTTTTTTATTACATAATCCTTCCAGACAAAATCTATGATGGCTGCAAAAGGAATTGCAAACAAAATACCAACTACACCAAATAGCCTTCCGCCAATAATAATGGAAATAAGGACCATGAGTGCTGACACTCCAAGGCTTTCGCCAAAAAGTCTTGGTTTTAATATATATCCGTCAATGGTCTGAAGGATAATAGTAAATATAAGAAACCACAGTGCATACCAGGGATTTACCAAAACAAGGATAAAAGCTCCTATCACTGCTCCCACAATAGGTCCAAAGGTAGGTGCCAGATTGGTGATACCCACAATAACCGAAATGAGTGCTGTATATGGCATTCTCATGATGATCATAAACAGGAAATTAACAACACCAACTACTATTCCATCCACCACATCAACACCGATGTATCTGATAAGGATTGCGTTGCATCTGTCTAAGAAATCCGCCCATTTGTTGTAGTTTTCATCCTTCATGAGAAGCGAAAGAAATCTATTAACACCAACTGTTATTCTATGCTTGTCCAAAAGGAAATAGATTGCAAGGATAAAGGCTATTACTGCATCAAGAACTCCCTTTCCAATTGAGGAGCTTGTCATGACCACGGAGTCCATATTGTCTTTAAAATAATTGGCAATGTTATCAAGAAGCTCATCACCAAAAGTTGCGATCCCTGAAAAATCAAGCCCAAAGAGCTTGCCAGTACTGCCGCTTTCAAAGCTCTTAAGCAGATCCTGAAGTGTTTCAACGTACATACCCATGTTACCGATCAGAGTAGATACACTGTCTGCCAGCTGAGGGATCAGTGCAAAACAAAGAAGCGTTACTCCAAGTGCCAGCACGATAAGGGCAAATGCCACAGAGAGCTTCCATCTGGTCTTTTCATTTTTAAGCTTGTAAAAGACCTTCCTGTCAAATAGATTTGCCAGCGGATTAAAAATATAGGCCACTATGATTCCGGATATTACTGGCTTTATTATATTAAAGACGGCAGATAATGCACCAAGCAAAAATCCCGGATTGGATAACAAAAGATACAGCACAACCGCTGAACAGGTTGCAATCGTGTATGAAACCCATTTCTGTTTAAGGATTTTTTTGTTGAACTTCATTTCTTTCCCCCTTATCCAAACTCATTGTATTTTCTAGGTTTTCGTAGCTGTCTTTGACTTTTTTTCTTAACTCTTTCTCTCACCTTGCTCTGATGATGGTCGTCATATAAGACCTTAACAGCCGGGTGAAAGAACCTGTTAATAAAGGCCCCTATCATGAAGATGTAGATACAAAAGTACAGCCAGATCATCATGATCATCAAGGTGGCGATACTACCATAAACTGAGAAATATCCAGACAGATCCACATAAAGTGAAAACAGCCAGGAAAAGATATACCACACAACAGCTGAAAAAACTGCTCCTGGTATCTGATATACAAAAGTCATCTTAGCACTGGGAACAAAGGTATAGATCATGGCAAATAAAAATGTTGCCACTAAGATAACCACAATAAACTTAAAATATGATGACAGGGAAATAAGGAACATGATCCCCGGAAAATGACTTATTGCTATGGACTTCACAATTCTTTCAAATACCATAAAAAGAAGCATTACCATTACGATAACGATCATGGCAACTGTGTAAAGAGCCGCTATAGCGCGTAGGTAAAAGTAATTTCTTTTCTCTTCTACGTCATATATTATATTAAGACCTCTGATTATGGACATCATGCCCAGTGCTCCAGACCATACCGTAGCAAGAGCCGATATGGAAAAAACAGCAACTGACTGTTCATAGGCTTCGCTGATCAGCCTTAGTGCAATATCGTCAGCAAAATCAGGAGTTATCTCTGTAAGAGCCCTCGAAAGATCCGAAGCTGTCAGCGCTGTGTAGGGCAAAAGAGATGACATAAAGATGAGAAGTGGCACTATGGATATCATGAAAAAGTAAGCGCAGCTTCCTGCATAGGCAGCAATATTCTTTTTTTGCATCCTAAAGGCGAAATCCTTAGCAAGGGCCAGTAACTGCTGCTTGATAGTCATAGATTCTCCTCATACGGAAAAAGCAGCCACCAGTGATGACTGCTTTTATTTCCTAAATAATCCCAAAATGCCGTTTCCTGTTATTTGACTCCTAGCTATCGCCAGGTGGGTCACCGCAACCTAATATCCTGTCTTCCTCTCCCGTAGCTGGTCTGCGTATACGCAGGGCCGAAGGCGTGACATTCAGGTAGGTAATGTAGGAATCCCGTTTAAAGTAATGTAGGTTCAAATTACACAGGAGGTGTCGGTCATCCCAGGAGAACTATCTT
>NZ_JAGAYD010000189.1 GCF_017940685.1 Butyrivibrio sp. | reverse complement strand
GGCTCTTCGTGCACATCTGTGGATAAAATCTCAAAGTAGTGCACGATAAAAGCCTGTATTTAAGCTACTTTGAGTCCTAATCCACCTCGATTAGGAAGTGGTATTAAAATATTAGAACATCCTAATAAGATCATGTCCAACAGGTTCTGAATATTTTTAAAGCCGTAGGCTTTCCTGATAAACAGCTTGATCTTGTTATTTATAGACTCAACTCTGGCATTGCTGAGTTTGGAGTCTATGGTATTGAGGATATGTTCCTCATGACGCCTAATTTTGTAGGCAAGCTCTTTAAAAACAGATATTCTGCTATGTGTTGCTTTCCAAAAGAAGGTGGACAGTTCAGCTTTGGCTTCATCTCTAGAAGACATTTTAAGAGCCATGCGCAAATGCTCTTTTAAGGTATAGCCTCTAAATAGCTTGGGATTGGTTTTAGCAATCATTTCCAAGCGTTCAATCTGATTTGGAGTAAGGTTTTCTGGGGCTTTTCCTAAGGTATAGGTAGAGTTTTTTATCTCTGTAGCCTTGGTTTTAGCCTCTGATAACTTCAGAGAAGCTTTATCCTGTTTGCCGGGTCTACCATTGCCACGTTTAAGCTCCAGGGTCAGTTTCTTCTGATTTGAGTAGGCATCACGCCATGATTCCTTGCGTAGTTCATTCAGGGCTTCCATTGCCCAGGTGACAACGTGAAAGCTATCAACACAGCGCCAGGCATGAGGAATATACTTCTCAATACAGGCATCAATCCATTTTGCTCCATCACCGGAAACACATTTGATGTTAAGACGCTGCTCTTGTGTAAGCTCTTCAAAGAACCTGCTCAGAACCTCTGTACTATGGCCAGGAGCACACCAGACAACGGTATTGGTATCGTGATTAACCACAACAGTAACGTAGCTGTGACCTTTCCTGTAACTGGTTTCATCAATACCGATATTCACAAGGCCTGCGTAACGTTTCTTGAGGTCAGGCTCAATGTAAGCCCTTGCTCTTGAAATACACCTCATGACGGTATGCCAGTCACAGCGGAGAAACTCTGCTGTAACGCTACGGTTGATATTCATCGCCAGAAAGGTAGCCATCATATCGAAGTCTTTGGTGAATCCTGAGTCATGAAATGCCCAGGGAACGGATGCTGTCTTTACTCCATGTTCTGGACAGTCAACCCTACAGGTAGGACTGTACAGCTCAATGATAACTCCTCCACAGTCAAGAGCTCTCCACATGCGAGTGCATTTGCTTCTGTCATAAACCTTGCATCTGCAGCCACATACTGGACAGCGGTTAGCATAGGTCTTATAAGGGTGAAGATTAATCTTTAGGATATCTTCTCCATTAACGTTTTGTGTGAATTCATAAGAATCTATAACAGAGTGATTGACGTTGGCAAATTTCTTTAATAAAGTACTAGCAGAGACCATTTCATATATCCTTTTTTGTTATTTTTTCAACTTCAAAAATAAGATATTGGAATGGTCTTTTCAATTTCTGTTTTTAAAGAACTTACTAAGATCTGTAAAAGATCTTAAAGGGTAAAAATAATCATATTGAGGCTCTATGTTTTACCCACACATATGCACGAAGCCTC
>NZ_JAGAYD010000188.1 GCF_017940685.1 Butyrivibrio sp. | reverse complement strand
CTTTGGAGTTATCTTGTTGTCCTTGATGTACCTGGCAAGGCCAAGAAGGATTCCAACGCTAAGCTTGTCGTCAAGGAAGCGGGATTTGATGTATCCGCTCTTTGTAACCCTTGCATTTGGCTCAAAGCATACGATATCACCAACAGAAATGCCGAGCTTTTCTGTATCTTCTTTTGTCTTAACATCTTCATCAAGCACCACCTCGCAGTTTTCCCAGGTGCGCTTGGTGTCGTCGTACTCGCCGTTTACATGGATAGAGGCGTTGTTGAGCTGGAAAGTTCCCTCGTAGATGCCATCAAACTTGGTCACAACGCGGACATTCTCAGTCTCTGCGTTGTTGGGGTTCATGCCGCCAAGGTTGGTGAGCTGGAGCCTTCCGTTTGACTTGATGGTAGCCACCATTCCTCCTAATGTATCGGCGTGGGCCTCAAGTAAAATGCCGTTCTTTTTGTCTTTTCCCGTAAGATCAACGATAACGCCGCCCTTATTGGTGATGTGAGCCTTAAATCCAAGGGATTCAAACTCGTTTTTCACCCAGTTGCAGGCCTCTTCTGTGTAGCCTGTAGGAGAGTCAATGTTAAGGAGATCAAGGGTCTCTTTAACGATGAAATCAGTGTATTTCTTAAGATTTATCTTTTTCATGATATGTAGCTCCTTATATTTGCAATTCTAGTGAAAAGTATAGCACAACGTGGCGGAAAATGGGCGCATTCGTGGTACAATTGGGATATGGCATACGTCAAAAGAAATATCACAGCCTGGAGGGTTAAAAAATGATATACGAGCTCAAAAATTCAGAAATTACCGTAAAGATCTCGGACCACGGCGCAGAGCTTAAGTCCCTTGTTAGAAACGACGACGGCAGAGAGTATCTGTGGCAGGCAGATCCTAAGTTCTGGGGCAGAACATCACCGGTTCTTTTCCCGGTTGTTGGCTGCTACTTTGGAAAAGAGTCAAGATATAAGGGCAAGACCTACAGTATGGGGCAGCACGGCTTTGCCAGGGACATGGATTTTGAGCTGGTTTCCCAGACTGGAGACGCAATAGAGTTCAGGCTCCGTGACAACGCAGAAACCCACGAGAAATACCCATTTGCCTTCGAACTTCACTGCGGATACAGGATTTCAGGGAAAGAGATCCAGGTTATCTGGAAGGTTGTAAATACCGATAAAGAGCAGGTTTTCTTCTCAATTGGCGCTCATCCCGCATTTAACTGCGACCTGGACACTGATGTCCTTAAGTTTGAGAAGGCAGGAAAAGCGCTTTCAAGCCTCCATTCAAATGTTGTGGCAGACGACGGATCTGGATGCCTTTCAGACAAGACCAAGCAGTTTGATCTTAATAACGGCATTTTAAAGATGTCAGATGAGCTCTTTTCAGAGGACGCCCTCGTAATAGAGGATAAGCAGACCGATGCCATAAGCATTGTGGGTGCTGATGGCCAGCCTTTCGTCAAGGTCAGCTTTGATACACCACTTGTAGGCGTCTGGTCACCAGTTGGCAAGCACGCACCATTTGTCTGCATCGAGCCCTGGTACGGAAGATGCGACAGAGTAGGCTTTTCTGGCGACCTCTCTGAGAGAGAATACGGCAACAAACTGGCTCCGGGAGAAGAGTTTAACGCCAGATATAGTATTGAAATAAAATAACAGGCGATTCCTCAAAAAACAAGACACGGGGACGGTTCTACT
>NZ_JAGAYD010000187.1 GCF_017940685.1 Butyrivibrio sp. | reverse complement strand
GCTCAGAAGATCTTTGGTGAGGGAACCACAACAAGACTTCGTCCTTCTTACTTCCCGTTCACAGAGCCATCAGTAGAGGTTGACTGCAGCTGCTTTGCATGTGGTGGTAAAGGCTGCAATCTCTGCAAGGGAACAGGCTGGATCGAGGTTCTTGGAGCCGGAGTTGTCAACAAGAAGGTTTTGGAGAACTGCGGAATTGATTCAGAAGAGTACAGCGGATTTGCTTTTGGTATAGGTATTGAGCGTGCAACCATGCTTAAGTATGGTATCAACAACATTAAGCTCTTGTACGAGTCAGACCTTGATGTTCTTAAGCAGATAGACCACTACGAATAATTTAGGAGGAGAACGAAATGTTAGTACCTTTAAGTTGGCTTAAAGATTTTGTTGATATAGATATAGAACCAAAAGAGCTTGAGAAGAAGCTCTTCGATTGTGGATTTGAAGTTGAAGAGTGCTGGGAAGTGGGAAAAGACATTTCAAATGTCGTAGTAGGACTTGTTGAGAAGTGCGAACCAATTCCTGATACCCACCTTCATGTATGTCAGGTAAATGCAGGAGAGCACGGTACCTTCCAGGTATGCTGCGGCGCGGACAATGTTAAGGAAGGCGGCAAGTATCCTCTTGCTCTTGTAGGCGCTACAGTTATTGAGACTGAAAAAGACCATGTGACTGTTATCGGCGTAGCGACCATCAAAAAGGGCAAGCTTCGCGGCGTGGACTCAGAAGGTATGCTCTGCTCAGGAGTTGAGCTTGGAGTATCCGAGGATATGTACCCAGGAGCAGGCTACAACGGACTTTTAGTATTCCCTGAGGATACACCAGTTGGCGCTGATGTTAAGCCTATCCTTGGCCTTGATGACTGGATCTTTGACGTATCCATTACAGCCAACAGACCAGACTGCCAGAGTATTTACGGACTTGCAAGAGAGGTTGCAGCAGCACTTGATAAGCCATTAAAAGAGATCGATCTTTCATACACAGAGACAGATGTAGAGAATGAGGGATTTAGCGTAACAGTAGAAGATCCAGACCTGTGCCCAAGATATATCGGACACTATGTATATGATGTAAAGATTGGTGAGAGCCCTCTTTGGATGAAGAGAAGACTTGCCATGGTTGGAAATAATTCCATCAGTAATATCGTCGATATCACAAACTACATCATGAGAGAGCTTGGTCAGCCTATGCACGCTTTTGATGGAAATTTCCTTGAGGGAAACAAGATCGTTGTAAGGAGAGCAAAGCAGGGCGAGAAGATCGTAACTCTTGATGAGAACGAGTTTGAATTAACAACAGATAACCTTGTTATCTGCGACGGAGTTAAGCCAGTAGCTCTTGCAGGTATCATGGGAGGTCTTAACTCTGAGATCCGTGATACAACAACTACAGTTACTTTCGAAGCTGCCAAGTTCATGCGTGACAATATCCGAAAGAGCTCAAGAGCTCTTGGACAGGCATCAGACTCATCAGCTGCATTTGCAAAGGGCGTTTACGAATACACGACTGTCATCGCAATGAAGAGAGCCCTTCACCTTATAGAGCAGCTTGGTGCCGGCAAGGTTTCAAAGACCCATGTAGATGTTAATACCGGAAACAGCCTTGAAAAGAAAGAGATGAAGGCTTCCATCAGGAAGGTTAATGGCGTTCTTGGCATAGAGGTTCCTGAAAACGAGATAAAGAGGATCCTTACAAACCTCAATTTTGAGCCAGTAATAAATGGCGATGAGCTCACTATCAAGATTCCTGCATATCGTGAGGATATGGAAGATTATCCTGATATCGCAGAAGAGCTTATCCGTATGTATGGATATGATCATGTAAAACCTACATTCCTTAAGAATGCAGCTGTAACAACAGGTGGAAGGAACCTTGTGCAGAAGAGCGAGCTTAGGATCAAGAGAGCTCTTTGCGCACAGGGTGCATATGAGTGCATGCACTACTCATTCTTTTCACCAAGTGATCTTGATCTTCTTGGATTTGAAGAGGATGCTCCTGAGAGAGTTGCCATCAGGATCCTTAATCCTATCAACGAAGACCTGTCACTTATGAGAACAACTCTTGCTGCACAGATGATCCATGCTATTGCAAGAAACCAGAAGAAGGGTACATTAGAGGGAAGATTGTTTGAGCTTGGAAACAGATTTATTCCAAAGTCTCTACCACTTACTGAGTATCCTGATGAGAAGGCAACTCTTTGCATTGGTATATTTGGAGAAGATGAGGATATCTTCACATTAAAGGGACTTGCAGAGAATGTGTCTGATGCGCTTCACATAAGCTTTAAGTATGAGGCTGCTACCAGAACTTTCCTGCATCCATATAGAACAGCCAGGATCCTTTGTGAGGGAGAAGAGGTTGGATATCTCGGACAGATAACTTATGAGATCCAGGATGAGACAGATATGAGGATTCCTGCATATATCTGCGAGATAGATCTTTCGGTGCTTTCTAAGTACTATGGAAAGACTCCTGTATTTGTGCCTCTTTCAAAGTTTGCAACTGTTAAGCGTGACCTTGCTCTTATCATGGACAAGACAGTTACCTGCGGAGAGGTTGAGGATGCAATCTATGGCGCCTGCAAGTATGTAACTGATGTTAAGCTCTTTGATGTATATGAGGGACTTCCAATTCCTCCTACTAAGAAGAGTATGGCGTTTACAATTACATTTACTCCTAAGGATGAAGAACTTACAGATGAGATGATAAGCGGATTTGTAGATAAGATGCTTAGAAAGCTCCAGTTCACCATGGGAATAGAGATCCGAAGTTAATTGCGTCAAATCTAAACAGGTGATAGAATAGTCATTGCTTTAATGAGCAATGACTATTTTATTCTCGAAAGGAGCTTACATATGAACAGAATAAATGCATGGACAACTTATAATGCTACGCAGCTTAAGGCTGTTGAGAAACTTGCAGATGAGTACAAGGCTTTCCTTGATAACTCAAAGACTGAGAGAGAAGCCATCGATTCTATCGTAAATGAGATCGAGGCAGCAGGCTACAGAGAGCTTAATACCCTTGTAGGCAGCAAGACCAAACTTAAAAAAGGAGACAAGATCTACAGCGTATGGATGAATAAGTCCATCATCATCTTCCAGATGGGATCAGAGCCTTTGGAGCAGGGACTTAACATCCTTGGAGCACATATTGATTCACCTCGTCTTGATGTTAAGCAGAATCCTCTTTACGAGGACGGAGGTATCGCTTACCTTGATACTCACTACTACGGCGGTATCAAGAAGTATCAGTATGTTACCATTCCTCTTGCTATCCATGGTGTTATCGTTAAAAAAGACGGCACAACAGTTCAGCTTAATGTAGGTGAGGATGAGGATGATCCGGTATTTTTCATCTCTGACCTTCTTATCCACCTTGCCCAGGATCAGCTTGGCAAGAAAGCCTCAAACGTGATCGAGGGTGAGGCCCTTGACCTTATAGTTGGAAACAGACCTTTCGTCATCGAGAGCGATGAAAAAGAAAAGGCTGAAAAGAAGAACTCAAAGCTTTCAGCTGGTGAGCAGTACGCTATAAAGGCAGAAAAAGAAGAGAAGGCAGCAAGTGGCAAGGTATCTGGAGCTGTAAGACGCGGCATTCTTGCAATCCTTAATGACCTTTACGGAATTGAGGAGGAGGACTTCCTGTCAGCAGAGCTTGAGATCGTACCTGCTGGTAAGGCAAGGGATGCTGGCTTTGACAGATCAATGATCCTTGGCTATGGCCACGATGACAGAGTATGTGCATTCCCTTCAATGAAGGCTATTTTGGAGGCAAAGAACCTTAAGAGATGCGCCTGCTGCATCCTTGTTGATAAGGAAGAGATCGGATCTGTAGGCGCTACAGGTATGCAGAGTAGGTTTTTTGAAAATGCAGTAGCAGAGCTTATGAACCTCACTAAGGAAGGCTTTAATGACCTTGCCCTCAGAAGATGCCTTGCAAACTCATGCATGCTCTCTTCAGATGTAAGCGCTGCATTTGATCCATCCTACGCAGGCAGCTTTGAAAAGAAGAACGCAGCATTTTTAGGAGGTGGTCTTGTATTTAACAAGTTTACCGGAAGCCGTGGAAAGAGCGGATCTAATGATGCCAACGCTGAATACATCGCAGAGATCAGAAAGGCCTTTGATAAGGACAAGATCGTATACCACACATCAGAACTTGGTAAGGTAGATGTTGGCGGCGGCGGAACAATCGCTTACATCCTTGCCCTTTACGGAATGAATGTAATTGATTCTGGAGTTGCAGTACTTAATATGCATGCACCTTGGGAGGTTATCAGCAAGGCTGACCTTTATGAGGCAAAGAGAGGATATGTATCCTTCCTTCAGAACATGGATTTTAGAAACGAGTGATCATGGAAATAGGACTTAGTACTTCTGATTATTATTTTGATCTTCCCAAGGAACTCATAGCTCAGGATCCCATGGAGAAAAGAGATGAGTGCAGACTCCTTGTGGTGGACAAAGAAACTGGAGCCATAGAGCACCACAAATTTAATGAGATTATAAATTATTTAGAGCCAGGCGACTGCCTGGTTCTTAATAATACCAAGGTAATACCTGCAAGACTTCTTGGAGAAAAGGAAGAGACAGGTGCAGCTGTAGAGATCCTTCTTTTAAAAAGAAGAGAAGCTGACGTCTGGGAGACACTGGTCAAGCCAGGAAAAAAACTGCGTCCTGGCGCAAGAGTTTCTTTTGGCGGAGGAATCTTAAAGGCTGAGATTCTGGACATAGTAGAGGAAGGTAATAGGCTTGTTAAATTCTACTATGATGGGATTTGGGAAGAGGTTCTTGATAAGCTTGGAGAGATGCCGCTTCCGCCTTATATTACCCATAAGCTTCAGGATAAAAACATGTACCAGACGGTATATGCCAAGTTTGAGGGATCAGCTGCAGCTCCAACTGCGGGGCTTCATTTTACCAATGAGCTTCTGGAAAAGATCAGGGGAAAAGGTGTAGATATGGCCTTTGTTACTCTCCATGTGGGACTTGGAACCTTCAGACCAGTTAAGGTCACCAATGTAAAAGAGCATCACATGCACACAGAGTGGTATCAGGTAACACAGGAAGCAGCGGATAAGATAAACAGAGCCAAGGAAACCGGCCATAAGGTAATCTGCGTCGGAACAACCAGCTGCCGCACCATTGAGAGCGCTGCTGATGAAAACGGAAGGCTATCTGAGTGCAGCGGAGACACCTCAATCTTTATCTATCCAGGATATAAGTTCAAGGTACTTGACCAGCTTATAACTAATTTCCATCTTCCTGAATCAACCCTTGTTATGCTGGTATCTGCTTTGGCTGGAAGAGAACATGTACTTAATGCTTATCAGGAAGCAATAAAAGAAAGGTATAGATTCTTTTCCTTCGGAGATGCATGCTTTTTTAAATAATATCAGCTTAGATGTCCTTCATATGCCCAGCCTTCTTGAAAGCACCCTTTTTATGGGGTATTATGATAGGTAGTGAACTGTTTTTTAAACCATATTTCATTTATCAGGGGGACTATTATGGAAGACAGAAGAAGAAGTAAGAGACTGGATTTATCTGGTGAGATCCTTATCAAAGAGCTTGGCGGTAACTCAGTTGAAACATGTGAGATCAAGATAACTGATGCTTCAAGTGCTGGTATAGGTTTTTCAACTGACAAGCAGCTCACTATTGGAGATAATTATGAGGCCAATTTAACAATCTGGACTAAAGAGGTACTCCACGTATTCATTCAGATAGTGAGGGCCAAAAAAGTTGATGATACTTATCATTATGGCGGATCCTTCATTGGAATGCCAGAAGATGTAAAAAAGAGAATAGACGTATATGAGCTTGTGGAAGACGAGAAAGCCAAGCTCGCAGGAGAGAATAAATGAAAATTGCTGTAGTAGGAACTGGATATGTAGGACTGTCCAATTCCATCCTCTTATCACAAAACAACGATGTGGTCTGCGTTGATGTTATCCCTGAGAAGGTAGATATGATAAACAACAGAAAGTCTCCAATCGTAGACAGGGAGATAGAGGAGTACCTTAAAAAGGATTCCCTTAGGCTGGAAGCTACACTTGATGCTTCATATGCCTACAAGGATGCTGATTTTGTAATAGTTTCAACTCCAACTAACTACGACGAGAAACTTAATTATTTCGATACATCATCAGTAGAAAGCGTAATTGATCAGGTGAGATTAGAGAACCCTGACGCTTTTATCGTTATCAAATCAACAATTCCTGTTGGATTTACCGAGGAGATAAGCGGAGAGTATGAGACAGATCATATCATGTTCTCTCCGGAGTTTTTAAGAGAGGGGCATGCTCTTTATGATAATCTCTATCCTTCCCGTATAATAGTTGGTTACGACGGTGAGAGTAACGAGGCAAAAGAAAAGGCAGAGGTGTTTGCTGGACTTCTTAAGCAGGGGGCCATCAAAGAGAATATCGATGTGCTTTATATGAATTATACTGAGGCTGAGTGTGTTAAGCTCTTTGCCAACACGTTCCTGGCACTTCGTGTATCATACTTTAATGAGCTTGATACTTACGCTGAGGTAAGAGGCCTTAACACAAGAAACATTATTGAGGGTGTTTGTCTTGATCCAAGAATCGGGAACTTCTACAACAATCCTTCCTTTGGATATGGCGGATATTGCCTCCCTAAGGACACTAAGCAGCTTCTTGCAAACTATGAGGATGTTCCAAATAACCTCATCACTGCTATTGTAGATGCCAACAGAACAAGAAAAGATTTCATCGCTGACAGAATCTGGGCGCTTCATCCCAAAAAGGTCGGTGTTTACAGACTTACCATGAAAGCGGGATCTGACAATTTTAGGCAGTCAGCTATCCAAGGTATCATGAAGCGTATCAAGTCCCGTGGCATTGAGTGTATCGTCTATGAGCCAACACTTAAGGATGACGATTTCTTTAATTCACGAGTTGAAAGAGATTTTGATAAGTTTAAAAAGGAGTGCGACTTAATTATCGCCAACAGATTAACGGATGACCTTGCTGATGTAGTAGATAAGGTTTATACAAGAGATCTGTTCAGAAACGAATAAGACAAACAGATGGGCTGTGCATGGAAACAAGCACAGCCCTTTTTTACTAGCAGATCATTTAAATGATTTAGACTTTGATCACAACAGACTCTGAAAGTCCTTAAAGAATGTGGGGTAGGAAATACCTACACATTCATCATCGATTATCCTTGTTATTCCATCTGCCACAAGGGAAGCAACAGCAAAACTCATGGCAAGGCGGTGGTCTGCGTGGGAGTTTATATCAGCTCCGGTAAGAGGCTTTCCGCCACGGATTATCATTCCGTCCTCTGTGGCCTCTATGTCACAGCCCATCTTCTTAAGACCTTCTACAACAGTATCGATCCTGTTTGACTCCTTTATCTTAAGTTCAGCAGCATCCTTGATGATGGTATCAAAACCAGCGGTTGCAGCAACTACAGCAACTACTGGAAGCTCATCAATCATGGTAGGGATCAACTTTCCACCAATTACAAACTGATTGTTGCCGCCAGCTTTAAGCTCTGAGTATTTAACAAGGATGTCAGCCTTGGGTTCGCTCTTTTCATCAATATTTAGAAGTGTTATATCTGCCCCCATCTGTTCTAATACTGCGAGTATTCCAGACCTTGTTTTATTGATACCCACATTTCTTATAAGGAGCTCAGAACCAGGAACGATAAGAGCTGCAGCAATGAAATATGCAGCGGATGAAATATCGCCTGGGACATTTATCTTTTGGCCTACAAGAGGCATTCCAGGATGCAGGATTGCAGCAGCGCTTCCGTCTCTGGAAAGTTCATTGTGGATGTCGGCACCAAAGGAAGAGAGCATGATCTCTGTGTGGTTTCTAGAAAGAGCAGGCTCATAAACAACTGTATCGCCCTCAGCATAAAGGCCAGCCAGCATAATGCAGGACTTAACCTGGGCGGAAGCAACGGGGCTTCTGTAATTGATCCCTCGAAGCTGTTTTCCTCCGGTGAAGCGAAGAGGAGCACAGTCATTACCCATTACGGAAACAACTTCTGCACCCATCTGGGAAAGAGGAGTCATTATCCTTTTCATGGGTCTTTTTTCAATGGACATATCTCCGGTTATCATGCTGTCAAAGGGCTGAGCTGCAAGGATTCCAGACATGAGCCTTGTGGTAGTACCGCTGTTTCCTGTATACAAAGTGCAGTCAGGAGCCTTAAAGTTGTGAAGGCCTCTGCCGTGAACAGTGATAGTGGGAACTCCGTTGGTGGGGCGGATGGTGTGCTCAATTTCTACGCCCAATTTTCTGAAGCAGTCTATGGTAGATAAGCAGTCTGCACTCTGAAGAAAGCCAGTTACTTCAGTGGTTCCTTCAGAAAGAGCTCCGAACATGATACTCCTGTGGGAGATGGATTTGTCACCAGGAACAAATATGTCACCCTTTAAGGGCTTTGTTGCTTTTTCTAATGCGATCATATAAATCTCCGATTGATTTTATTTTACGTAGAGAGTGTAGCCGCTTACGGTCAAAAGCTCTTTTGCCTTGAGCTGATCTTCTGATGAGTGGAATTCGATACGAAGTGTTCCCCGTTCATACTCTCTGTTGTGGACGATGCCGATATTCTTGATGTTTATCATGTTGTCAGACAATAAAGTCGCAACCTTTGCAAGGTTACCAGGTCTGTCGTCAATCTCAACATGGATGGTGAATACCTTCTTGATAGGACCAGATGAAGTGTCCATGAAGGATTCACGATACTCTCTGGCGCTTTCAAAAAAGTTCATTATCTTGTCTTCATCTTTTTCATCAATGGCAAGTTTGATATCCATAAGGCTGTCGATGTAGCTGCCAAGAAGATCTGAGATGTTGTAGGAATTGGTCATACAGATCTGCTTCCACATGATAGGAGAAGATGAGGAGATCCTTGTTATGTCCTTAAATCCTCCAGCGGCTATGGTCTTCATGAGCTGATCCTCGCCATCGCTGTTTTTTACAAGGTTTACAAGGGAAGCGGAGATAACGTGCGGCACGTGGCTGATGGCAGCTGTGATATAGTCGTGCTGCTCGTAGGGCACCACAAGAGGAATGGCCTTTATCATCCGGACAAGTTCTGTATATGCATCAAGACGCTCCTTAGAGGAAAAATCAGTCTTGGTGATTATGTAGTAGGCGTTTTCAAGGATGGCAGGCTTTGAATTGCTATAGCCTATGCGCTCTGTACCTGCCATTGGATGACCGCCGATAAACTGGGATTCAAGCCCCAGCTCTTTTACCACCTGATGGATACTGGATTTGACGCTGCCAATATCAGTGACAGTGGTCTTGGCACTAAGATAGGGCAAAAGAGCCTTGAGATTATCGTTATTAAGCTCCACCGGTGCACAAAGAAAAATAAAGTCGCAGTCAGAAAACTCTGGTCCGATCTCATAAAGGGGAAGGTCTATAGTGCCTTCATCATGGGCCTTATCTACGGTCTCTTTGTGAGGTGTATATGCCATGATCCTTGAATTCTTATCAGCATTTTTGATTGCTTTTGCTATTGAACCGCCGATAAGTCCAAGACCTATAAAGCCATAAGTTAAACTGTCCATGGGAATACCTTTCAAATAAGCATTATTATTAACACTATATCACTTTAATGTGCGAAAAACAACTGTCAGATATTTGTGCAATTAGCCCTAAAAAGCTTGTGCAGGTGCATTGTTTTTAGTAAAATATTGTTATGAGATTTTTGGGGGACCTAGTCAGTCTTATCAAAAATACCCAATAAGTTGCGACTGGAGGACTAGATATGAACG
>NZ_JAGAYD010000002.1 GCF_017940685.1 Butyrivibrio sp. | reverse complement strand
TTCTCTGGTGGGCCCTTACAGACCATGTTGCGCATTTGTATCTTCTGATGCTCTCCATAGTGTGGGCTTTTGGCTTTACTTCCGAGAGTATGGTGATCCCGTTTATAACATGCTCTGTCCTTTTGTCCTCGCCGGATAAGGCGGACGGCTGATAACTGGCCTTTACTTTGCCACTGGTCTTCCTTGGCTTTTGCGTCCTGTTATTGTTAAGGGAGAGGATTGTGTTGATATGCTTAAACATGTGCAGGATAAGCTCAAGTTTCTGAGCCATAAAGTCTTCGGCTTCCTGCTCTGTTTCTTTTGGCATATACATCATCATTTCCGGAACAGGAATAAGTCTGGATACGGTCTTATCGTCTGCATAGCCTTCTGTATAGGCTTTAATATCGTTAAGCGTAAGTGTTTTGGCCTCTTCAGTAAATGATGACACGAGATATTCGACGGATGTTGCGTATCCGATATCGTTGTCTTTATCTACTATCTCTGCTTCTACGGATATTTCATGCCCGATATGCCAGACATCCTCTTCCTGGTAGTAGTAATGGAGTGTGTATCCGTAGGTCCTTTTATCGAGGTCGAGGTCTTTCATGTCCCATGTGATATACTCATCATCTATCCACTGGATAGTGCCATGCTCAAAGGGCGGAAGTGATATGAGCCAGCTCCTAGAGAGCGTGGGATTGGCTTCTTTTAGGCGGCTGTCCGCTTCTGCCATAAGCTGTGCAAGATTTCCACTTTGGAACGTGCCCCGCAGGTCAATAAGATTTCTTTTTCTTACCTGTGAGCGCTTCTCTCCGTAGCCCTGGTCGATAAGGCATCTGTTTACTGCATATATTATCCTGTGTATCTCGCTTCTTAGCGGATTAAGGTTATCCGCAACCTTCATATGCTTTATATTGCTCATTCTATGCCCTCCACATAGTAAATATGGGATAACTGGCCTTTACTTTCTCATTCTGTACAGAGTAAAACCGTAGTTTTGCCTCTGTGAGTGCCTTTGCGGCGGAATGCGCCGCTTAAATACGTGCTGTACAGAAAGCTGTCCTGCAAAAGGGAAATCCCATATTTATCTTGTAAACGCAAACAAATATAGGAGGACGGGACTATGATGAACAAGATCGTTGATTTTGCTGCATTCAGAAAGGATGTCGAAGAGGCACTTGTGGGTGTCGGCAAGAAGTATGGAGTTGATATCAAGGCAGCAAATATCAGCTATGATGAAAATACTTTTGACATGAAGCTCAAGGCTACAAGGACAGATGTGGATGTTGAGAAGCTTGAGTTTGAGAATAATCTCAAGTTCATGGAGGGCTTTACCATGGATGATTACCATGCATCGCTTAAGATCAAGGGCAGGACCTATACCCTGGTCGGCTTTAAGCCCTACAATAAGTACGATGTCATCCTTGAGAGGGATGACGGGAAAAGATACGGCTTTGTATCAAAAGCTGTGGTGTACGAGCTTGGAAGGCATGATAAGGCAGTATGAACTGATAAGGAATCTAAGGGAGCTGGGTAATCGGCTCCCTTTTTTTTGTAAAGATTAAAACAGCGCGGAGCTGCGCCACATCATCTTGTGTCGATGGCTTTAAACGCGCATATTTCCTATACAGAAAGCGATTCTTAAAAGAAAATATCCCATATTTTAAGTGAAAAGGAGGCGGGAGAATGATCGGGTTTACAACCCAAGTGAGCGAGAAAGCCCACGGTTTTAACCGTGGGATGTGAGCGTATTAAGCCAAGGAGTATATTTTTATGCAGTTATCAGAAACAATAAAACTTTATATGACAAGAGAACAAAAATCTCTTATCGCAGCGACCATGACAGAGTATATAAACACTGTCAATGGCCTTGTTTCTGATGCTGTAAATGGTGTATCTATCTCAAAATACACTACCGCTGATGTTAAGGTAAACCTGCCGTCCGCATTGACAAATCAATGTATCCGTGATGCCAAGTCTATTGTTAAGAAATACAATAAAGCTTGTCGTGATGCAGACCATAAGAACATTAAACTCGCCAAACAAGGCAAGGATGTTAAGGTTGTAGCTACAATCCCTATTCTTAGAAAGCCTTGTTGTTATATCAATAATCAAAACTATAAGGTCAATGGCGATTATATCGAATTTCCTGTTCTCGTAAACGGTAAATCTAAAAGGCTTTCCGTTAAAACTAAGATGACTGATAATCAAAAGTCCATCTTTGCAAACAGTAAACTCGGCACTATGCGTATTGTCTATAAGGGCAATAAGATAGTTGCTCAAATCGTATACGAGATTGCAGAGCCAGTTTATAATGGCGAGGGTAATGTCATGGGCGTAGACCTTGGCATTAAGTGCCCTGCTGCGTCCTATATTTCTGATGGAAATATTAAGTTCTACGGCAATGGTCGTAAGAATAAATATATGCGTAGACATTATGCTCGTCTTCGCAAAAAGCTACAGAAAGCAAAGCATATAGATGCCGTCAAACGCATAAATAACAAAGAACAACGCATTATGCGTGACATCAACCATAAGTTAAGTCACGACATTGTAGAAACAGCAGTTGCTCACGATGTCAAAATCATAAAATTAGAGCGTTTAGCAAATATTCGCTCTACGACAAGAACAAGTCGAAAAAACAACCATAGTCTGCATAGTTGGTCATTCTATAGACTTGCACAGTTTATAGAGTATAAGGCTAAATTGGCAGGCATAACAGTTGAGCACGTAAATCCTGCATACACAAGCCAGACATGTCCTGTCTGCGGTCATGTACATCATGCCAATGACAGGAATTATGTTTGTAAATGTGGATTCCATATCCATAGAGATGTACTTGGAGCTATGAACATCTGTAACTCAACTGAGTATGTTGGCGATAGCAATATCAGACATACTGCGTAGGGAACTATATGTTCTGCCCTGCGATGGGTAATGGCATACCCATACCTTGCACTACGACCTAACAGAAATGTACTGGTCAGCCACTATGTAGTGGTAGGTAGCAAGAATCCCACGGCTTTAGCCGTGTGGAGTGTCAAGCTTGAAGAGATAATTGAAACCATAGGACTTTCAAAGAGCGATGTGGAAAAGGAAGCTGAGCTTATCCGCGACGGGTATGAGCCTACATACTGTGCTCTTATCGGTTTTGGAGCTGATGAACTTTTCGAGGTCGCAAGGAAGATGGAGGTAAGAAGGTGACAAGCAGTGCTGCGAAGACGGTTCTTGATATAAAAGAGCTCTGTTATGAACTGTATAAGATCGACTGGATGAGGAGAATAACTCCAAAAGAGCAGATGGAGTCCTTAAAGAATTATTACCAGGACTTAAAAGTGGACGGCAGAGCAGCCACTTACGAAGAAGCTCTTTCTGAGATCGGATTTGGCGGACAGATATATGCCTGCTATGAAGAGTTTTTACAGGGCGAGTATACAAGCAGAGATTATATGGTCGAGCTCCTTGATGACGAGGCTCTTGAAGAGGAATATATAGCAGATCTTTATGAGGAAGGATGGATTTGATGGTGGGAAAACAGATTGATACGGAAAGAGGTCTTATATATGTGGCAGATGTCTTTACCTCTGAGAGTGAGGCTAAAGAAAACGGATATGCCTATGCGTGGTATTCAGGAAGGCTTGGTAGGGATCTTTATTCCAAGTGCCTTGATGATGAGGGACACAGACACAGCTTTGCGGTTGTAGAAAGGAAGGAAGATGCTGATTAACGGTTTGTATGTAGACGCTTATCCCGACAATGACGGCGGACTCTGGTATTATCACCCTGTAACTGGAAGAGCCACGACGGTCAACGAAGATGTGGACAAGGTAGAATATGATGTTGAGAGCGAGGTTGCTTAAAGGTGAGTGAGTACAAGATAAAGGATCTGATGCCTGGTATAAGACGCTTTCATGCGCAGAAGGCGAGTGTTGCACAGGGGAAGAGTTCTAATGGAAGGCTCTACTACCCTACAACCGGATATGAATACTTCGACACTCCCTCTGGATCTATGGAAATCTCTGTATGGCTTGGGAATATAAAGGAAGCCATAAGGAGCGAGGGTCTTGATAAGCTCTATAACGCTATACAGAAGTATGTAAGAAAAAACTGCGCATGGCTTAAACGTGACAGGGATATTGAATTTTATGCCGCAGAAGTCTTGTGCAGGGAGTCTTATAAAGCGTGGAAAGATTTTGAGGTAGAAACATGAAGATTGTTTACGGTGATCTGTTTGAAAATCCATCTGACGGAGATGCGATATGCGTCAGCACAAACGGTGTCGTAAAGAGGGACGGATGCGCTGTCATGGGCGCGGGGATCGCAAAGGAGTTTGCTGACAGGTGGGGAAGGCTTCCTGCACTCCTCGGGGCAAAGATAAAAGATAGGGGTAATCATGTATACGGGCTTTTATACGTGAGGGATGTAGAGAAAGATACAAAGTATGCTATCCTCTCCTTTCCGACGAAAGAACACTTTAAGGATAAGTCTGATATCGAGCTCATCAAAAGGAGCTGCAAAGAGCTTGTGATCCTTACTGATAATAAGGGGTTTAAGAATGTGTATCTTCCACTTCCCGGATGCGGCCTTGGCGGTCTGAAGAAAGAAGATGTTGTTCCGGAACTTGAAAAGATACTTGATGACAGATTCGTTCTGGTCTTAAGAGAGGAATCATGATGGATTTTAAGACATTTGGATTTAGGAATGCATACGGGGTAGATCTTGGAGAAACGGTGCGTCTGTACAATGAAGATCCTGCGGACTATGAAGCCTCAATGTGTTATGTAAATTCATTCCATCTGTGCGCAAATATGATGCGCCGCGGGAGGGGGAAGTTCGTTAGATCCGTGTTCGGATATGTGCTCTCATCTGATGGGGAAAGGAAGGTTGCCGTAAGACATGCCTGGAATATGATCGAAGTCGGGCTTTTCAAGGCTGCCGTTGATGTCACTATGATGGCTAATGGCGAGAGCCTCTTTTCGGTGATGGGGTATACATGTCTTCCGGTTGATGAATACACGCCGGGAGAGTTCCTTGAGAAGGTCGATAAAAATAACGCCATGGCGGACCTTCCTGTTACACAAAAGGAGAAAAAGGTCGTAGAAAAACTAAAGAACAAAGGATTTGAGGTACTTGGAGCTGATTAAAGGTCAGCTCTTTTTTATTGCGAAGAGTCTATACAGAAACGAGGTTTTAAAAGGAACTATCCCATATTCTGTATAGAGAGGTTGTTTATAGTATTAACAGGAGGGATATATGTTCAGAGATGATTACTCCCCAAAGATGGAAATAGATAAGGCGGCTGAGATCTGCGAGAGGATAAAGTTTAGCCTGCGCTATCCTGAAGAGAGGAATGCGATTGAAACGCTGCTCTCTCTTGCCTTTGAAAAGATAAATGAGAAGGGAGGAGCGCGCTGGATAGACAATGCTGACAGCTATGTATGTCCCAAATGCGGATATAGGATCAAAAGTCTGGAGGGAAAATAGATGGAGTATGACAGAAGGAAGGATATGACTAAAAGACAGTATGATGCGCTGCAAAGAACCTACAGGGTGACCACAGATATGAACACCGGCACAAGGACACATGAAACAGACAAGCATCCTACAAGGGCCAGACAGAAGGAGATCACCAGGAGGGAAGTAGATGAAAGGTAAAAGGCGCAAGTACAAAGACCTGCAAGGGAGAGAATTTAATTCCCTCTCAAAGCTATGTGAGGCTAATGAGGCTTTGTATAATACTGTGTATAACTGCTATCACAATAAAGGGATGACTCTTGAAAGTGCGATCAGAGAGGGACAAAAGTCCGCAAAAAAGAAAGCAGCTAATACCATGGTCCATGAGAAAAAGGCTGCGGCAAGAAAGGTGGTAAGCTCTGACATGGTGCCATTCACCTTTACTCCAAAGACTAAATATCCTGGAAGGGAATACATCGCATGGTTTGAATGGCATAGGGATTATATGTGGAAGTATTATAAAGATGGATTTGCGGCGGAAAAGGCACAGGAAGTCTTAAACAGGCTCGACAGATTTTGGATTGGGCTTCTTGATGCAGTCGCATGTAATGATAAAGAGCTCATGGATCTTGCGGGCGATAAGATGATACAGGCAGCAAGGATGATCCTTGAACATCCATATGGCGATTACAAAGATATCTATGAAGTGTTTGCAAAAAGGTATGGCCTGGGTAAATATGGTTATGCTGAAATCATTAAGGATCGGGAGTAATTCCCGGTCTTTTATTTTGTCGTTTGTACAGAAGAAAATGCTACCACCCTATCTCCAAATTTCTGTATGGACTATACGCAAAAAGTCATATAAAATGCTGTACAGAAAACGAAGATGTAAAAAAAATATCCCATACTATATATAGAGAGATAAATAATAGATATTGTGTTTTAATAACACGGAAACAGTAAACTCTTAGATTCGTGGTATACAGAAAGGAATATATGTAAAATAAAGACGTAAGGTTTTGGTTTTACTAAGGTAAATAATATGGCAGACTTTTTTAAGAAGACATCAATGAGCGTTAATAACGGAGCAAGATTTATAGCCAACATCCCACTTAAGATATTATATTATGTGTTC
>NZ_JAGAYD010000186.1 GCF_017940685.1 Butyrivibrio sp. | reverse complement strand
GCATGCTACCACGATGTGGACGCAACTGTATTTGGATATAAAAAGGGAGAGGTTCCACAGCTTGGAATACATGCTTTCCCAGCAGATGCTTCATTGAGGGAAGCTGCTAAGGCAGCGATCAAGAAGGCTGCTCCAGACCTTGGAGTATTCGAAGGAAGGGTATGCAGCGGAGATCAGTTTGTATCATCTCCAGATGTTAAAAAAGCCATCATCGATGAGCAGGGCGGAATGTGCACAGAGATGGAAGGGGCAGCAATTGCCCAGGCCTGCTACCTTAATAAGATTCCTTTCGTCATCATCAGAGCAATCTCTGACAAGGCTGATGGCAGTGATATTGTGGATTATCCTGTATTTGAAGAAAAGGCTGCTCACGACTGCGCAGCTTTAGTAAAAGAGATGATCAGCTCACTTTAATGAGAATAATTATCGGGCGCTGTACGTAAAGTGCAGCGCTTTATTTTAGATGTATATTTTTTCAATTTGCTTGATACAAGCAGGCACATCTGCTACACTTTAAGGCGAATTGGAAACGTTTTCCTATTTTCATAAACGGAGGTTTTATTATAATGGCAAATTGGAACAATCTCGACACACTCAAATCTTTTCAGAATCTTTTCAATATCTCTAATGTTGATATAGCCGAAGAGATGGCTGGAACAAATGGCGCCGACAGAGTTAAGAAGTACTCAGTACCTATGGCAGCAGGTCTTTCTTACAACTATGCTGCAAAGGAAGTTAACGATGAGATCTTAGATGCTCTTAAGGCACTTGCTTCTGAGGCTGAGCTTTCAGAGAAGTTTGAAGCTCTTTACAACGGCGAAGTTATAAACACAGGAGAGAAGCGTCTTGTACTTCACCAGCTAACAAGAGGTCAGCTTGGCGATAAGGTCATGGCTGATGGAGTTGACAAGAGAGAGTTCTATTTAAATGAACAGAAGAGAATTGCTGAGTTTGCAAACAAGGTTCACTCTGGCGAGATCACAAATGCCAAGGGCGAGAAGTTTACAACGGTAGTTCAGATCGGTATCGGCGGATCAGACCTTGGCCCAAGAGCTATGTACCTTGCTCTTGAGAACTGGGCTAAAAAGAATGGATGCTTTAAGATGGATGCAAAGTTCATCAGCAACGTAGATCCTGATGATGCATCTGCAGTTCTTAATTCTATCGATGTTGCTCACTCAATATTCATTCTTGTTTCTAAGTCAGGTACAACACTTGAGACTCTTACAAATGAGTCCTTCGTAATAGATGCATTAAAGAAGCAGGGTCTTGATGCTGGTAAGCACATGATCGCTGTAACATCACAGACTTCACCTCTTGCTAAGAGCGACAACTACCTTGAGGCTTTCTTTATGGATGACTACATTGGTGGACGTTACTCATCAACATCTGGCGTTGGCGGAGCAGTTCTTTCACTTGCTTTTGGTCCTGAGATCTTCGCAAGATTCCTTGATGGCGCAGCTGCAGAGGATAAGCTTGCTACAGAAAAAGACCTCTTAAAGAACCCTGCAATGCTTGATGCCCTCATTGGTGTTTATGAGAGAAACGTTCTTGGATACGACAGCACAGCTGTACTTCCTTACTCTCAGGCTCTTAGCCGTTTCCCTGCTCACCTTCAGCAGCTGGATATGGAGTCAAATGGTAAGAGCGTAAACAGATTTGGTGAGCCAATCGACTATGTGACAGGACCTATCATCTTTGGCGAGCCTGGTACTAACGGACAGCACTCATTCTATCAGCTCCTTCACCAGGGAACAGACATCATTCCTCTTCAGTTCATCGGCTTTAAGAACAGCCAGCTCAGGAACGATGTAGATATCCAGGGCAGCACCAGCCAGCAGAAGCTCTGCGCTAACGTAGCAGCTCAGATTGTAGCTTTTGCCTGCGGTAAGGAAGATGACAACCTCAACAAGAATTTCGAGGGTGGACGTCCTTCAAGCATCATCATTGGTGATGAACTTACACCAGAAGCACTTGGAGCACTTTTATCACACTTCGAGAACAAGGTTATGTTCCAGGGCTTTACATGGAACATCAACAGCTTTGACCAGGAAGGCGTTCAGCTTGGTAAAGTACTTGCAAAGAAGGTACTTGCACACGAGACAGATGGAGCTCTTGCAGAATACGCAAAGCTTCTTAATATCTGATAACAGAAAAAATGCTTGCAAAGGGCGTTACACTTTAGGTGTAGCGCCTTTATCTTTCTTAAAATATAGATAAATTTTCTGAAAATATGATATACTTAGATAAGGTTTAGGGGGACATAATGCGATTCCGTACAAAACTCTTGATAACGTCATTGGCAATCGTAGTCATTCCGCTAATCTTATCCTTTGGTACATACCTGGCTTTGGGTCGATATCTTGTCCACAAGCAGCAAGTGGGGCAATTTTCTACTGCGATTGATTATGGAATGGTGTCTGACCCCGGTGGAACCTTTGCGGAGATGACGGATGATCTGGTAAAAGAAATTGCCATCAATATGTTCATAGATCCGTATATCTTGGAGCGTGAGGAGTATTTGGAGGAGCTGGATTCACAAATTGCCTCCAGGTATTCATTTATCATTGTAAAAAAAGCCAATGATATATACTACGTTGCCAACAGGGACAGAGCCAAGGCTGTAATTTCGGAGCTTCCCGGATATGGTAATGGTATAGAGGGTATTTACTACACTCCCTCAAGACATCTTGTAAGGCAGATAGATTTCACGTTTTCTGATGGATCCATGGGAAGCCTTTACTTTATTTCCAGCATCAGAACAGCACTTACAACTTCAATCTTGATCTACATGGCAGTTGCCATTATCCTTATATTGGCGCTTACCAGCGTACTTCTTACTATGTGGATCGGCCGAAGTTTCTTTAGACCAATAGACGAGCTCAATGTTGCCATGCAGCATATCAAGGATGGCAATTTTGACTATATACTTCCAACAGACGTCAAGGAAAAGGGCGAGATTGGAGCCATGTACCGTAACTACGAGGACATGAGGCTCAGACTTAAGGAATCCGCCGAAGAAAAGATCGAAAGGGAAAAGCAGAACAAAGAGCTTATCAGTAACATTTCCCACGACCTAAAGACGCCTATCACTGCTATCAAGGGTTATTCACAGGGCCTTATCGAAGGTGTTGCAGATAATCCGGAAAAGCAGATGAAATACATCAAGATCATTAACTCTAAAGCTAATGATATGAACAACCTGATCAATGAGCTGACGCTTTATTCCAGCATTGATAACAACAGGATCCCATATAACTTTGTTAAGCTTAATGTTGCTGATTACTTTGGCGACTGCATAGAGGAGATTGGTGCAGATCTTGACAGCAGAGGCATCAAGCTCAACTATTCAAACCTCACATCGCCAGATACTCAGATAGTTGCAGACCCTGAGCAGATAAAGAGGGTTATCAACAACGTGGTGAGCAATAGTGTCAAGTATCTCGGAAGAGATGATGGCACAGGAGAGATAGATATCCGCATACTGGATGAAATTGATTCTGTAAGGGTAGAGCTTGAGGACAATGGACGAGGAATCGCCCAGAAGGATATTCCAAATATCTTCGACAGATTCTACAGAACAGACTCCTCCAGAAACTCTAAACAGGGCGGAAGCGGAATAGGTCTTTCCATTGTTAAAAAGATAATAGAAGATCATGGCGGATATATATGGGCTACCAGCCATGAAGGTGAAGGAACCTGCATGCACTTCGTGCTTAGGAAATTCATTGATTATGCAGATGGTTCAGACACAGTTACGGTAGAACATGAAACTTAATAGAAAGGCAGAGAGGGTGTATGAGCAGAATACTTATTGTTGAGGATGAAGAGGCGATTGCTGACCTTGAGAAGGATTATCTCGAACTTAGCGATTTTGAAGTAAAGATTGAGAATACTGGTGATGCAGGTCTTGCCACAGCGCTTGCTGAGGAATTTGATCTTATCATCTTGGATCTTATGCTTCCTGGAATGGATGGATTTGAAGTATGCAAGCACATCAGGGAAAAGAAAGATGTGCCGATCCTTATGGTATCAGCTAAAAAGGATGATATTGACAAGATAAGAGGTCTTGGTCTTGGCGCTGATGACTACATCACCAAGCCATTTAGCCCATCTGAGCTTGTTGCAAGAGTTAAGGCTCACATGGCAAGATACTCAAGACTTGTTGGATCAGGTCACGAGAACAATGACTTTGTTGAGATCCGTGGTCTTAAGATCGACAAGACTGCAAGAAGAGTATATGTAGATGATCAGGAAAAGAGCTTCACAACCAAGGAGTTTGATCTTCTTACTTTCCTTGCTGAGAATCCAAACCACGTATTTACCAAGGAAGAGCTCTTTAGAAAGATCTGGAACATGGATTCCATCGGTGATATCGCAACTGTAACAGTTCATATCAAGAAGATCCGTGAGAAGATTGAATATGATACCTCTAATCCACAGTACATTGAGACAATCTGGGGCGTAGGTTACAGATTTAAGGTTTGATATGCGTGACACTATAAGAGTTATATATGAGGATCAGGAACTGCTGGTGTGCCACAAGGCTGCTGGAATGGCAACTGAAGGGGCAAGGGCAGGCAGACTTGACCTTATAAGCGGAGCAAGAAACTATCTTGCCCGCAAAAATACTGAAGATGGTAAAGGGCGGCAAAGAAATTTGCCGCCCTATGTTGCTACTGTAAACAGGCTTGACCAGGCAGTTGAGGGCGTTATAGTTTTAGCCAAGACTAAGAAGGCGGCATCTGATCTGGCAAAACAGATAAAGGAAAAAACAATAGCTAAATACTACTATGCCCTGTGTATGGGACATTTTCCTGATAAGAAAGGCAGGCTGTCAAATCACGTCATAAGGCGCGAAGATACTGGTCTTGCCATGGTCATAGACGGCAGTGAAAAGGATACTTTTAAGGATGGCGTAGTTACTCTTTTCTCTGGTGAAAAGGTTCGCTTAATTGGCGGGGACGTGAAAAAAGCAGAGCTTGAGTATGAGGTGATATCTGAAAATGATAATGCATCTTTACTTCGAGTTCATTTATTAACAGGCCGCTTTCATCAGATAAGGGTTCAGCTGTCGCATATAGGTCACCCGATCCTTGGGGATAGCAAATACGGAACAGATGAAAGCACCAGGCATTCAAAAGAACTGGGGATAGAGAACGTTTGCCTTGCAGCCTATAAATACGGCATCAGACATCCAGGGACCAGAAAAAATGTGGAATTTGAGATCATACCAGACAATCCGGCAATAAGAGATATGTTGCCCTGACAGGGAGACTTAATGCTTTCTAAATACCTAAAATATGGTTATCTGATCACAATATGTACCATACTCCCGCTTTACATGGCGCATGGATATTTTGAACTTGGGGAGAGTAAGGCTATAGCTTATTTAGTTATGAGCCTTATTTTTGCCCTTCTTTTTTTGCTTGTCCAAAACAGAAATTTCTTTAAAGTGGAGAAACTTTCGCCGCTTTTATCTTATGCTCTTTTGACATTTCTTTTTTCAAATGTAGTTAGCTTTATCTATTCTGTAGATAAAAAAGTAAGTTTTCTTGGCTTGTCAGGCTGGAGAAATGGCCTTTTGACCACGCTTTTGTGCCTGTTTTTTTTCTATGTATTTTATGAAGAAGACAGGGTAAGTTACTATATCATTGCGGCAGTTCTTATGACACCGCTTCTTGAGAGTGTTCTTGTCATCTTAAACAGATTTGATGTTTATCCCTTTGAGATATATGGCAAAAATGCAGCTTTTGTGGCAACTATAGGTAATATCAACTGGTTTGTTGGATATATGTCTGTGTTTGTGCCACTTGGAATTGGACTGTGCTACAGGATGAAGCTCTTTTCAAAAGAGTTCTTTATGTGCAGTATTTACGTTCTTGTAACGCTCATGGCTCTTATGCTTCAGGGAAGTGACAGCGCTGCGTTTGTTCTATGTGCTTCTTTTGTAGTGTTACTTTTCTTTTCCATCGCCACCAGAGAGGGATTTAGGAAATATCTTGCTATACTGTTTATCCTTGGGCTGTCTATGGAAGGGTCCTTTATTATTTATTCAATATATGAAAAGAGATATGTCTACGAGGACAATCTTCTTTTATCCATATGTAAGCTCCATACAGGTCTTATCCTCATGGCCTTTGTGTTTTTCATGTTCTGCATTTCAAGGCTATTTGAGGCAATTGGTTTTCACTTTATGGAAAAGACATACCGCTATATTGCAGGATTTATCGTTACAATAATTCTTTTCACAGGAGTTTACTACGTCTTTATCTCTTTTGACCTTACTATGGGAAATGGCAGAGGTCTCATATACAGCATGTCCCTTGATATGTTTGGCAGGATGGATCAGTTCAGGAAGCTGGTGGGGGCAGGCCAGGACTGCTTTAAGGCTTACGCATACTCTGACATAGAAACAGCAGATTCTCTTCTTAATATCTTTGGGGGCAACATACTTACAAATGCCCACTGCGCACCGCTTACAATACTTATAGAGAGAGGGCTCCTGGGCTTATCGGCATATGTACTTTTAATAGCCGCATTTGTAAAAGAAATATATTCAAAAAGAAATAAGCACGCAGGAGTTATCTGCGCGCTTATCTTAGCATCATATTTAGTTAACAGCTTTGTCTCTTTTGACCTTGTGATCTCCACGCCATATCTGTTTGTGGCCATGGCCATAGGTTTGTCTATCAAAGAGATCAGTAATTAAGATCTGGAACAGGGATGGACTCGTCCAGTTCATGGAAAAAAGTCCTGGTCCTTACAAGGCCAGCCTTGGCGTCCTTGTATTCATACAAAAAGCGCTCGCTTATGTTTTCTTCCCCATACATTTGAACACGGCCTGCGTAGGCATTAAGCACTGAAACGTAGTGTTTATCCTGATTGAACACATTGAAGATCTCATCTTTTCTTCTTCTAGGGTGCTTGCCTGCGAATTTTCTGATGTCCAACTGCAGATCTACAGCTAAGGGCCTTTCTCTTTTGCGCACGCTGTGAAGAAGGTCTGAATACTTATCTTCATCAATCTTCTCAAACATGTTGGTGAACTCCATACAGCAGGCATTATCTGGAAGGCGAAGCCTTACCCTGTCCTGTCCATAGACGTCCTCCACTTCAGCTACAACTGCTGGATCCAGGGGCTTGCCACTGTAATCCAAAATGATAACCTTATCCCCAATTTTGTACATAAACACCTCCTAAAATGGATGTTTCTACTACTTATATCATACCATATATCGTTATATTTTTTCTTAATAGTTGTTTTAAGTTATTTTTAGGTAACACCTTTAGAATGACCTCATAAGATAAAACAACAGGGCACAAAAAGGAGAAAACAAAATGGCAGGATTTAAGGATGTGTTTCAGAGAATAGAAGTAAAATATCTGCTATCCGATAGGCAGTATACCGAGCTGCTTAAAAGGCTGGAAAACATGGCAGCCATCGACAGCTACGGAAGAACCTCTATCTTAAACATATATTTTGATACACCGGACTTTAAGCTGATCGAAAGATCCCTTGAAAAGCCGGTATATAAAGAAAAGCTAAGGCTTCGTACCTACGGAGTTGCAAGTGATGACACAAACGCTTTCATTGAGATAAAGAAAAAATACAAGGGCGTTGTGTATAAGAGAAGGATCAACATGCCATATAAAGAGGCCATGGATTATCTTACAAAAGATAAAGAGCTTAAGGAAAGATCCCAGATTTCAGATGAGATTGACTACTTCAAGCACTTCTACAAAGGGCTTAAGCCAGCTATGGCAATATCCTATGACCGCATAGCGATGGCAGGTATCGAGGATCCGGACCTTAGGATCACCTTTGATGAGAACATCAGATGGAGAACAGAAAACCTTAGCTTAACAGAAGGTAATGTTGGAAAAGATATCCTTCTTCCAGGTCAGCATCTGATGGAACTAAAGATTGCAGGAGCCATGTCTATGGAGCTTGCAAGGATATTGGATGAGCTTAATATCAGAAAGACTTCATTTTCAAAATATGGAAGAGGCTACATGGAATACATGTATGGTCAGACAAATGAAATGGCAATGAATGGAATTTCACCTGCGGAAACGGAAAACAATATTGTGTCCTTTCGCAAGGCAGTATAAGGAAAATAAAGGAGATTATAAAAAATGGTTACTACAGTAGATTATATTTTTGGATCTATCATGGCAAATGGAACAATCACAGGAACAGCTTTTTTGCTGGCTACACTTTGTTCTCTGGTTATCGGCGTATTTATCGCCTTCATGTATACAATTAAGAACAGCTATTCAAAGAGCTACATAATCACACTGGCACTTCTGCCTGCAATAGTTCAGGTGGTGATCATGCTGGTAAATGGTAATATCGGCGCAGGAGTTGCAGTTGCAGGAGCTTTCTCACTTGTAAGATTCAGGTCAGCACCTGGTTCAGGAAAAGAGATCACCAGCATCTTCCTTGCTATGGCAGTAGGCCTTGCAACAGGAATGGGCTACATCGGAATTGCAGCTATTTTTGCAGCGATCATTACAATAGCTAACCTGATCCTTTCAAATGTCAGCTTTGGAAATGGTGCAAATGAAGAAAAGACCCTCAAGATAACAGTTCCTGAAGGCCTTGATTTCGAAGGAATCTTCGATGATATATTTGAAAGATATACAACAAAAGCAGATCTGGTTGAAGTAAAGACATCAGGCATGGGAAGCCTTTATAAGCTTAACTACTCAATAATCCTTAGGAGCAAGGCTTCCACAAAGGGCATGATCGATGAGATGAGACAGCGCAATGGAAACCTTGAGATCAGCTGCTCAAGACCTGTTGCAGTAAAATCTGAAGAGCTCTAAATCATTACCTTGCAGATACTTTCTGAATATTCTTTGGAAGAACCTTAGGGAGTGTAACCACGAATCTTATGATGTGGTCTCCATCCCTGAGGGCTTCTATATCACCGCCGTGAGACTGGGCAATGGCGCGGGCTACTGAAAGCCCTATTCCGTAGCCGCCACTCTCGCGGCTTCTTGATGAATCGGCTCTGTAGAAGCGGTCAAAGAGACGGTCAAGATTTCCTTCAGGAATAGCATCACAGGTATTGGAAACTTCAAGAAT
>NZ_JAGAYD010000185.1 GCF_017940685.1 Butyrivibrio sp. | reverse complement strand
TACGACCAACAAACAACAATAACCGCACCGCTACCATGTCTGTTAGTTTATCATTCATTTCACTTAACAACAACATATTTCTTTCAAGAGCACCTCCTTGGTGAGTTTTGGAATCTATAAACAATTAACTCACACTGAAAGGAGGTCCTCATGGACTATTTAAAAAAATACAAAAAGATGATCGCACTTCGCGGTCTTACCGAACATACTGTTAAATCTTACAGCACCTACATCAGTGCTTTTCTTGATTACAATGAATCCCACCTTCACAAATACATGTCTCAGATCAATTACAATGATCTACGCGAGTTCATCACATTTCTCCAGATTACCAGAAATCTTAATGACCGCACCATAAACGCAGCAATCTCCCAGCTTAGGTTCTTCTTCATATATGTGCTGCATAGACCATGGGATCCTTCCCAGCTTCCAATGCGGAAGTTTGACACATACCTTCCATACGTCCCTTCCATGGAGGAAGTGGATGAGTTTATATCCACCATCACCGATATCAAAGTCAAGGCAATGGTCTCTCTTCTCTATGGTTCAGGCCTCAGGATAGGCGAAGTGTGCAATCTCAGGTACGAAGACATCGAGCGCAAAAACATGCGCATACACATCAGGCACAGCAAAAACCGCTCCGACAGATATGCGATCCTTGCAAAGGAATCACTTGATATCCTTACACAGTACTGGTTTGAGTGTGGTAGACCAAAAGGATACCTCTTCCCAAAACAGCGCGGTGACGACAGGCCAATCGACACCTTTTATCTGAGCCGTAACATCCACCTCCATGAAGATGAGCTCGGTTGGGAAAGGCGCATAACCTGTCATACATTCCGTCATGCCTTTGGGACTCATCTGTATGAGATGTACCATGACCTTCTCCTTGTCAAAGAGCTTCTTGGCCACAAGTCTCTGGCTTCCACGGTTATCTATATACACCTGGCCACCCCTGACACTAAAGAAAGCCTCAGCCCTCTTGACAGAAATAGAGGCGACCGCCATGAGTAACCTGAAAATCCAGAAGGTGTTCAATGCTTCCTGGGATGACTATCTTTATTCCCATAACGTCAGCGAAGAACAGGAGAAAGCTGCATGTTCAATCATTGCCTGCAAGTCAGGAGCCCTTGGATGCAATGTCAGCATCTGCGAGGAGTGCGGCCATCAGGAGATTCACAACAACTCCTGCCGGAATAGAAACTGCCCAAACTGTCAGACCGTGCTCAAGGAGTTATGGATAGATGCACGCCGGTCAGAAGTGATCGATGGAGCATACTTCCATGTAGTATTTACAGTACCTTCAGAGCTCAATCCTCTTATCTATGCCAACCAGAAACTTCTCTACGCTCTGCTTCATGAAGCTTCATCAAAGACTCTTCTTGAACTGTCTGCTGATAAAAAGTATCTTGGGGCAATGCCTGCAATAATCCAGGTCCTGCATACGTGGGGACAGGAGCTTAACTACCATCCGCATATCCACTGCATCATTTCTGGTGCCGGACTCACAAAGGACATGAAGCTCGTTAACTGCAAGTCTAACTTCATGATTCCAGTAAAGGTACTTGGCTCCAAGTTCAGAGGCAAGTTTATGGATGCCCTTGAAAAGTACTACAAATCTGACAAACTGATTCTTCCCGGCAGTCTTGATAAATTCAGAAATTCCTATGAATGGAATGAATTCCGTGACAGCCTCTATAAGAAAGCCTGGTGTCCATTTATCAAGGAAACCTTCAACGGTTTTGGCAATGCGATCGATTACCTGGGACGTTACACCCACAGGATTGCTATATCAAACTCAAGAGTCATATCCACCGAAGATGGCAAGATCTCTTTTTGGGCCAAGGACTATCGTACCAATGAGAGAAAAGTCATTGCCTTATCTCACGAGGAGTTCATACGCAGGTTTCTGCATCATGTCCTTCCTAAAGGCTTTCAGAAGATACGTTATTATGGCCTTCTGACAAACAGTGCGAAGAAGAAACGCCTTACCATTGTCTTCAACATACAGAATCACAGAAGATTTACTTCAAAGTATGCCTGTATGAAGAAAGCGGACATGCTCTATGAAATGTTTCACATAGATATACATCTCTGTCCCTGTTGCGGAAAAAGAAGTATGTTCCAACGTTTTCGGACCTTCGATGATGTGACAATGGCCACCGGATAAGCATACAAACTGAATATTTTTTTGAAGCCGCCATGTGACGGCTTATTTGTCGTGCCCAAAACAGCCATTATTTGGCACAAAAGAAGGCAGTAATAGCAGTCTGGTGATCCCAGTTCCCAAAATTTGCACAAGATCGATCTGGTTCAATTTCCATACTGGCCACCCGTCCGCGATTTGGTACAATCGTGAAGAATCACATTCAGAGCAGATCTAAGATTTGGCTTAATCTGCTCTTTTTATCTGCTCTGAATATGATACTGCACTTAAGAATTATTCCATCTCCCCGGTTTATATATTTAATCCATCAAATCAGTAAGATCCTCTATCGCTTCAGGAAAATCAATAAATAAAGAAACACACTCATCAAAATCCATCGGTCCAACGCCACTGAAAGCTCTAGACACATCTATTACCTCAAAATGGTCAATCCATAAAACAGTTATGTATTTCTTCTTTGCAGTCTTATGGAACACTACCTGGTGAACAGCTTCATTCATGTCATCCGGATACTCAGCGAACAGATCCCCTGTAATATCCATAGACTCATGATCTTTCATGCCTCTGATATGAGCCAGAACCTTTCCCATTTCTTCCGTCTTGTATATCTTTTGATAGTCCTTTTTATCAAATGCCATTATAAGTAATCCTCATTTTTCTGTGTTTAATATATGATTTTGTCCTCTTTAGCAGTCTTTCCAACCAGGAAATATGAAACCGCAAACATAATAACTACGAATACCACAAAGTACCATCCACCATCATTTGACTCCATAGTAGCTATATAGTCATATGCACCATGCAAAAGAGCCGGTACCACAACCGCAAGTATACGGCAGATCTTTGATCCGGCATTATTTCCTCTGTAGTCCAGTCTCTTTGCTATCCCATAAAAGATTCCCATGAACACGCCAAAACATGCATGTCCAGGAATAGCAGTGATTGCCCTGACGAT
>NZ_JAGAYD010000184.1 GCF_017940685.1 Butyrivibrio sp. | reverse complement strand
TTGTTGTTTTCATCTGTGTTTGATGCCATTGGATCCCCCTTAGCCAAAAACATTACATACATTATAGTATAGCTTACTGGCTAAAACTAGACAAATACTAGTCATGGAGCGCTTTAAATGATAAACTGTAATTTGGATTATTAGGTATTTAGCAAGGCAGACGGTTTGACATGAATAAAAAAGCACTAAAGGTACTTGAGTACGACAAGATAATAGAGAGGCTTTCAGAACATGCAAGTTCAGAGCCTGGAAGGAAGATGTGTGGGAGCCTCCTTCCATCTTCAGATATAAGCGAGATCAGAGCCAATCAGAAAAAGACAGCTGACGCTATAGCAAGACTTTTTAAGAAAGGCTCTATTAGCTTTGGGGACAACAAGGATTTTGAGGGAACACTTAAGGCCCTTAAGATCGGAAGTTCCCTAGACATGGTATCCCTTCTTCAGCTGGCATCATTTCTTGAGAACGTGGGAAGGGTAAAGAACTACGGAAGACCAGGAAGGGAGCAGGAAGAGAGCGACTCGCTGACAGAATCTTTTTCTATGCTAGAGCCTCTTACTCCGGTTTCATCAGAGATAAAAAGATGCATTGTTTCAGAAGATGAGATGAGCTCCGAGGCGAGCCCTGCCCTTAAGCATATAAGGCGTGGCATCATGCTCACCAATGATCGCATCCACGACCAGCTTGGCAGGATGATAAACGGAAGCCTGCGGACTTACCTTCAGGACGCAGTTGTCACCATGAGAGGAGACAGATACTGCATCCCTGTTAAGGCTGAGTACAAGTCACAGATAAGCGGTATTGTTCACGATCAGTCATCGACCGGATCAACTCTTTTCATAGAGCCTGCTGCCATAGTTGAGCTAAACAACAAGCTTCGTGAGATGGCCCTTGAGGAGAAGGCAGAGATAGACAAGATCCTTATGCAGCTCAGCATCATGGCTTCTGAGCATGTGGAGGACATCAAGTATGACTCCGAGATCATGACAGATCTTGATTTTACCTTTGCCAAGGCGTCCTATGCCCTGGAGATAAAGGGAATGACTCCGGTATTTAACGAGCATCACGCTTTTGACCTTAAGAAGGCAAGACATCCTCTTATTGCAAAAGACAAGGTTGTGCCAATAGATGTTTATGGCGGACGTGATTTTGACATGCTCATTATCACAGGCCCTAACACCGGCGGAAAAACAGTAACACTTAAGACAGTGGGACTTCTTACAATAATGGGGCAGGCAGGCCTGGCGATCCCAGCAGGGGATAAGTCAGAGCTTGCAGTATTTGAAGAAGTATATGCAGATATAGGAGATGAGCAGAGTATTGAGCAGTCTCTTTCAACCTTCTCATCCCACATGACCAATACGGTGTCTATCCTTAAGCACGCAGACGAAAATTCGCTGTGCCTGTTTGATGAGCTTGGTGCAGGAACTGACCCAACTGAGGGTGCAGCTCTGGCTATTTCAATCCTGAATGAGCTCCATGAGAGAAGGATCAGGACTCTTGCCACAACTCACTACAGCGAGCTCAAGGTCTATGCCCTTAACACCAAGGGTGTTCAGAACGCCAGCTGCGAGTTTGATGTTGAGTCCTTAAAGCCAACCTACAGGCTCCTTATCGGACTTCCGGGAAAGAGTAACGCCTTTGCCATATCATCAAAGCTTGGACTTTCTGACAAGATCATAGAAGCTGCCAAGGAACAGATTGGCACTGACGACAAGAAATTTGAAGATCTTTTGGCTGACCTTGAGAGGAGCCGCAAGATTATAGAAAGCGAGCGCCTTGAGATCGAGCAGTACAAGAGAGAGGCAAAAGAGCTAAGACAGGAGCTTGAGAGAAAGACCGACAAGATAGATGCCCAGAAGGAAGAGATATTAAGAGCTGCCAACGAAGAGGCCAGAGAGATCCTTATGGAAGCCAAGACTGTAGCTGATGACACCATCAAGGCTTTCAGAAAGGCCGGACCATCAGCAACCATGCAGGATCTTGAAAGAGAAAGGACCAAACTTTCCCAGAAGATCTCTGACAAGAACAAGGCAGCAGCCAAGAAGGACAAGCCAAAAGAGACTCATCCAATATTAAAGGAATCTCAGCTTAAGCTCGGTGAGAGCGTAAAGATAGTGTCCATGGGCCTTAAAGGAACTATTTCAAGCAAGCCTGACAAGGACGGCAATCTCTTTGTCCAGTGCGGGATCATGAAGACCAAGGCAAACATAAGGGACCTTGTTCTTGTTGGAGATGAGGATCCCAAGGAAGCCATGAAGAAATTCTATGGAAGAAGCTCAGGCTCCGGATCTTCCGGCAAAATGGACCTTTCAAGGGCGGCCAGCATCAGAACTGAGATAAATCTTATCGGCAAGAATTCAGACGACGCAGTTGCAGCTCTTGATAAATATCTTGACGATGCATATATGTCACATCTTAACAATGTAAGAGTTGTCCATGGCAAGGGAACAGGAGCCCTTCGTCAGGCAGTACATCAGTATTTAAAGAGCGTTCCTTACGTCAAGTCATTTAAGCTTGGGGAATTTGGCGAGGGCGACGCAGGGGTTACAATAGTTACTTTCATAAAGTAAGGGGGAAAAATGGTTACTAAACAGAAGATCTTGATCGTAGACGATGACAATAACATCGCAGAGCTCATCTCACTCTATCTTGTGAAAGAGTGTTTTGAGACCAAAATATGTAATGACGGAGAGACAGCAATAAGCACCTTTGACAGCTTTAAGCCCAATCTGGTGCTCCTTGACCTGATGCTTCCTGGAATTGACGGATACCAGGTCTGCAGAGAGCTTAGGACCAAGTCCCAGACTCCTATTATCATGCTATCAGCCAAGGGCGAAGTCTTTGATAAGGTGCTTGGCCTTGAGATGGGGGCTGACGACTACATGGAGAAGCCCTTTGATTCAAAAGAGCTTGTAGCCAGGGTAAAGGCGGTCCTTAGGCGCTATAAGCCTCAGGCAGCAGAACCTTCAGAGTCAGACGATAAGGTTGTAAGATATCCTGATCTTGAGATCAACATGACCAACTACTCTGTTACCTATATGGGAGAGAGAGTTGACATGCCGCCCAAGGAACTTGAGCTTTTATATTTCCTTGCAGCTTCACCAAATCACGTATACACAAGAGAGCAGCTCCTTGATCAGATCTGGGGCTATGAGTATATCGGCGACACAAGGACAGTTGATGTCCACATCAAGCGCCTCAGGGAGAAATTAAGCGACCACGCCAACTGGCGTCTTGCTACCATCTGGGGTATAGGCTATAAATTCGAGGTACAGCAGTAAATGAAGCGAACTCTTTACATTAAGTTCCTGCTTGCATATCTGCTCTTTGGTATCTTTGGTTTCGTAGTGGTTGCCACCTTCGTTTATGGCATGACCTACGACAGACTTAAGCGTGACAAGGCAGAGAGCATGTACAAGATGGCAACGCAGATCGCCAACACCTATGCAGCGGATCTTTACAACTCAGAGACTTCCCTTGAGACAGTTCACGGGGAACTTACATCTCTTTCCATGTATATGGACGGGTCTCCCATCTGGATCGTCAACCCTTCAGGCCGACTTGTTCTTGATTCAGCAAGGCTTCTTGGACCGGCTGATGAAGTTGTGATCGAAGGGTTTGATCCGACAGTTACCGGAAGCTCCTACTACACTACAGGAACCTTCTGGGGCTCTTTTGGAAAAGAGATGCTGAGTGTCTTTGCGCCTATCACGGCCAACTACAAGGTCCAGGCTTATGTTGTCATACACACTTCTGTAGCCGGGATACAGGAAAAAGCCAACACTTTCCTTAATATTTCCTACCTAATGCTGATGGTTCTTTTCCTGCTGTCACTTATCATCCTGATCTTCTTTACGGAGCTGGTTTACGTGCCACTTCGAAAGATCACCACAGCGACGGAGCAGTATGCTGCGGGAAATATGGGCTATGAATTCTCCGTAGAATCAGAGGATGAGATGGGATACCTTGCTGCGTCACTTTCCTACATGGCAGGTGAGATCGCAAGGCAGGAGGATGACCAGAAGAAGTTCATTGCCAACGTATCCCACGATTTTAGGTCTCCCCTTACATCCATAAGGGGCTATCTTGTAGCCATGCAGGACGGAACAATTCCTCCTGAGATGTATGACCGCTATCTGGGCATAGTTATCAACGAAACCGACAGACTTACCAAGCTCACCAACGAGATGCTGACCCTTAACAACATGAGTACCAAGGGCATGCTTCTTGATAAGAGCGATTTTGATATAAACGCAGTTATCAGAAATGTCTCAGAATCCTTTGAGGGAACCTGCAGGGAGAAAAAAATTGCCATCGAGCTTGTGCTTACTGACGAGAAGATGTTTGTAAATGCCGACATGAGTAAGATCCAGCAGATTCTTTATAACCTTGTGGATAACGCCATCAAGTTCAGTCACCACGACTCATCCATCAAGATTGAGACCACAGAAAAACACAGCAAGGTCTTCGTTTCAGTCAAGGATTCCGGGATTGGAATCCCCAAGGAAGACCAGAAGCTTATCTTTGACAGGTTCTACAAATCAGACCTTTCAAGAGGTAAGGACAAGAAGGGAACAGGCCTTGGCCTTTCTATCGTAAAAGAAATCGTAAAAGCCCATGATGAAAACATAAATGTCATCAGTACTCCGGGGGTAGGAACAGAGTTTATCTTCTCTCTCCCCAAGGCAGCAGTCATGGACGCAGAGGACGAATAAATGCACATTATACTTCACCAGCCGGAGATTCCCCAAAACACCGGCAACATTGGAAGGACCTGTGTGGCTACAGGCACATCCCTTCACCTTATTGAGCCCCTTGGCTTTCGCATCAATGAAAAAGAGCTAAAGAGAGCCGGAATGGACTACTGGGACAAGCTTGATGTCACAAGGTACATAGACTACGAGGACTTTATGGCGCAGCACCCTGGGGCAAAGATCTGGTACGCCACCACCAAGGCAAAAAGGACTTACAGCGAAGTTTCTTTTTCCATGGACGATTACATCATGTTCGGAAAAGAGAGCGCGGGAATCCCTGAAGAGATCCTGGTGGACAATGAGGATACCTGCATAAGGATCCCAATGGGAGAGGACATCAGGTCGCTTAATCTTTCAAACTCAGTGGCAATAGTGCTGTATGAAGCTCTTAGGCAGAATAATTTTGCGGGCCTTGAGAAAGAGGGCGAACTTCACAGATTGAAATGGCGTAGCCAGTGACCATAGTTTTATTGTGAGTAAATGAGGTTTTATATGGGAAAAGAGAAATCCCTTGGTCAGTTTCAAAAGGATCAGATGCTGACAGTTGAAATTACAGATATAGGAAATGACGGAGAGGGCATAGGCAAAATTGATGGCTATACCCTCTTTATTAAAGATGCGGTAATTGGAGACAAGGTAAGGGCCAAGATCATGAAGGCGAAAAAGAATTACGCCTACGCCCATCTTGAGGAAGTTGTCCAAAAGTCGCCATTCAGGCAGGAAGCAAAATGCCCTATTGCCAGGCAGTGCGGCGGATGCCAGCTTCAGAACATGACCTACGAAAGGCAGCTTGAGTTTAAACAGAACAAGGTCCGTAACAACATCGTAAGACTTGGCGGGTTTGACGGTGAGTTTGTTGACTCAATTATGGAGCCTATCATCGGAATGGACGAGCCCTGGAGATACAGGAATAAAGCCCAGTATCCTATTGGCAGAAATAGAGATGGCAAGATTGTTGCAGGGTACTATGCGGGAAGAACCCACAGCATAATACCTGTAGATGACTGCCTTATTGGAGTTGCGGAGAATAAAGAGATCCTTGATATAGTTATAGCTCACATGGAGAAGTTTGGCGTTGCACCATACGATGAGGTAAGTGGTAAGGGCCTTGTAAGGCATGTGCTGATAAGGAAAGGATTTACCAGCGGTCAGATCATGGTGTGCCTTGTAATTAATTACAGAGGAAGAAAGAGTGGGTCCGCTGGCGTAGGGGAAAAGAGCGGCTTAGTAGAGTACATCCCTGGGCAGCAGGCTCTTTGCGATGCCCTTTCAAAAATACCAGGAATGACCAGCATCTCAGTCAGCATAAACACTGAAAAGACCAACGTGATCATGGGCCTTGAGATCCACACGATCTGGGGCGCTGATACCATCACTGACACTTTAAAGGGACTTGAATTTGAGATTTCACCACTTTCATTTTATCAGGTAAATCCCAGACAGACTGACAAGCTATACGGCCAGGCTATTGAATACGCCGCCCTTACAGGCGCAGAAACTGTATGGGACCTTTACTGCGGAATTGGAACTATAACCCTGTCCATGGCAGGAAGTGCCGGAAAGGTTTATGGAGTAGAGATCATTCCTGAAGCAATCGAGGACGCTAAAAACAACGCCAAAAACAACGGTATCAAAAATGCAGAGTTTTACTGTGGTAAGGCTGAAGAGGTTTTGCCTGAGTTTTATGAGAAAAAGAGAGTCAGCGCTGAGGGAAGCGCTCTGCCTGAGTCTGCACTTCACCCGGATGTCATCGTGGTTGACCCTCCTCGAAAAGGGTGCGACGAAAAGTGCATTGAGACCATGCTGAAAATGTCTCCATCCCGCATAGTATACGTCAGCTGCGACTCCGCAACCCTTGCCAGAGACCTTCGTATTTTATGCGACGGCGGCTACGAACTTAAAAAGGTCCGCCCCTGCGATATGTTCCCCTGGAGCGGCCATGTGGAGACTTGTTGTCTGCTTAGCAGGAAAGAGGTGATAATAGATGTTTTTTGAGGAAAAAGAGTATGTGCTTAAGGATAAGAGAATACTGCTGCGAAGTGCCAAAGCTGAGGATGCGCAGCTTTTAGTGGATTATCTGAAAACTGTATGCGGTGAAACAAGGTTCCTTCTTTGTGATCCGGATGAGATACAGTATACAGCCGAGTCAGAGGTGGGATTTATCAATGACAAAAATTCATCAGAAGACTCAATGTTGATTTTAGCCTTTGTCGACGGAGAATATGCTGGAAACTGCTCTTTTCAGCCTATAGGAAGTAGACGCAGGGCCAAGCACAGAACAGATATAGGAATTGCTCTTTATCAGAAGTATACAGGCTTTGGTCTTGGGCGGCTGATGCTAGAGCAGCTGCTTGGAAAGATCAAAGAACTTGGATATGAACAGGCAGAGCTTACAGTAGTCAGTGGCAACGACAGAGCATATCACCTTTATGAAAGTCTCGGATTCAAGGAATGCGGAAGGATACCAAATGCAAATAAGTATCAGGACGGAACTTATGCAGATGACATCCATATGGTGAAGAGAATGTTAATTTTAGAATAATTCAGTTGTCAAAGTACGGGGGTAATTTTCATTCCGGTTTTTGTACTATAGAGTGGAAAAATATTATAATAAACATGACATACAGTTGACATGTTTGATCTGATATGATTGCTACGGAGTGTGAGAGTTATGAAGATAGACAGACTGATCGGAATATTGTCAATCTTACTGCAGGAAGAAAAGACAACGGCGCCTGAACTTTCGGAGAGGTTTGAGGTATCCCGAAGAACGATAAACCGGGATATTGAAGATCTTTGCAGGGCAGGGATTCCCATTAGAACTGAGCAGGGTGCTGGCGGTGGCATAAGCATTATGGACGGATATCGTATGGATAGGACCATACTGACATCAAAGGATATGCAGATGATCCTCGCCGGTCTCCGCAGCCTGGACAGCGTCAGCGGAAGCAGCTATTATGGTCAGCTTATGGAAAAGATCCAGGCGGGATCCTCTGAGCTCATAACCGGTAGGGATTCCATACTGATCGATCTGTCATCATGGTATCGGGAATCGCTGGCTCCAAAGATAGAGACTATACAGGATGCAATCGGGCTTAAGAAGACCATCAGGTTTCATTATTATTCGCCGGGAGGGGATACAGAAAGAGAAATTGAGCCATATTATCTGATCTTCAAATGGACAAGCTGGTATGTCTATGGCTATTGTCTTTTGAAGAATGATTTCAGACTGTTTAAGCTGAACAGGATGGATGGTATCACTCATGTAGCGCCATTTAAGGAAAATCGGGAAGTTCCAATGCCGGATCTGTCAAACAAAAAGGTCTTTCCTCCAAAAGACAGAGTGAAGGCAGTGTTTGATCCTTCGATG
>NZ_JAGAYD010000183.1 GCF_017940685.1 Butyrivibrio sp. | reverse complement strand
TTCTACTGTCTCATTGCGCGCAATGAGACAGTAGAACCGTCCCCGTGTCTTGTTTTTTTAAAATACTACTTGACACACAATACTATGCGACATATAGTATTGTGTATCAGGAGGTATTGCGATGGAAAATCAAATGAAAAGAGGACTACTGGATGTGTGTGTCCTTGCAGCCATCAAAAGTGAAGACTCCTATGGATACCAGATCGTAAAGGATATGAGTCCTTTCGTGGAAATATCCGAGTCAACGCTTTATCCGATACTTCGAAGGCTTGAAAACCAGCAGCTGCTCACTGTCCGGACCGCTGAGCACAATGGCAGGCTACGAAAGTATTACCACATCACAGCTTCAGGCCTGGAGAGATTAAAAGCGTTTGAAGAGGAATGGAAGGAACTTAAGCAGATTTACGAGTTTGTTACGAGGGAGGATAAACATGAATAAGGCAGAATTTACACAGCAGCTTACAAATAGCCTTGCCGGCCTTTCCCAATATGATATAAACAGGTCGGTGGACTATTACACAGAGATGATAGATGACCGCGTTGAGGACGGAATGACTGAGGAAGATGCGGTTGCAGCCCTTGGAAGTATCGACGAGATAAGGTCCAAGATCCTTGAGGAAGTGCCTATCACCAAGATCGTAAAAGAGAAGATGACTCCAAAGAGAAGCTTTGGCGCTGGGGAGATAGTTCTTTTGGCTCTAGGAGCACCTTTGTGGATTCCGCTACTTCTTGCAGGAATAGTCGTGATCCTGGCTATATATATCAGCTTCTGGAGCATTATTTTTTCGCTGTATGTAGCTGATCTTTCGGTGTTCATATCAGGACTTGCAGGACTTATCGTTGCTGCGATCAAGCCAGGAGGACCGTTTGGAGCACTGTTCTATGCAGGCTGCGGAATCGCACTTATAGGCGTTGCGATACTATTGTTCTTTGGATTTAACCAGGTTACTAAGGGACTTTTATACATCAGTAAGATGATAATTCTTGGAATTAAGAAGTTGTTCGTAGGAGGTGGAAAAAATGAGACTTGAGAAAAAGATCACTATATTTGTAGCAATCGGCCTTGTGATTTTGGGAAGCTTTATGGCGTCTTTCGCAGTTACAGCTGCAGGCGGAGATTTCTCCAAGATCGTTAAGACGGAAGAATATGAAGAAAAAGTATTTGATATAACAGAGGACTTTGAAGATATCAAGGTTGAGTTGCTTTCTCACGACCTTATAGTTTTGCCATCAGAGGATGGGGATACACACTTTATCTGTCATGAGTTTAAGAATAATAAGTACACAGTTGATGTTCGCGGAACAGAGCTTGTTATCACAGAAAAAGAGAGCTTTGACTGGAGAGACCATATCATGGTCAATTACCCACATACCGATGAGATCCTCTATCTTCCCAAGGATTCTTACAGGGATTTTGAAGCCAGCTTTGGAAGCGGAGATATGAACATTCAGGACAAATTCTCTTTTGCAGAGCTTAAGGTAAATGTTGGAAGCGGTGATGTGGAGCTTAAGAACATCTTTGCAAAAGAAAAACTGGCCATCAAGACAGGTTCAGGAAAGATAAATCTGGCAAGCTGCGACGCAGCATCCATGGATCTTAAATCTGGAAGCGGAGATATTGATTTTAATAGCTGCGATGGCATAAACATCGTAATCTCCACAGGAAGCGGCGATGTTACAGGTTCATTTAGGACTGCCAAGACCTTCGATGCCAATTCCGGATCGGGTGATGTAAGAGTTCCACAGGACGGAAACGGTGGAAACTGCAAGATCAGATGTGGAAGCGGCGATATAACAATCGAGATTGGTTAAAAGAAATACAACAAAATAAGCATAAAAAAGTACCTCCACCGGGATCCTGCCGCAGTGAAGGTACTTTTATCTTTTTGGAAGAATTTTGATCATCTGTCATCTTCCTCCTTTCTCTTGCTAATACATATATCGTCATATTATACTAGTTGCTTAGGGCTCAAATTATTAAATAAGTATAACGAATTTAGCATAAAAAGAGGTTTAGGTATGACAACAGTAGTAATCGCAAATATCATTGATTTCCTGGCAGCACTGGTGCAGGTTGGATCAGGTGCCATAAAAGAGAAGACCAAGATCCTTATAGTTCAGACAGTGCAGCTTCTTATGCAGGCTGTGAGCATGCTGATCCTTGGCGGCGTCACAGGAGCGGTAAGTAACGTCCTTTCGTGCTTTCGTAACTACCTTTGCTACAAGGACAAGCTAAATACAGCCTGGAAGGCCATTTTGATTGCTGCATCCATCGGATTTACCATTCTTTTAAACGACCAGGGGCTTTTAGGGATCATTCCAGCTGCAGTGTGCACCATTTACATCATCTTTATGGACATCAAGGATCCTGTTAAATTCAAGCTCCTTGTGACACTTTCATTTGTTCCATGGGTGATCTACCACTTCATGATAAAGTCCTACACTGGAGCAATTTTCGATGCAGCAACTGTAGTAACCAGTGGTATCACACTCTTTAGGATGATAAAAGAAAAGAAAAACGCATAACAGATCCTGGCAAACCTAGTCATAGTCTACCGGCAGCAAAATAACAAGCTTATTTTGCTGCTTTTTTCATGTATTTGGGGGCCCGTGAAACATACAATTTAATCATAGAGAAACACTTATACAAAAGTATTGATAAATGGGTGTTTGCGGGTCTTATAAGTGTTCCCGCAGGAAGGGAAGGATTGTATGTTACTAAAAGGATCATTTTTTATCGGATTGCTTTTCATCATCGTATTGGCGATCGTAGTGATTGCCGCTGGTTATGTGAAGGCGCCTCCGGATAAGGCGTTTATTATTTCCGGCCTGCGAAAGGTTCCTCGCATACTCATAGGCCGTGCAGGTGTAAAGGTTCCATTTTTTGAAAGAGTCGACAAATTGTACCTTGGACAGATGACAGTCGACATCAAGACTGAGCAGTCAGTTCCTACAAACGACTTCATCAATGTAAACGTAGACGCAGTTGCAAAGGTAAGGATTGGTACAACTCCAGAAGCTATTCAGCTGGCAGCCAAGAACTTCCTTAACAAGAACCCTGAGCAGATCACACAGGACTTGCAGGACTCATTACAGGGTAATATGCGTGAGATCATTGGTACACTGGCTCTTAAGACCATCAACACTGACAGGGACAGCTTCTCAGATCAGGTTATGGAAAAGGCTTCAAAGGATATGAACAAGCTCGGTATCGAGATCCTGTCCTGCAATATCCAGAATGTAACTGATGAGAACGGCCTTATAAGCGACCTTGGCATGGATAATACCGCTAAGATCAAGAAGGACGCTGCAATTGCAAAGGCTCAGGCAGACAGGGACGTAGCAATCGCTCAGGCAGAGGCTGACAAGGCTGCCAATGACGCAAGAGTCCTTGCACAGACTGAGATTGCTGAAAAGAACAATGCCCTTGCCATCAAGCAGGCAGAGCTGAAAAGAGAAGCTGACACAGCAAGTGCTGTAGCTGATGCAGCTTATGAGATCCAGACGCAGGAACAGCAAAAGTCCATCCAGACCGCTACTGTAAATGCACAGATTGCAAGAGCAGAGCGCGAAGCAGAACTTAAGCAGAAAGAAGTAGTAGTAAAACAGCAGGAACTTGCTGCTGAGATTGAGAAAAAGGCCGATGCGGAGAAATATCAGGCAGAGAAAAAGGCAGAGGCTGAGCTGGTTCAGAGACAGAAGAAGGCTGAAGCTGCAAAGTACGAGCAGGAGCGTGAAGCTGATGCCAAGAAGGCACAGGCTGAAGCCCAGAAGTTCGCAGCAGAGCAGGAAGCAGCTGGTATCAAGGCAAAATATGATGCTGAGGCAGCTGGTATTGCAGCAAAAGGTAAGGCGGAAGCTGAAGCTATCAAGGCAAAAGGTATTGCTGAAGCTGAGGCAATGGAAAAGAAGGCAGAAGCCTACAAGAAGTACAACGGCGCTGCTATGGCAGAAATGATGATCAAGATCATGCCTCAGATGGCTGCTGAGATCGCAAAACCTCTCTCACAGATCGACAAGATCAACATCTATGGCACAGGGGATGGCTCAAATGGCGCAAGCCAGATATCAGGGAATATGCCAATTGTGATGAAACAGGTATTTGATACCATGTCAGAAGCTACAGGCGTTGACTTTACTGAGATCATGAAGGCCGGAACCTATGATGCAAAGGTAAATAAGAACATCAACCTGGGAGGGGAAGGTATCAATATAAACGTAGACAATAAGAAGGATTGATGTTCAAACAAAAAGGCGGCGGTACCAAATGGTACCGTCGCCCTGTTTTTGCGATAAAACTATCAAGAAAACTTAAGATCAAAGCATCTTCTTAAGTTCGTCGTGTACGAACTGAACCTTAGGTCCAACAATAACCTGAACGTTTGACTTAGAAGGACGAACAACGCCAGCAACACCGGCCTGTTTGATCTTCTTTTCATCAACCTGAGTATAATCGTTGATCTCAAGGCGAAGTCTTGTTGCGCAGTAGTCGAGTTCCTTGATGTTGTCTTTTCCGCCAAGACCTTCAAGAACAAGCTTAGCCATTCCTGTGAAGTCATCGTTTGCAAGCTCAATCTTCTCTTCATCTTCCTCGTCGTCTTCACGTCCAGGAGTCTTGAGGTCCCACTTTATGATAACGAATCTGAATACGAAGTAGTAGATAACTGCAAATACAAGGCCAACAGGGATAAGAAGAAGTGGATTAACAGCCATAGGAGCCTTGAAGCTCAGGATGTAATCAACGAAACCTGCTGAGAAGTTAAATCCAAGTCTCAAAGGAAGCAGTGTACAAATAACAGCTGATATTCCTGTAAGAACAGCGTGTACAAGGTAAAGACCAGGAGCCATGAACATGAATGCGAACTCAAGAGGCTCTGTGATACCTGTGAAGAAAGAAGCAAGAGAGCCAGCAAGAAGGAGTGATGCGGCAGCCTTTTTCTTTGAATCTTTTGCTGTGTGATACATTGCAAGAGCACCTGCAGGAAGACCGAACATCATAACTGGGAAGAATCCTGTCATGTACTGTCCTGTAACACCCTTAACTGCTCCGTCAGCGCCTGACCAGAAGAGGCCAAGGTCGTTGATGTTTGCTGTATCAAACCAGAATACAGCGTTGAGAGCGTGGTGAAGTCCAAGAGGAATAAGTGCTCTGTTGAGCATTGCATAGATACCTGAACCTATAGCGCCAAGGCCAAGGATTGCTTTACCAAATGCAACGAGGCCAGCGAAGATAAGAGGCCATACAAAGTATAGAACGATTGATGCAAGAACTGAGCAGCAGGCTGTTACGATAGCTACGCATCTCTTTCCACTAAAGAATGCCAGCCAGTCTGGTAACTTGGTGTCTTTGAACCTGTTGTAGCAGCTTGAACCAATGATACCTGCAAGGATACCAATGAAAGCATTGCTGATCTTGCCAAAAGCGGCAGGAACTTCTGATGCGTCAACACCTCTGTACATAGCAACAGCGCCTGTGCTAAGAAGAGTGGTGATCATCAGGAAAGAAACAAGACCTGACAGAGCACTTGTTCCGTCATGATCTTTTGCCATACCAACAGACACACCAATTGCGAAAAGAATAGGGATCTGGTCGATAATAGCAGATGCAGCCTTGATCAGGAATGCTGAAACAACGCTGTTTGCGCCCCAGCCAGTGGGATCAAGCCAGTATCCGATACCATACAGGATACCTGCAGCTGGAAGTACTGCAACGGGGAGCATTAGGGATTTTCCAATTTTCTGTAAATACTTCATCATACGATCATTCCTCCTTTTTATGGTTGTATTTACTTATATAAAAGGACGACAGCTTCCCCTGCTGTTACGTTTCCGTCCTTTTTTTCTACTTTGGAAAACTTGTTTGAATTAGAGATGATGACAGGAGTTACAGTGTCATAGCCAGCTTCCTTGATGCCTTCAAGGTCGACTTTAACTATGAGGTCACCCTTTTTGACAGCGTCACCCTGTTTGGCCTGTACATCATAGAATTGTCCGTTTAATTTGACTGTATCGATTCCGATATGGACGAGAATCTCAGCACCATCATCAGTGTTGAGAGCATATGCATGACCAGTTGGGAAAAGAGCTACAAGTGTCCCTGAAGCTGGTGCATAAAAGTTGCCATCCTCTGGGATAATGGCAACGCCTTTACCTATCATTTCCTGAGCGAAGGTTGGGTCGCTTACAGTGTCTATTGGCACAATCTTGCCATTCACTGGAGAGCCTATCTCAACCTTGTTACCTGAAAAAAGCTTATCGAAAATCCCCATATTTACCCCCAATAAAACGTAACCTTTTACTAATTATAACACAATGCTAATTTAAACACATCATATTGTGGCACAATAACAAAATTTGTCCAAAAAAGGCAAAATATGGCAATTTATTGCAATTAAAGTATCTTTTTCTTTTTGAAGAAAAGAAGACTTCCTACAACGATCAGGATACTAAGGACGATGACTATAGGATATCCGATCTGGGACTCAAGCTCTGGCATATACTTAAAGTTCATTCCGTACCAGCCAACGATAAGGGTCAGAGGCATGAAGATGGTTGTTACCACTGTAAGGACAGTCATTACGCGGTTCTGGTGAACATCAAGCTGTGACTGGTAAAGGTCGTTGAGCTGGATGGTGTAGTCCCTAAGGTGGGTGGCTGCGTTGTAGAGCCTTTCTACGCGACTTGAGAACATGCTGAAGTAGCGAAGGTTTTCCTCGTTAAAGAAACCGTTCTCGTTCTCTTCAAGCTCCTGGCCTAGGTCAAGGAGCTGCTCGTAGTGGATACGAAGATCTCTTATATCGCCTCGGATGTCGTTGTTTCTGGACATATCGGCAGACTCTGCGTCCTCCAAGATATCTTTTTCCAGGCGGTCAAGCTCACGCTCGTAGCCCTGCATGATGAGAAGATCGTTGTGGATTATAAGTTCCAAAAAGTCATAGAAAAAGCGCTCCAGGGAAGGCTTTTTCCACTTCTTTAGGCGCTGGATGCGCTTAACAAGCGAAAGAACTGTGTCGCTGCTATCTATAAATACAATTCCAGTTTCATCAAGTGCATAGGAGAACTTCTGTGGAAGTGACGAATGCGAGGACTGTGTAGGAATAAAGAAGGTTCCTGTCAGGGAATCGTAGTTAACTTCTGCCTTTGTTGTGAAAATATCATCGTTACTGATATCGAAGTCCAGGCCCATATCAAAGTTTTCACTCTGCTCAGCCCACTGGGCGGGAGTAAGGATCGCTACATATGGAACCGCCGCATCGTGACACTGCTCGGCGCTGCACTCTTCAAGAACGTTGTTGATAAGATAGTACATGTGACACCTCCCGGGAAAGAAATTGTACAACATTTATTATAACAACTGACGCAAGTATTAAGAAATCATTATTCCATTACAATATGTTCAATTATGCGTTATTATATATTTACAGTCATGTTTTCAAAAAAGGTGTTCATATAAGGAGACTTTAATATGAAATCGAACAAGGTTATGGCACCAATAGATATAGAGAACAACAAGTATATCTTCTTTCAAATGCTTTTCTTTGCCGGATGCATTGCTATAAACTTCATTCTCCCAAGAACTGCGTCGCTTTTAAACATTCCCCTGTATCTTGATAACGTGGGAACGCTGCTGGCGGCTGTTCTTGGTGGGTATCTTCCCGGCATTTTCGTGGGATATTTAAATAACATCATCAACATGAGGGGAAACCCTGGAAACGCCTATTATGTAGTGCTTTCCACCATGATCGCAGCCTGCGGAACCTGGCTTGGCAGAAGGGGATTTTTTGAAAAATTCCACAAGGCCATCCTGACAATCCCGGTATTTGCCTTCATCGGAGGCGCCCTTGGCTCAATCCTTACATACCTTCTCTATGGCTATGGCATGGGCGAGGGAATATCTGCACCTTTTGCGAAAGCTCTTTTGGACAGCGGAAAGCTTAATGTCTTCTGGGCCCAGATGCTGTCGGATGTGGCCATTGACCTGGTTGATAAGGCCATCACTGTGATCCTGGTATTTGCCATTATCAGGATGATCCCTGAAAAGAAAAAAACAGAGCTGTGGCTTACGGGCTGGAGGCAGACTCCCCTTAGTCAGAAAGCTCTTTTGGATGTTAAGCACAACGTCACAAGATCTTTTTCACTTAGAAGCAAGATCATCGCCATCATCACGGTTATCATGGTGTGCGTTGCTGTAGTTACCACCATTATCAGCTTTATCCTGTTCCGGATATTTGCACTTAACCAGTACACTTACAGCTGCACCAGCGCTGCAAGCCTGGCGGCCAAGGCGGTTGACGGAGATAAGGTCCAGGAGTACCTAGACAAGGGCAGGGCTGCGCCAGGCTACGACCTGGTTGAGGAAAATCTTGAGAGCATCAGAAAAGGTAATCCGGACATTGAGTTTGTCTATGTTTACAGGTTTGAGGAAGACGGAGTGCATGTGGTATTTGACCTTGATACTCCGGAGGTTGAAGGCCAGGAGCCCGGAACTGTCATTGAGATGGAGAACTACCTTCTTCCTTACAGGGAAGAGTTCCTTGAGGGAAAAGAGATATCGCCTCTAAGGGATGACACCATTTATGGACGTCTATTGTCTGTTTTTGAGCCTGTTGTAGACTCAAAAGGAAATGTGGTCTGCTATGCGGCTGCTGATATCAAGGTACAGGATATCTTCCTTACAACCCTTAACTATATGACCAAGGTTTTTTCACTGTTCATGGGCTTTTATATCTTTATCCTGGCGCTGTGCATCTGGCTAGTGGACTATCACCTGATCTTCCCTATCGCAGCCATGACAAGGACAGCCAGGAAATTTGCCTACGACACTGAGGAAGGCCGAGACCACAGTGTGGAGAGACTCCATAACCTAAGCATCGTAACGGGAGATGAGATAGAAAACCTCTACGAATCACTGTCAAAGACCATTGCTGACACTGTTGGATACCTTGAGGATGTAAAGGCCAAGGGTGAAGAAATAACCCACATGCAGAACGGCCTTATCTACGTTCTTGCGGACCTTGTGGAGAGCAGGGACAAGAACACAGGAGACCATGTTCGTAAGACTGCTGCATATGTGCGGCTTATCATGAGAAAGATGAAGGAAAAGGGCGTCTATGCAGATGTTCTTACAGATCCCTTCATAGAAGATGTGGCAAACTCAGCGCCACTTCACGATGTAGGTAAGATCCATGTTTCCGATGTTATTTTGAACAAGCCAGGGCGCCTTACTGATGAAGAGTATGAGATCATGAAGACCCATACCACCGCTGGTTCTGGCATTATCCAGAGCGCCATGTCACTGGTTTCTGACAGCGGATACCTTAAGGAAGCCAAGAACCTTGCCAACTACCACCACGAGAGGTGGGATGGAAAGGGCTATCCAAGCGGACTTGCCGGGGAAGCGATACCTCTTTCCGCCCGTATCATGGCTGTGGCGGACGTATTCGACGCCCTTGTATCCAAGAGAAGCTACAAGGAGCCATTTACAGTTGAGCAGGCTATGAAGATAATAGAAGAGGGCGAAGGAACCCAGTTTGACCCTCAGATCGCCAGGGTATTTGTGGAATCAGAGGCGGAGGTCCGGGAGATCCTTGAGACCCACGCAGCCATGTTTGATCCTGGCAACTACAACATCGACGACCTGAAAGGACTAGGAAATAACACTTGAACACCAGAGAATCAGTCAGAGAAAATGAGTGTAAATACAAGCTTGCAGAAGCTGTAAAAAGATGTATGAAAACAGTGGCGGTTGAGAACATCACCGTCAAGCAGATAGTAGAAGAGTGCGGCGTTTCAAGGCAGACCTTCTACCGGAACTTTATTGATAAATACGACCTTATCAACTGGTATTTTGACAGGCTCCTGGAGGAGTCCTTTAACCAGCTGGGAAGCGGGAAAACCTTAAGAGAAGGGCTTATCAAGAAGTTCAGATACATTAACGAGGAGAGACTTTTCTTTTCCGCGGCCTTTAAGGTTGATGAGCAGAATAACCTTAAGGACCACGATTTCTACATGATCTACGAGTTCTACTGCGGGCTCATCAGGGAAAAAACAGGGGAGCTTCCCGACAAAAAGACCAGGAAGCTCCTTGAGATGTACTGCCAGGCCTCTATCTATATGACCGTTCAGTGGGTTTTAAAGGGCATGAAAGAGTCAGAAGAGGAGCTGGCGGATCTTATGATCGATGCCATGCCACCTCACCTTGAAAAGAAATTTAAAGAACTTGAAATAATTTAGGAAAAGTTACACTTTGGATAAAGTGTAACTTTATTCAAATATGCTAAAATGCTATGCTCTTTATGGATTTCAAAAATCCGTGTAACATCAAAACACTTTTATTGGAGGGAGTAGCATTATGGCAAACAGAATTTCTTTAAACGGAACATCTTATCACGGCGCAGGAGCCATCAAGGAAGTTGTTACTGAGTTTAACAACTACGGATTTAAGAAGGCATTTGTTGCATCAGATCCAGATCTTATCAAATTTGGCGTAACAGCTAAGGTTACAGACCTTCTCGATGAGGCTAAGATCCCTTACGAGATCTACTCAGATATCAAACCCAATCCTACAATTGAGAACGTTAAGAACGGCGTAGAGGCCTTCAAGAAGTCAGGTGCTGACTGCATCATCGCTATCGGCGGCGGTTCATCAATGGATACTTCAAAGGCTATCGGTATCATCATCACAAACCCTGAGTTTGCTGATGTTCGTTCACTTGAGGGCGTTGCTCCAACCAAGAACCCTTGCGTTCCTATCATTGCTGTTCCTACAACTGCTGGAACTGCAGCTGAGGTTACAATCAACTACGTTATCACAGACGTTGAAAAAGAGAGAAAGTTCGTGTGCGTAGATACTCACGATATGCCAATCGTTGCTGTTGTTGACCCTGAGATGATGTCTTCAATGCCTAAGGGACTTACAGCTGCTACAGGTATGGACGCTCTTACACACGCTATCGAAGGCTACACAACAAGAGCTGCCTGGGAGATGACAGACATGTTCCATCTCGAGGCTATCAGACTTATTTCCAAGAACCTTAGAGGCGCTGTTGAGAACACCAAGGAAGGCCGCGAAGGAATGGCTCTTGGCCAGTACATCGCAGGAATGGGCTTCTCAAACGTTGGTCTTGGTATCGACCACGCTATGGCACACACTCTTTCAGCACACTATGACACACCTCACGGCGTTGCATGTGCTATGTTCCTTCCAATCTCAATGGAGTTCAACCGCGAGTACACAGGCGAGAGACTTCGCGAGGTTGCAAGAGCTATGGGTGTTGAGGGCGTAGACAACATGAGCCAGGAAGAGTACAGAGATGCTGCTATCGCTGCAGTTAAGAAGCTTTCTGAGGATGTTGGTATTCCTAAGACTCTTGATAAGATCAAAGAGGAAGACCTTGATGTTCTTGCTACAGACGCTCTTAATGATGCATGCTATCCTGGAAACCCAAGAGAAGCTACAAAAGAGCAGGTAATTGAAATGTTCCGCATGCTTATGGCATAATTAATATAAGCTACTGGGGCTGGGCGCAATAGCGCTCAGCCCTTTTTTTAACACCAAAGAGGAGCGCCTATGATCACCTTATTTCACGCAGGATACGACGTCATTAAGGAGCCTGATGTTCATCACGGCAGGAAAAATGCGGACTTTGGCCAGGGGTTTTACACCACTGACAACAAGGAATTCGCCATGAGATGGGCCAGGGAGCAGAAGGGAAAAGAGGTGATCGTAAACCACTACGAGCTTGACGAGAGCACTCTTTTAGTAAAAGAGCTAAAGAGGGATAAGGAGTGGTTTGAGTATATCTTTTCAAACAGAAGGGTCAGGCCTGACTTGTTTGGAGAGTACGATGTGATCATTGGGCCTATCGCCAATGATACGATTTATGACACCTTCGGAATCATAACAAGCGGTTTTTTATCAGACGAAGAAGCCATGGAACTACTGATGGTTGGGCCGTGTTCAAGACAGATCGTGCTTAAGACGGTGAAGGCTGGGGAGGCACTTAGGTTCATAGGATCGGAGGTGTTGTCGCCTGAGCAGATAAGGGCCGGGGCCTTGGAGCATGAAAAAGAAAATGCGCTTTTCCAGGCTGAATTTGCCAGAGCTATGAAAGAGATGGATGCGGATCAATAAATTTAATGAAAAATTTTGCCATTATTTCTTTTTCCTCGTATAAACACATGTGTTAAAATATAAAAAAGAATGATAGTGTCAAATGATCTATGAAAAAACTGAGTCAAAAAAATAGGCTCAGATGAACCTTGAAAATCGCAGATATTTACATTGAGGTAACCGGACGCCACCCTTGACAGCACAATAAATAACTGCTGACGGTTAATCACCG
>NZ_JAGAYD010000182.1 GCF_017940685.1 Butyrivibrio sp. | reverse complement strand
TTGTCCGTCCAAGGCAGTTAAGCATCTTGTTGTAACTGACCTTCTCTGCCTTGCAGAACTCCTCCAGCGGTATCCCATCGTACTCATTGAGAAACAGTCTTACTTTTGAGGCGTAGAAGCCTCCTTCTTTTTTTTTTGTTGATCATTCTTTGTTGCGTTTTGGATATACGCCGCAAAGATAATCATTATATATTAGGTACGCAATACGGTCTAAAATGACCGCTTACGACGGAACACATCACAAAGATATGTAAAGGAATCAAGATGATGGTCCTTACAGTTAGCAAAGTGTGACAATAGCCTTGCTAATCTCTTTGATGCTTCAGGACTGCCTGTAAAGAAACTATTATTCCTATATTTAGCCAGCCTACGGATCTGCCTCTCGCAACGGTTGTTCGAGAAGTCGAGTGTACCATCCTGAAGGGCATTCAGCAGACAGGGATATTCATCCAGGGCATACTTCACAGCCTTGAAAAGTTCCGGCTCTTTCTTCTGATCGAGCGCACTTTCAAGCATATCAAGGATATTCTTAATTGTGTGTAGCACTGGCCCTATCTGCAGGACTCGCTCCTGCGTGATTCGATCCACATCACCTTTAAAAGCCTCCTTTATCGTCTTGTCAAGATGGAAGATCTTATCAGCCAGCTTCACTATCTCCATTGCATCTTTAGAGACATCCTTCAGTTTAAAGAATGGTCTGCGCATATGCACCAGACAGGAAATCCTTATAATAAGGCCTGCTATATTATAGCATTTATACATCTTGGCACCATCACTATGCAGGTAAAGTCTGTCCATGACATCCTTGAAATACTCCCTGATTGCCTCCTGAGTCCTACGGCCACGACCAAAGAAAACAAACTGCGTCAGTTTCAATGGACCAGCATGGTGGCAGTACATCCAGCGCCTGAAGTAATGTAACTCGTCTTCCACTTCATCCTCCTTCTCGTCTTTATTTGGGAGACGCTTGTCACAGGTCTTAACTGTAGACTCATCGCAGTAATCTTCACCGCTATTAATAATTTCATGTTGAAGCGGTTCATCAAGAGGTTCCAAGAGATCAGCTCCTATCTTAATCCAGTTCATAATGGTTGCATGACTGAAGTTAAGACCCATGCGCTTTAACTGTAATTCTATATCGGCAATCGTCACACCAAACTCAAAATGCTGCGACAGAATATAGGCTATAAGGGATTCTGTGGCCTCAGTTCGACCCATACAGTTCTTGTATTTCTCCGGAAGATTTACGTGATAATAGTTTCCACGTGGATCTCTGAATTTCAAACGGGCAATCACCTGACAGCGGATATATCCTCTTACATAATAAAAACGAGTAGAATAATCACGCCCCACCTCATATACATCTTCTGGCATGCCTTCCGGTTTCAAGATTATCTGTCTCTTCTCATCTGCCAGGATGCTTTCTTCCAAGGGTTGCTGTCGGCGAGGCTTATCTATACCTTTCATGTCTTTGCGTACCTTTATCTCCTGTGCAATTGCGGCCACTCGTTCATCTGGCACTTCTTCGCCATTGAGGTCAAGATCATCTGCATTTACAGGAGGCTGGCAGCCGTGATTATATTTTTCTGACTCACAATTCTGACCATAAGCAGCTATTGCCAGATTTGAATTCTGCTGTTCAAGCTGCTTATTGCGGTCTTCTGGAGTCATACCTTCAGGGATTGACTGACCATGACTTACTGTACCATGAGCATCGCCTTGATCTTCACCATTCTTAGCCTTTAAAGCTGCAATCTCATTATCCTTGGCTGCTAGCATCAGGGCAAACTGATCCTTCAAAGACTGCATCTCTTTGGCATGAGCCTCACGCTCTTCTCGAAGCTGAGCCTCAAACTCTTCCTTTACTCCAGCTACTATTGCATCTCTTAAGGAGTCAGATAGAGTAACAGGCCCTTTGCCCATCATGAACTGGGCCATCTGCCTGACGGTATCAGCAACCTCGTCCATCTTCTCATTGAGTCGCCTTTGCATGTCCTCATTCTTGGACTTAAGGGCAGAGTTCTCCTGCTCCAGAAGTCTTGCTTTCTTCTGGGCTTCATGCTTCTCTCTTTCAGCGCTACTGACTCTGGATGAGAGTACTGCAAACTGCTGTTCCTCTGCCTTATTCACGTT
>NZ_JAGAYD010000181.1 GCF_017940685.1 Butyrivibrio sp. | reverse complement strand
GACAACAGGCTTGAAGATATGTGCATACAGCTTGTTAAGACTCTGATCGGTACACTCTCTCAGAATGAGATGCCTCAAAAGACTATTTTTTCAGGCGAACTTATTAAGAGAGGATCAACCAGTTTTTAATAACATAAATATAGCCCACACAATTATGGTGTGGGCTTTTTGTTGTCATATTTATCTCATGCCTGGTCGAGAAGGTGCTTCAGACTTGCCACAATTTGCCAAACCTCCCGCAACATCTCTTGTTAAAGAATAGGCAGGATGCATTATTCCTCCAGACACATTATTAAGCTCCTCTTCTTTTATAACCTTATTTTCAATTTCCTTATTCTTTTTATCACCCATTAGATTATACCTCCTAAAAAATTGTTTCTAAATATTTATACGAGCAGAAATTAGTTATGGCAATAATAATATCGTCTTAAAGCCATGTAATCTTATATCAACATTGTAACATACTTTTTTACCCTTAATAAATGGTAGCTCGTGACTTTATTGCTGATGCCACGTTAATGTGATAAAATCTTTTAAGTGTATGAATTAAGAAAGTGAGGGAAAAACAATGACAGAAAAAATAAAAAATGCAGCAGGAAAAGGCAAAGGATTCGCAGGGGAATTTCGTGAATTTATCATGAGAGGCAATGTCCTTGACATGGCAGTGGGCGTTATCATCGGCGGAGCCTTCCAGAAAATAATCTCATCTCTTGTAGATGACATTATCATGCCCCTCATTGGGCTTCTTACAGGAGGTGTTGATTTCAACAACAAGTTTATTGTTCTTGATGGTGGAAGCTATGCAACACTTGAGGCAGCCAAGGAAGCTGGAGCAGCTACACTTAACTACGGAACCTTCATAACTGTAGTCATCAACTTCATCCTGATGGCACTTGTCATCTTCTTTATCATAAAGGGAATGAACAAGCTCTCAGCAAGACTTGAGAAGGAAAAGGAAGAAGCTCCTGCAACTACAAAGATCTGCCCTAAATGTAAGAGTGAGATCAATATCGAGGCAACAAGATGCCCTCACTGCACTTCAGAGCTTTGATCCAATATCAATAAAAAAGCCGTCCAATGCTGGTTCATCCGGCATTTGGACGGCTTTTTTCTGCAATGCTTACAAGTCTTTCTTTTTATAATTCTCTATCATGTCCCTGATCTTCAAGGCAGGTCTTGTAAGAGAACTCAATGTCTTACCTTTATTCATAGTGTCAATTATGGCAGCAATATATCTGTTCATGCTGACGCCGTAATAATAATCCTTCTTAAGAAGCTCAGGCTTTTGGTATATAAGATTTGTTGTGAATATCCTGTCGAATTCCTTCTTTTCAAAAGAGTCATCGAACTTCTTAAAGCCATTTGTAAATAATCCAAATGTAGAGAAAATAAACACTCTCTTGGCACCCATTTTTTTGAGCTGCCTTGATACATCAAGCATACTGCCGCCTGAAGAGATCATGTCATCTATTACAATGCAATCCTTCCCCTCAACAGAAGCACCGCAAAAGTCATGAGCGATTATCGGATTACAACCCTCAACGATTTGTGTATAATCTCTTCTCTTATAAAACATTCCAATGTTGACGCCATACAAAGAAGCAAGGAATACTACCCTCTCTGTGGCACCTTCATCTGGTGCAATGAGCATTAAATGGTCAGAGTCAAGCTGTATATCCTCATACTCAGTAAGAAGCGCCTGGGTAAACTGAAGCGCCGGAGATATGTTCTCAAGGCTTTTTAGAGGAGTCGTGTTCTGCATTCTGGGGTCGTGGGCATCAAAGGTAATAATCTCGTGAACACCCATGTTCTCAAGTTCTCTTAGCATCACAGCGCAGTCAAGAGATTCTCTTGTGGTCTTTCTGTGCTGTCTTCCTTCATACAAAAACGGCATTATCACAGTGATCCTTGCAGCCTTGCCATTGCAGGCCGCTATCACCCTCTTAAGGTCCATGTAATGATCATCTGGCGACATGCGATTGGGTTCACCATCCATCTTGTAGGTAAGTGAATTGTTAAGAACATCAACAATTATGTATATATCCTTGTCTCTTACAGACTCTCTTACAATT
>NZ_JAGAYD010000180.1 GCF_017940685.1 Butyrivibrio sp. | reverse complement strand
TGTGCTGCTGTCCAACTACCTCATCAAGGGTCCTTGGGCGCATCCTGGCGGCAAGCGGAGATTCTTTTTCCATATTGTTTTCGCGCATATACTGAAATAAGTCCATAACATATCAATATTACTATTTTCTTCCATTAATTGGAAGTAAAAAAGTATTCAAATCAGAACATGCATATGCCTGGTTCACTGTGTGATTTCTACAGCATCTGCAGTCATAGTTATGGTGACATCGCCATCTTTTGTCAGGTAAGTCTTAGTGCCATTTGCTGCAAGGATGTCTAAAACTTCCTGATCCTCAGGTTCACCGTTACTGGATGTAATGATGGCATACTGAGGGTTTACACACTTGATAAAGGCTTCGGTGTTAGCATTATAGCGCCCATGATGAGGAACCTTAAGGATGGTGGAGCCAAGGCCCTCTGTCTTTAGAAGTTCTGAAAGACGCTCGTACTCTGCATCTCCTGCAAAGAGCATCGAGTTCTCGCCAAGGGATACCCTGATCACAAGGGATGAGTTGTTGCTGGTGCTGTCGTAGTAAACCGGAGACTTAGGTGGATATATGGTAAAAGAGATCCCGTCTGCAGCGAAAGTCAGGTTTTCCGAAACAGTGGTCTCCTCAAGGCCACTGTTTTCAAGGGCCTCTAAATATGCTGTTATGTCATCAGACTCTTTTGAATGATAAGTGGTGTAGACTGTGCCAACTTCAAAGTTATTCAGGATGTGGTCTGCGCCGCCTACATGATCCTTGTCAAAATGAGTGATTATGAGTTCATCCACTTTTGTGACACCCTGTTCATTTAAAAACTCCACCAGCTTGTCTGCCTTTTTATCAAGGCCTGTATCTATTATCGTGACATGACTGTCAGAGATCAAAACGAAAGCATCTGCTGCTCCGCCTTTGATGCAGGTTATGGTAAGGGTGGTGTCTGTGGCAGTGGTGGTGACAGCAGTATCCTGAGAAGCGGTGGTTTCCTGAGATGTAATGGTGGTGGTCACATCAGTGGATTCCTGATGTGTGGATGTCGACGATTCGTTGTTTTCAGTAGACTGCTCAGTCTGCTGCGGATCTGCGCTGTTGGCAGGCGTTTCTTTTCCGCACCCTGCAAGACATAAGGTGGTGAATATGGTAATAAACGCTAGTTTTTTCCGCATTTTGCTAATCATATATCTTTTTACTCTAAAAAAATCTATTATTCTTGATACTATTCTTCCCATTCTTATTCTTCCTCGTTATCCTGATAGTCTTGTCCTTATGCTTGGGTGAAAACATTCATCTCATTAAAAGAGGTACAATACTTTTCATTTTTCTTGAGCCATTTATGGCATTTTGCAAAGAATTTTTCACCAATTTCTGGTACTGCTTTTTGCAAATCAAGCTTTTTCACCCAATCATCATCGTAAAATCGTATCTTTTCAATTTTTGAGGTATACCCCTTTTTTCATTCTTTGACATGGCTTCTTTACAGCATTATAATAAAGCCTGCACTTTAAACCAACCTTAAAGATTTATGAAAGGATCATAACCATGAAAGCCTTTAAATCGTTTATAATAACACTTGCTATCATCTTGGCAATTGGCGGAATATTCCTGTTTGCGAGGAAATCAATAACTAAAGATGTCGAGGCTTCTGTTGAAACCGTAGAGGCCAGCGCAAGTACCAAAAAGAGCACTGCCAATCCTATTAAAAAAGCCATCGTCAGCGAAGCTGTTGATCAGTACATTGAAAAGTCCGATGGCAAGGTAAAAGAGATCGCTGAGTCCATGACAGAGGAAGATAAAGATACAGTTACAGAAATCATAGCCAACAACGTTGAGCTTGAGGACATCCCAGAAGTTCAGGCATATATTTCAAGTGGTGACACTGCTGGTCTTATGAAATACGCTCAAGAGAACCTCTCTGAAGATGAGCAGGCTCAGCTTGCAGAACTTATGCTGAAATACGCGCTGAACCCTTGATGAAATCTCTTTTAACCGAATAACTAATAAGACAATAAAAGGCTGCCTGTTTACTCAGGCAGCCTTTACTATATTCCTTACCCAGACTCCGCTCTTTACCAGGCAGAATCCAATTATACATTTTAAAATTTCAAGAAGTGAAACGATCATAAATACGTTAAGGGCTGGAAGAGCCGTAAACCTTGAGAGAATATAGGCTGAAGGCACTGTAACCACCCAGGCAAAGCAGCTGTCAAACAAAAATGTCACAGCTGTCTTGCCACCTGAACGCATTGTAAAGTAAGACACATTGGCATATGCGTTTATTGGCATTACCATGGCAACAACCCAGATACACCTTGTGGCCAGCATCTTTATGTCATCCCCGGTGTTGTAAATCTGTGGAATGATGGGCGCTGCAATTGCAAGAAGTGATCCCATAACAAAGGTGCTCATGATGCTAAGAGACGCCATTCTCCATGCACTCCTTCTGGCATTCACCAGCCTGTCAGCACCAAGCTCCTGTCCAACTATGATTCCCGTTGAGTTACCTATAGACAAAAATACTTCGTTGAATATCTGAGATATGGTTCCGCTGATATTCATAGCGGCAATAACCGCAATTCCCCTTACGGAATATGCCTGCAAAAGACTTGCCTGAGCAAGGCTCCACAAAAACTCGTTACAAAGAAGCGGCAGAGACTTGGTAAGTATAGGAAGAACCAGACTTCCAGGAATCCTGAAGTTCCGGTATAGTCCATTAAAGAAACCATAATGTGTTCCAGGCCTGTGGGCCCCAACAAGTATGATGGCAAGTTCAGTAAATCTGGATATTACAGTCGCTATAGCTGCTCCTAGAACTCCCATCTTGGGAAGTCCAAAAAGGCCAAAGATCAAAAGCGCATTAAACACAAAGTTTATCAGCATGGCGATCATGCTGGCCACCATAGGAAGCGTGGTCCTTCCTGACTCTCTCATGGCACTGGCATAAACCTGTGCAAGGCTAAAGGGCGCAAGTCCCACAATCATAATAGTGAGGTACCCGACTGCATACCCCATAGTTGCAATCCTGTCTGCCTCTAAGGTATCTGCAGATATGTATAAAGAAATAATGTCAGGTCCTAAGTTATGCAGTATAAACGCAGCGATGGTAAATATGGTAATGGCAGTAAGAAGCTTAAACCTTATAGCATACCTTACGCCCTCCATATCTCCTTTCCCAAAGAACTGGGTACTGTAAATACCTGCACCTGCAAGAGATCCCCAGATACACAGGTAAAAGATGAATAGTATCTGGTTAACGATGGCAACCGCCGACATCGGAAGGGTTCCCACCTGCCCAACCATGATGTTGTCCAGAAGGCCAACAATATTTGACAGTGTGTTCTGCACTATCATGGGTACAACAACAGTAGCGACGCGCCTGTAAAAGTCCGCATCGCCAAAAAGACACTCTTTTAAAGTGAATTTATATCTGATTGCTTCTTCTCTGTTCCCAGTCTCAAAATTCTGCATGAAATATTCTCTTACGACTTTTTCAAATTGATGTTAACGATAACAATTCCTGCACTTACAAGGAGAAGCGCCAGGAAGCTGCTTGGTGAGAAGGCCTGTGAGTACTCTCCAAGGAAAAGAGCCGACAGCACAACTCCCATTATTGGATTGATAAATCCAAGGATCGAAACCCTGCTCACAGGGTTGTACTTAAGAAGTACGCCCCACATGGTGTAGGCACCTGCGGAGATAAATCCCATGTAGATAAGGTTAAGTACACATCCTGAGTTGTAGAATACGAGGCTTCCGCCCATGAGCCTTCCTACTATGAAAAGAACTATTCCTCCAACAAAGAACTGGTAGCCACTTAAAACAACCGGGTTCTCATCCTTTGAAAAGATCTTGATAAGGCATCCAGATGCTGCGTAGAATGTTGCTGCTACAAGCATGGCGCCCTCTCCTGCAAAGGTTATTGGATCACCTGCAAGCAGTGATGAACCACCTCCAAACACTACTATAATACCAAGAAATCCTACGATACAACCAAGTATCTTTTTAAGAGTCATATTTTCCAGTCTGAAAATATACACTGCAAAGAGGACAGCAAGGAAATTACCTGATGCATTTATTAGAGAGCCTCTTACTCCGCTGGTGTTGGCCAGGGACATGAAAAAGAAATAATACTGTCCGATAGTCTGCACCATTGCCAGGATCAATATATTCTTTAATGAGCTAACCTTGGGAACAAGGGCTTTTCGAGCCAGAAGTGACCCAAACAGGATTGTCATAACACCTGCTATTGTAAATCTTGCACCAGCAAGCATCAGGCGTGAAGCCGTATCATCTGCAGGAATCTGAAACAATTCATATGCGATCTTGATCGCCGGAGAAGCTGATCCCCACAGCACGCAGCAGAACACTGCAGTCAGAATAGTAACAGGCATAAATGCCCAGATAGATGAACCTTTTTCTCTTTTAAACACTTAATTACCCTCAACAATCTTCCTATATTTTTGTTTTTATTGCGAAACAATATATAGGCTATCTTCTGTGACCTTGCATTTCAAGAATAAAATTTTAACACCAGCTTTTTGGGCTTCATAAAAAGCCTTGGTAAAGTCAGGGTCAGTTTTATCATTAGGTCTTACCTCTGATATTCCTTCTCCTTGGATAACAAATGCTATCGCAGTGTTAAATCCAGATTTAACAGCCTCTGTAAGTTCTCTTAAATGCTTGGTTCCACGTTCTGTGGGAGCGTCAGGAAAATACCCGATTCCGTCAATAAAAAGGGTGCATCCTTTAACTTCCATCAGGAACTTTTCATCACCCTTTTCCATGTAAAAATCTATCCTTGAATCCCCATATTTGTACTCAGGTTTTACTTTCGAATAATAATTTTGTGCTAGAAGCCACTCTTTTACCACTGTGTTTGGAGCCTGTGAATCGATGTTAATAATGCGTCCATCTTTTTCTACAGCCACAAGATCATAGGGAGTCTTCCTCACAGGATTTTCCGCCTTTTCAAGATAAACAGCGCATCCAGGGATAAGGAGTTCTTTGCATCGCCCTGTGTTTTTCACATGAACAACAAGTTCATTGCCATCTAGATCTACTCTGGCAATGAACCTGTTTGGTCTTGCTATGAATTTAGCTTTTACTATGTTTCGGTATTTCAAAATAATAGCTCCGCAATTTATGGGGCTGATAATAATGGTACTCAGCCACTTCCAAGTATTACATTAACGTCAAACTCTTTTCCTGTTCTGGACTCATAGAACTCTTCTATGGTAAGTCCCTGGTCCTTGGGATCAAAGTCCACATCTTTGGCCTTGTTCCTGAGGTTCTCATCATTTGAAAAGAAAGCATAACCCATGTTATGGATTTCCCATTCATAGGCCATATCTTCAGCTGTTCTGTAGCTTTCCATATCTTTTCCACGGACTGGATGCTCATCAATAAGGGCCTGACAGATAATGATCATGTCTGCCTCACTGTGAACTCTGTAGGAGTCCTTAACCTTCCAGTTGTCCGTTGTGTAGATTGCTGTGAAATCATCTCCAGCATAGTAGAAATGATAGTTTTTACCATTTCCATCAGTATCGGTAAGTTCAATATCCGCAGCGGATTTAAGGATTCCAGCTGTACTGCTGCTATCAACGGTTGATAGCGCCTCTGATGCAGCATCATTCAAAGCATCCTTGGAAATGCCGTTTAATGCATCCTTAGCAGCATCTTTAATTGACTGCTTTGCTGCATCTGTGGCCTTGTCTCCAGCCTCTTTAACGCTGTCTTTTACATTTTCCTTGACTTCATCAAGGACTCCGCTGTCTTTTACTACATCAATGCTATTTTTCACTTCATCTGCTATAGAAGCGGCTGTAGGCGATGCATCCTGCATTACCGATGATGCCCCACTTGCAATATCATTCATTGCACCAACAACGCCGCTTACAAGCTCGTTGGCATCATCAAGCCCTTCGTTATAATCGTTCAAACTGCAGCCCGTCAGGATCATTGAAAGAACCAGTCCTGTTGCCAAAATTTTCTTTTTCATACTCCTCATAACCACCTTTTGATCAAAGCTATGCCTCAGGGGCTGATCACTGGCCCAATGTCACAGAATATTCCGGCCATTTAACACCGCTTCGATCAGTTTATCCTCTTTATCATAGCGCATTTTCAGGGAAAAGAACTCACGGCTCCTGTCAAGCTCCCTGAAGAATATCTTATCGCCCTCCCAGATGTTAAGGGAAGGAACTTTTTCTTTTGGCACCCATTCAAATACGCCCTCATCGCAGGGAATCGGCTCTCCCTCAGGGGCCTTAGCCGTAAACAGGCTCATGAGTTCATAGTCACCTTTATCGGAAATAAAGGTGATCACTGCCCTGTATTCTATTTCATCCAGTGGAATGTCATATCCAGTCTCTTCAAGAATCTCTCTTTTTATGCACTCCTCAGGGCTCTCACCCTCTTCAAAGTGACCACCTACGCCAATCCATTTGTCCTTGTTGATATCTTTTTTCTTGGAAATCCTGTGCATCATGAGGTAGCTGTCACCTCTTTCAAGGTAACACAGGGTTGTAAGATACTCTGGTCTTGCCATTTTCTGCTCCATCCTAATTACTCTTTATAGCCCAGCGCATCTTGGTGGACTTGCTGCGGGGATTGACCCTGCATTCCTCTGCGGAAGGTCTTATTACATCTGAAGAAATTTCGCTGTAGACGCCGCTTTTATATAGTTCCTTAAAGGACTTTTTCACAAGCCTGTCCTCCCCTGAATGGAAGGTAAGGATTGCAACTCTTCCGCCGGGGTTAAGGATTCCCGGAAGCTTTTCAAGAAATGCGTACAGCACTTCAAATTCACTGTTTACGTCTATTCGAAGAGCCTGGAACACTCTGGCGCAGCTCTTTTTCACAGCATCTGACTTTTCATCCTTGGGAAGCTTCCAAAGAGCGCTTTCGATGGCTTCCCTGAGGGCCGTTGTGGTGTCTATGCTCTCGCCCTTCTTCATAAGGGAAAAGACCTTGTCGGCTATCTCCTCGGCATAGGGTTCATCGGAGTTTTCAACCATCATGCCAACAAACTCATCTCTTGTGATGTGCTTAAGGCGCTCTGCTGCTGATTCTCCGTGAGCCGGGTCTAGGCGAAGATCTAAAGGGCCATCAACCTTGTAAGAAAAGCCCCTCTCAGGGTTATCAATCTGCATGGAAGATACGCCAAGATCGGCAAGTACGAAATCAAAACCTCCTGCCTCAGCTGCCACCTGATCTATGTTTGCAAAGTTAATAAGCCTGAACTTAAAGGCATCTTCGCCAAAGCCAGCATCTCTAAGACGCTTTACGGTCTTTTCAGACTCTATAGGGTCAACATCAAGGCCGTAGATACAACCACGGCCCTCCAGTTTTTCCAGCATCTTCCTGGTGTGGCCACCGTACCCCAAAGTACAGTCAAGCCCCTGCTGTCCTGGATGGATCTGAAGGAAATCCAGGATCTCTTTTACCATGATGGAAATGTGCATTCCAGCAGGAGTTGAACCCTTGGCAATTACATGGTCTATGGTGTCCTTGTACTTGTCAGGATTCTGCTCTTTGTATTTTTCTTCAAACTTTTTTGGGTACTTGCCCGAATAGTGAACTCGTCTCTTGTGCTGCTGTTCTGCCATTATCCATTTTACTCCAGATTGTCCTTGATCTGTTTAATAAGCTCGTCGTACTCAGCGTCTGAAAGGAAAACCTTCTGTGGGTTCATCTCGAAAACTCCGCCCCACTCATAGCCGTCCTTGTACTTGGGAACCAGGTGCATGTGAAGGTGGCATCCTGTGTCGCCGTATGCACCGTAGTTGACCTTATCAGGGTTAAATGCCTTGTGGATAGCTTTGGCAGCTCTGTTTACGTCTGCAAAGAACTTATTTCTATCCTCATCAGATATGTCTACAATCTCGCTAACATGATCCTTGTAAGCCACTATACATCTGCCCTTGTGGCTCTGCTCCTTAAAAAGGATCAGTTGGCTTACATCAAGGTCACAAATCTTGATGCCAAATTTTGCAAGAGGCTCTCCTCCTACACAGTATCCGCAGTTATTGTCAATTGCCATTTCTCTTTCCTCCTAAATTATCGATAGAACAATTATATCGAATTCTGAGGGTGGTGGGTATAGGACGATTTTTACTTACGTCATTTGACGCGCGTCAAATAGATTCATTTTTATAAATACCCTCCTTACTGGTGCTCAGTAAAGAGGGTATATCTTAGCAAAATTCCATCTTACCTATTCGATTACTTCCAAGCCTTAAGAAATTCCACCAGCGCCTTGTTATACTCTGGGATATCCGGTGGCCTGCGGGCTGATATTATGTTTCCATCAACAACTACTGCCTCGTCAAGCCAGGTAGCACCTGCGTTTTCCATATCATCCTTAATTCCCGGAGTACTGGTGACTTTCCGGCCATCAAGGATCTTCGCCGATATCAGAACCCAGCCTGCATGGCAGATCTCGCCAATGAGCTTGCCATCGTCATTCATGCTCTTCACGATCTCAAGCACCTTGGGGAAACGGCGAAGCTTATCCGGAGCCCATCCTCCAGGAACCAGCACGCCATCGTAGTCCTTAGGATCCACTTCATCAAAGGTGAGCGTAGCCTCACAGTGTACGCCGTATTTTCCGGTATACTCACCCTTTTTCTCTGCCACCAGGTCAACCTGGATGCCCTCTTCTCTAAGGCGCATCACTGGGCACCACAGTTCAAGATCTTCAAAATCGTTACTGACTAGTTGTAGTATCTTCATGGAGCCTCCTTCCAAAATCAGGCCTTTTGTGATATCTGTACCAAGTAATCACATTTTTTGATACCCAATATTTCAACTTCCAATTCCATCTTAGCATTCCTCAAATCTATGTCGTCCTGAATACTTAAAAAATAGCTATCGGAAACATCAAAATACTTGGCAAGTCTCAATGATGTGTCAACTGTGATTTTCCTTCTTCCATGGAGAATGTCCTGAATTCTTGAAGTAGGAACATTAATATCA
>NZ_JAGAYD010000179.1 GCF_017940685.1 Butyrivibrio sp. | reverse complement strand
TGGTGTATGTGTCGAATGCTGTGCTCCCGGGCAGGTATTATGGTCGGGCGTTTGGCTCATCTGTCATGCGCCTAAATACGGAGATTCGTCATTTCGGATTTAAGTATTCCATTTGCCCGGGAGTAAAGATCACCGGGCATTTTAAATGCAAAAATTTATAAGTGCAGATTACAAATGCCCGGTCAATTAAAACTTCTGAGACAGTAGAATATTTGATCAATAAAAAAGAGGAGAAGAACTATGAAAAAGAAACTATTCAGAAACTTACTTACAGGTGTCCTGACTGCGAGCCTTGGACTGGCTTCACTTACAGGATGCGAAAATGCTGCAGATCCCAGTACAGTGAATGCTTCAGGCAATGATGAGAGCAAAGTATACAGAACACTTGATGAGATCAAGGCAGACGGAACCATCAACATCGGAGTATTTTCCGATAAGAACCCCTTCGGATATGTTGATGAGAACGGTGACTATCAGGGATACGATGTTTACTTCGCAGAGAGGATCGGACAGGATCTTGGAGTAAATATAAACTATGTATCAACAGAAGCTGCAAGCAGAGTTGAATATCTCGAGACCGGCAAGGTTGATATAGTACTTGCAAACTTCACGGTAACAGCAGAGCGAGCAGAGAAAGTTGATTTTGCTCTTCCTTATATGAATGTAGCACTTGGTGTTGTTTCACCTGAATCCAATGTTATCACAAGCCTTGACCAGATCGGTGCTGATGACCAGGTGATCGTAATCTCCGGTACAACTGCTGAGACATACCTTGAAGAAAACTATCCGGACATTAAGCTGCAGAAGTTTGATACTTATGCAACTGCAAAGACATCTTTTGAAAACGGAACAGGCGTTGCATGGGCAAATGACAATACAGAGGTTATCGCATACGCACTTGAGAACGAGGGATATGTTGTAGGAATTCCCGAACTTGGAAGCCAGGATACAATAGCACCCGCTGTATCAAAAGGAAATACTACACTGCTTGACTGGCTGAATGACGAGATCAAGACACTTGGCAACGAGAACTTCTTCCATGCTGACTACGAGGCAACACTTCTTGATACTTATGGTGCAGATTATGAAGATACACTTGTTGTTGAAGGCGGTGTTGTCGGCGGAGCAGCTGCCGATACAACAGATGTTGCAGATACTGCAGACGCTCTTGATATCGTACCCGGTAACGGCGAGGTTATCACAGTAGCAGCTTCACCTGTACCTCACGCAGAGATACTTGCTAAGGCAGCTGAGATCCTTGATGATTACGGATACACACTTGAAGTTACAGAGTTTGATGATTATGTACAGCCCAACCTTGTAGTAGAGTCCGGTGAGTTTGATGCTAACTACTTCCAGCACGTTCCTTATCTTGACAGCTTCAACGAAGAGCAGGGTACACACCTTGTAGATGCCGGTGACATTCACTACGAGCCCTTCGGAATCTATCCCGGAACAAAGAGCAGCCTTGATGAGATAGCTGACGGAGATTCAATCGCAATACCTAACGATACTACAAACGAAGCAAGAGCACTCCTTCTTCTTCAGGACAACGGCTTACTTACACTTGCAGACGGCGTAGGACTTACAGCAACTGTTAACGATATCACAGAGAATCCTTACAACATCGAGTTCGTAGAGCTTGAGGCAGCACAGGTAGCAAGAGTTGTTGATGAAGTAGCATATGTTGTACTTAACGGTAACTATGCACTTGAGGCAGGCTACTCTGTAGGTCAGGACTCAATAGCTTATGAGTCAAGCGATTCAATCGCAGCTGAGACATATGTTAACATCGTAGCTGTATATGACGGTAACGAGTCTTCAGACAAGATCAAAGCTCTGGTAGCTGTATTAAGATCTGCAGAGATCCAGCAGTTTATCGAAGAGACTTATGACGGAGCAGTAGTATTCTACGATAAGTAAGAAGATGCAACTGATGAGCTGCAAAAAAGAATTGTTATAATATCTCCCAAAATTAATAACTATTCTGAATAAGCGTAACTGCTCAAAACCGTAATGGTTCTGAACGGTTACGCTATATTATGATTTATGCGTCAAAATTATTTGATACACATAATTGCATTTGAGGTGGAATCCTTTGGCGTATTGATCATAATATAGAGTGAATTTATTTCTATTATTATAGTAAATATAGAACAGGTGAAAAAATGAGCGAGATAGAAATAAAAAATCTTACAAAAACCTTTAAGGCCAAAGACTTAAATGTTACGGCTTTGAACAACATCAATCTTTCCATTGAGAAAGGTGACATCTTCGGAATAATCGGTATGTCAGGCGCGGGAAAGAGTACGCTCGTAAGGACTATCAATTTTCTCGAAAGGCCTACAGAAGGCCAGGTGTTTATCGAGGGTGTTGATCTTGCAAAACTCAGTGAAAAGGAACTGCGCAAGAAGCGTGCCAAGATCGGAATGATATTCCAGAGCTTTAACTTGCTGGAACAGAAGAATGTTACCGATAATGTCTGCTTTCCGCTGGAGCTTGCAGGCGTAAAGAAAAAGGAAGCAAGGCAAAAGGCTAAGGAGCTTCTTAAGACAGTAAACCTGGAAGAAAAAGAAAAGGCATATCCTTCACAGCTTTCCGGAGGACAGAAACAGAGGGTGGCGATTGCAAGGGCACTTGCAACTGAGCCGGATATACTTCTCTGCGACGAGGCTACCAGTGCTCTTGACCCCCAGACTACTGAATCAATTCTTCAGCTTTTAAAAGAAATCAACGAAAAGCTGGGGATTACCATAGTGATAATAACCCATCAGATGTCGGTCGTGACCAGCATATGTAAGAAGGTTGCAATTATCGACAACGGTAACCTGGTGGAAGAAGGCTTAGTAGATGAAATATTTGAGGCACCTAAATCAGATGCTGCAAAGGAACTCATCCTTGATACCAAGATAAGATATTCACCTTTAGACAGACTGGAGGCTACAAGAAAGGTTCGTATAGTTTTCTCTGAAAATTCTGCATATGAGCCTGTAGTGGCCAACCTGATACTTACATTTAATGCACCGGTAAACATACTGAAAGCAGATACAAGAAATGTAGGAGGAAAAGCAAGGGGCGAAATGATACTGGGTCTGTCTGAAGGAGAAGACCTGCAGGAACAGATGATAAGCTGGCTCAAGGAAAGAAATCTTGCTGTAACGGAGGTGAAGGAAGATGTTTGATCAGAAAGTTATTGAGATGATACTGGTGGGTATAAAGGATACCCTTTACATGACGCTTGTATCAACATTTTTCGGATATGTTCTGGGTCTTCCAATGGGAATAGTTTTAAATGTTACCAGGAAGGATGGCTTAAGGCCGAATAGAATTATTTATGGCATCGGAGATTTTATCTGCAATATAGTACGAAG
>NZ_JAGAYD010000178.1 GCF_017940685.1 Butyrivibrio sp. | reverse complement strand
GGCTATTTGCATTCTTTGGTTGAAACGTCTCTGACACGCTGTTTTAGCTTGTGCAATAACTGGTTGAAACCATCCTTCATGTATGCAATTCCAGTTTCATCCCAAGTTATTAGTATGCTTTAAGTATTCAAAAGCCAGCTCAGATTAGAACGACTTGGACAACCCTGATTCGTTTCTTTTACCTGGTCTGCATGTGTTTTATGGTAGTCAAGAAATGATAGTCTGCACCTTATCTTCCATATGCCGCCTCTTTTATCAAGATAAAACGGATTGTCGATATCCTGCCGGTAAACAGGCTTAGCATCGCTTTCATTCAGTGCTTGGCCAAGAAGGTCGAGTGCGGCAGACATTGGCTTTATTCCAAGGATTAGATACATGCGTTCAAATCTCTGTTTGGTTTCTTCATCAAATGAGATCGGTACTGTTACCCGAAGATAACTATGCGCATAATCCAAACGCCTTATGGTACACCGATCCCTATATGTCTGAATCAGGTGTGCGGGGATGGGATTCACATCCAGTGTATGCCAAATAATAAAAGAAATGATATTATCATAGCCATCTATGTGCAGGTACCTGCCATAAGATAAAAAGCCATTTTTCGCATGTTGGGTGAGTGTGTAATTTGTACATTTACTCATATAAGTTATGTATTCCTCATGTTAATTAGTTTTTGATGGTACATATGTCCTTTTGTGGCACGTAATATCATTGCTTTCATGTGATTTTTCAACCATCTATTGCACAAAAGATTTTAGATTGCGTTCAATCATTCAACCACTCATTGCTAATACCCATACTTTTGATTGCATCATAGATATGTACCTCGCTTTAGAAAGAAAACTACTTTTCTTAATTGGCTCCTGTGCTCCCGAATCCGCCAGCTCCACGCTCAGTTTCATCAAGAGTGTCTACTTCCGTAAATTCCACGGGAAGATAAGGCATAACAACAAGCTGTGCTATGCGGTCGCCGGTCTTTATCGTCTGCTCTTTGTCTGTGTCATTGTGAAGTGCTACTATAAGCTCTCCACGGTAATCACTGTCGATTACGCCGACTGCATTTGCGGGCCTTAATCCCTGCTTTGTAGCAAGGCCACTCCTGGCATAGATGGCTCCAAAATATCCATCCGGAATTTTTGCAGCAAGTCCTGTTCCAACTTTTACAGTCTCATGAGGCTTGATCTTAAGAATTCCCATTAAAATATCAGTGTTTTCCTTGTTAAGCTCAATTGTTGTGCTCTGACTCATCCTGAGGTCGTAGCCCGCAGCTTTTTCACTCCCTCTTGTAGGGAGCTGCGCATCTTCTGATAATTTTTTTATTTCTACTTGCATATGCTTACCTTCCTTTACTGTTCGCTTACCTGAATACCGTTAAGTTCGATATCGCCCTCAAGCACAACTACTATACAGTTTTTACCATCTACTTTCTTTTTCTGCACAAGGCCTGTCTTATCAGGCTTTATCTTTATCTCCACATCAGGAGCTTTGATATTGAATTTACTTATTTCCATAAGATTCTGAGGAGCAAAGTCTGTTGTGTCATTGCCGCCTGCCCTCTCATAGATATGATCAAAATCTGAAAGCTTTGAGTCGTCTACTCCGGCCTCTTTTAAGATGGTCTTAATATCTTCCTTGTCGAGTTTTTTATCATTTGCATTTATTTTTGCTTCTTCTGCCATCTGGGAGAGATTTTCATGCAGAGTCTTAACAATCTCAAAACCTGCCTTATCGTCTGTGACTTCTGCAATAATATTCTCGAAAATTCCCTGCTGTTCTACTGATGAAGTAGGAGCAGCTGTCCCGGTAAGAGCCTCTATAAATTCAGGATGTTCATCATCCGGTTTTTTGGTGAAATAAAGCATTCCTGAAAGATCGGCCTGCCTGTCATTAAATGCTGGATATAAGAATCCGTTTATTGGCTTTTCTACAATCTGAATCTGAGTTGATGAGATCATGCGGCCAGTCTTAGTATCAAGAGTAAGTCCTGCCTTTGTTGAATGTACGGGACAGATAACTGTTACCATGAATTCATAGGTATCTGTCTCGTCTTCGAGTTTTGCTCCGTCAGATGTTTTTACAGGAACATCGTAAACACCATGGCCTGCTACAATAAGGTAATTTTCATTAAAATCGATACTTTGAATGATCCTATCGAAGAATGCATCTCTTACTGCGTCGTTAGTAAACATATCCTTGTAGGTACGCTGTATCTCTTTTTGAGCAGCTATAGATGAAGCTGATGAAGTGTATTCAAGATTGATCAGTTTCTTTCCGATTGTTCCAGTCAGGGCAGAGCTTAAGAGCTCAATGTACTTAAACTGCTCTTCTTCCTCAAGCTGCAAATACTTTTCTGTGTTGGATATCAGCTTCTCCTTATTCCCATTTACAAAACAAGTGCATATCGTATTTATACAGGGAATGTCGTTCACTGTTATCTTGAATGTCTTTTTAATTTCCATTACATTTGATTTGTTCATGGGTTCTCCTTCTTATTGGGAAAAGTTTACTTATGGGGGCTTTAATGCTTTTTTCAATTGCCTTTTTATAGTGAGCGGCTTTTTCTGTGAGGTTTTCGAAGCTCTCGCTTCTTTCCAGTAGCAGTAAGGGCTTATCGTTCTCATCCGCGGAATTAAATCTGTATATTCGCCCTGGATAATGAGAGACATATTCTCCTTCTTCTAAAGTTCTTAGCAGGTAACTTCCGAATAATTTTGTTTCCAGGGCAAGATAAACAAGCCTTTCCGTTTGAAAGGTTTCTATTTTTATGAGTTCGATCTGATTTCCATTAAAATCTTTAAATGTGTTCATGGCCCAATCCCCATATAACTTGAAACAACTCTTATGGTAACTGCAAAAATAACGGTAAAGATTATTACTCCAACAAGTACCGGAATAATAGACCTGTAATCGATATCACGATTCCGATATTTATGCTCTGACAAAACATGCCCGCATTTATCACACTTTATATACATCTTTTCATTTGACTTATATGACTCTATCTTTTCTGAGCCGCATATGGGGCATTTGTGCTTCTCTTTTTCCTCGGTCATCATCTGCTCAATTCTTAAATCAAAATCCATAGAAAAATCCTTTTTATCACTGCGCTTCACTATTGCTTAATGTGTCATAAATCCTGTACTGCCTGTCAGGATGTTTTTTGGCATCGGAAGTTCCTTTTTGTTTCCTGAATGCTGTTCTTGCCTTTGCAATGTCGCTAAAACGACATTTCTTACCGTTGTAGCTGCATGTATGCCACTGTGCCTTTTCTGAGTCTCTTTTCTGAACTACGTACATTCACAATCCTCCTTATAAAAATGGGTTCATCATGTAAATATATGAATACAAGCTGCTTGCGAGCAGTTTTTCATGTAGTTCTGCTGCGGGCGGTGCAAAAGCTGAAAGATATGTAAGAAGCATCATGAAAAACCACATCTTGATAACTGATATGAGCGCTCCTGCAATAATTCCCAGTACTCTGTCGGGAATGGATATAATAAAACCTCTTCCAAGTACTTCTATCAGAATTTTTACTGCTATTCCTGAAAGTGCATAAATGATGATGAAAGCAACTACATTCCTTGCAATATCGCTTTTATCCTGCTTAAGGTCTTCTTTTAATTCATCTGCGAAGCTGTTTTCAATATCAAAAATTGTTTTCATTGAGTCGTCTTCATCGTATTCAGGCAGGATCTGACTCTCTCTTGTGTAATTCTTTATTATTTCTTCTGTAATGTACTTTGCTGATTCATAGGCTGGCTGAGATATCTTTTCTGTAAAATCCCCCAGGACAAGGTTTCCTGTGCCTGCGACAGACAGGGCAAGTATAAGGGCGATAACGGGGCTTGCTATTGATAAAACGCCTCTTCTTGCGCCCTCAATCGCAGCCTCAACGACAAGTATTATGATAAATAGACATACAAGAGCCGGTGTTCCCATATTCTTACTCCGTTACCGTGATTATCGTGTCTTCATCGTAGCTAAGATCGCCTGTTTCTGTTGTTACAGTATCTATTTCAGTGTCGGTATAGTGGTATACCTTTACTACGTAGCTTCCGCCATTTATGTAAGGTACATTACTGTAAAGAACCTTGTTTTTAGCTTCGTGTTTAAGCTCCTGCGTGGTTCCATCAGGAAATACCAAAAGGGCATAGATCTCAGGGTCTTTGTCTTTGGAATTTACGCTTGTCTTATACTTCACAACAAACTGGGTATTTTCCTGTGCTTCATCGAAAGCAAAGTTGTATGTTTCCTGTGTTATTTCCTGCTGATTTGCACTTGATACGATATTTGCCTTTGTGATGGCTATGTCCTTGGGCTGAATGTAGATATTCCATTTTCCGGCCATGGCTTCTAAAAGACTTATCGTGATAAGCGACTTGGAATAGTCAACGTTAAGGGAATACTCGGTGCCGTCAGGACTTACTGCCTTTCCGGTAATGGATTCGATGTCGTTGATAGATGTAGAGTCGTAGTTAAGATTTATCGTTACATTGGCCATTCTTACATCAAATTCTACGGAATATTTCTGAGCGTAAGCGTCCTCTGCGGAGTATTCATCAGAGTAATAAGGCTCATTCATGCTGATATCGAGTTCATTGGTGCCTTTTTTATCTGCGATATATTTAAACATTCCTGCGCCCTCGATATAGTAGTAGCCGCTCTTTGCATCTTCAGGGAGAGACAAGGCAAAATAACCATTGGCGGTGTTATCTGCTTCATTTATCTCGTAATATTCAAATTCCTGTAATGCGAACATGTCGGCCTGAAGCTGTGATGATGAAAGCTTGGTGCCGGAATAATACTCAAGGGTATAAATGCCGTTCTCTTCAAGGCAGTCAAATATTCCGGTATCATTTATCATGCTTTCTGATACAGGCTGATTATTGATGCTGACAAGCTGAAGGCTTGTAGAATATGTTTTCTTTCTTAATGTCTTGTAGACATTGCTATCCTCGGCAAGATTCTGATCCGTGCTAAGGTCTAGTGTTCCGGTATCTTCGTTCTTCTTAAGTCCGAACATTCCAAGAGTATATCCGATAGTCTCATAGCGGATTATCTCAACCTTTTTAAAGGCTGTGCTCTTTGTGGCAAGAGCGATTATCTCGCCTTTATAAAGTGTGGGTACGGTCTCGAAATCGAGTCCAAGAAATACTGTCTTTTTGTTTCTTCCCGATTCTGTGCTTGTGACATTGTAGGTCTGGGCTTTATATACCTGGACAAACTTCGTGCCGTTCTTGATGTAGTAGACATCATCTTTAAGTTCTTCTTTTGTAAGCTGAACCTGAGCATACTTGTTCTTTTTTCTCTCAATGATGTTGGTGCATCCGGTCAGAAGTGGCATCACAAGGACGATAGCCAGTGCAAGAGGAAGTATCTTATGAATTTGTCTTGATTTATGGTCTTTCTTTTTTAGCAACGTAAGTTCCTTTCAAGATCCTCTGGATAGTATTGGGGCTGCAACCGTATTTGATAGCGAGGTCTCTGATTGATGGACCTTTGGAGTCCCACTGCGATGTAGCCTTATGTTCGAAGTCATACTGACTTTTGATTTCCTCGCAGGTGGCAGCATCGAATTTGCTACCGCCCTCTGCGTTAGAGTCATATAGATGTCTGTTACTCTTTTCGACCTTTAACAGGTCTTCTACGTCATATTCCGGTTCCGTAGTTCCCTTTTTACTGACAATTGAATACATTCTTGTCAGCTCCTCACCTGTAAAAAGTGAATACAGGAGCCTTTCGACACACATCTTCTTATTAAGATTTCCTCCATCGGGAGTTTTTGATATCAGATTGACATAATGGCTCCCTTTGATCTTTTTCTGTCTCAGTTCATGGCCGTTCTTGATGTTCACGATCCTGCCATTTCTGAATATTCTGTAATTGCCGTAGTCGATATAGTCGGGGTACTGCATTTATTTTGTTCCTTTCGATCGTCTGTTTCTTCGTCTTGAAAGCAGTTCTCTCTTCATCTGATAAAGTTCCTGCTTGGTTCTTGCACAGATATACATTTCAACAACGTAATCTGCGAAGATGATAAGTAAGATGACTCCAAGAATGATCGCGATATATCTTGGGTCTGTCATTGTGTTTTCAATTATCAATTTTTCGCCCTGTTCAAGTAGCATGTACTGTCTCCTTATATTTCGATGAGCTGACCTGCAAATACCCTGTACTCAAGCTCAAGGTTTATTGATTTTTTGATCTCGTTGAGTTTTGATGGGTTATCCCCGACAAATTCCCTGATATATTCATCAGTAATAGAATCAAGGTTTTCCGTGAGCTGGCAGCTCTTGATCTCCAAGATGAGCTTTAAAATATCGTCATAATCCATGGCTCTTAGATACTCTTTGGATTCCTTGTCGGTAGGATAAAACTCAGTCTCAAGATATTCTTTTAGCACTGAGCCAATGAAAGCATGATTAAGAGCTTTTCCTGTTGCCTGATTGAGCATCCCTTCAAGGATCTGGAACGCATTAGACAGCTTATTTTTGTTGCCCATGTTGTTTCTGACTTCCACGTAGGCATTAAAAAGGATTCCGGGTGAGATTTCCTTGATAGCCTTATTTACTTCTCTTTTTAAGATGGCGGTATCCTTATTGATAAAAACAATGTCGTTATCTCTTAGAACTGTCATCATAGGCTCTTTTCCGGGTGCAATCCTGATGTCATATTCTGACTGGTTATCCAGAATATCTCCTAAGATATCGCTGTAAATATCAACGATGATATAGTCCTCTTTGTCATATTCTCCAATGACCAAAAGGGATACTTCTCTTCCATCTTCATACTTGACTTCTTCGGCCTTTGCCCAGTCTTTTACTACTTTGTATAATTTCATCTTTTCTTTTTTGACCTCCAAAAAGATAAATACACTGATTGTATCTGTCACTATATTACACCTATAACCCAATTTAAGCAATAACAAAATACACCAATGGCGTAAATTTTAAATTGTTTGTGGCAAGGATTTTTCGCACACATTTGTGTTTTGTATGCTACAATATAAGCATTAAAACAAAAATGTGTATAGTATACCGAAAATGCCTAAAAAGTAAGTATCTGACAGCGTTTGCGGCGTTTGAGAAGGATAAAAATGAAAAAATATAATAACACTAAAGAAAGAGTTCCATTTTATTACAGATATTTTGGACGGCTTGTAGATGCCGGAGTTGAAAAGGTCCATTCCAAGGATGTTGCATCAGAACTGGGCTTTAAATCAGCTAACAGCATTGTAAGAGATTTCAACTTGTTTATTGAGAATGCGGGAAATATAAAATACGGCTACAATAACACCTTTATGTACAATAAATTTAAAGACCTTATGGATATCGGAATTGGTGTCAATGTTGCCGTTGTTGGAGAAAGCCTTCCACTTTTTAATAATGCAGAATGTAGTAGGCGCGGATTTCATATTGTCGGTACGCTGGATAAGATAGATACAGAATTGATAGAGGCTCATGAGATACAGGCTCTTATTCTGACAAATAAAGATGCTCTGGCAGATTTTGGAAAAATCCCCGACATTGTAAAGGTCATAATCAACTTTACAGGGAAAGAAATTGATGATGCCGGTATGGGATTTTACGTGGTAAATATTGATATATTAGAGCTTTTATCAAATGCCTGGTATCTAAAAGGCAAAAAAGAATAGGATAATCAAACTTGTTGAGGGTTTGCCGTCCAAGTTGAGGGTCTAAGATGAGGGTTTACTTCAAAAATGGATTGACTTGTTGAGGGGCAAACTTGAGGGTTTGGTAAATTGAACAACGATTAAGGGATAAGGCGATGATACCTTATCCCTTTTCTCGTTAAATTATACTTCCAACATTTTATCCACCAGCATTTTCTGCTCGCTAGTAAGCTTTCTGTACGCATCAATAACACTTTGCTCTTTCAGCGACATTAAATCTATTATTCGTCCGGTGATAAGCTCTTCCGGTTTAACATGAAGTGCAGTCGCATATCTAAATAATTTTTCAATAGTAAGCTCTACAAGACCATTTTCCACGTTATCTACATCGTCTTCGGATTCTCCTATTTTAAGCGCTAGTTCTGATTTAGGGCAATGTTGCAACATTCTTATGCCTTTAATTCTAGCGCCTACAAGTCGGCTCTCATTGGGTTCACAAGTATATTCTTTCTTCACTGAACGAGAGATGATTTGAACATCAGGAAGTTTAACCTCTAATAAGTTTCTATAATATAGTTCTTGCTCTAAATATATATTTCTCTCACGCTCGTCTCTTGTCTTCCTAGCCTTTTCAAAATAATATTTACACCACTCTGAACCTGCATCCTGTAGTTCACTTTTGTTAGACAATATACCACCTAAAACAATATAACCTGTATCATGCCGATGCAATGAAACAATCCTTACGCCATATATTCCTGACTTCAGCGGTTCTGCGTAACTTTCTAGGCATTCCCTATATGAATCATCGCCCCGATATTTAGCATCTATCATATAATCGTCAGAAGTGTCCTCAAAAAATCTGAACAGACCTTTTTCTAAATCCAAAGGCACAACTAACTGCACTATTTCATTTTGTAGATGCCTTTGATATTTCTTATATCGCTGCTCCTCAAGTGAACATGTTTTTTGTTTTGCCATACGATTCTCCTTATTGAACAGGTATACGGATATAATATCGTATTTTGTTTATGCAGGGCAATGCAAATTGTTTTGCGTTAATTTTCTGTAGTGAAAAACGGAAAGAGATCAATGTACTTCAATTTAATATAGTGACAGCCCCTCAATTAAGCCCCTCAATCACGACCCTCACGAAGGTAGACCCTCAACAACTTTGATTACCCAAAGAATAATAGATAATGCAAGAAGGGCTATCCGCTATGGACAGTCCTTCTTTAGATGTAGGAAGACTTATATGTATGAGCAAGCATTTAGTAAACTTGCTGCCATGTCTTATTGCCCCCTGTAACAAGGGTTATCGTGCTGCCTTTATATGTAAGGAAAGACTCTCCGGCTTTTTCAGCCTGTATTATGGCAAGTTTTTCATCGTCAGTGCCACATAAGCTTATGTTAGTGTGGCTTCCTGTGACAAAGTATATATGGCTTCCAACCTGGTATGTGTATATCCTTTCGGAACTGCCAAGCTGTTCTTGCAATTCAAGGATGTCTGTGCGGTTGTTTTGAATATCATCCGTGTCTATGATCACAGATGCTCTTCCATCCTCGAAATTGACAAGGAGTTCGCCTTTAGAGTTGATCGTTGCACTAAGCTCAGATGGCTCTTCAACCTGAGTCACAGCCTGCGCTACAGGAATGGCTGTAGGATAGCTTGCAGTAATGGTCACGTTGTCATCGGGCATTGTGAATATCAAAAGGACATATCTGTTCTGTTCAGAATCAATAGCATATCTTGTCAGGAAGAATGTATTTTCTCCTGTGTAAGAAGCTGCATTGTCTATAAATGTGAAAGAACCGCTCTCTTTTGCTATCGTAATGCTGCTATCGTCAATATAGTGACCGCTTTTAGCATAAGGAATAGCATATACCACAAGGTCTCCTGCTCTCTTTGTAACAGTTTCTGTCCCTGCGCTTCCGGCATCAAATGTGATAGTCTTATTGTAGGTTGAACCACCACTTAAGAATGGATTAGCCGAGTAAACGATGCTGACACCTACTCCATCTTTTATGTAGGAGCTGATATCTGATGTAAGAGTGCTTAATGTGATTCCCTCTACCGGCATATAAATGTTGCTTACCTGCCAGAGCGAACCGGTAAGGCTTTCATCATCATTACTGCGCCTTAGGTTATTGGATGTATTATTTCCGTAGGCAGTAGCTTCTTCATATACAGCCTTAATGTTCACATCTCTTGCGGGCATATAAAATCCCAGGATCGCCTTACCCTCAGAAATATTTACATCTCTGTATGTATATTTTGGAAGTCCGTCTGTAGCCCCACTTGTCAGATCCTCCCATCCTTTTAAAAGATAGGTCTTGTTGTCATTTGACGTTATCTGCAAGTCCTGTCTCAGTTCAACGTATACGCCTTCTGTTTTGCCTTCAAGTGTTGTAGGGCTTGAAGCGGCAGAGTCATTTACCTGTGCATATACATTGATGTCATATTCTGTTGTGTCTGCAAATACCGGTGTTGCCCTGTTAAATGCTCCTACAATAAAGAACATAACAAGAAGTGTTGCTGCAAAAAGGGAAATTTCCTTTGCAATGCTTTTAAAACTGATACCCATATCTATAAACCTCCAATCCCATAATTACTTGTGTCCACTAGGAATTGTCATTGTTACTGTTGTCTTACCATCTGAATTGGTTGTTATCGAATAAGATGGAAGTGTATCACTTAACTCTCCCATACTGTTTATTGTGTAAGCCTGTAAGGAATCTATCTTATTAGTAAGAGAGGTATTGTAGTTGGAGATGAGGTTTTTGAGCTCTGTCTCTTTTACGCCAAGCTTATTTGCAAGCTCTTTTATCTTGGAATCATCACTGCTTGAATTGGATGAAATGAGAGCTGTGAGCTGTTCTACTGATACTCCAAGTTTATCTGACAGCTCCTTAAGTTTTGCACTGTTTGATGTTTCATAAGCTGAAAGGAACTGTTTTACATCATCCTCTGACATGCCATATTTCTTGACTACATCATAGATATCTGAATAGGAATAGTTGTTTATGGTCTCAAGCATCTTCTGAAGCTCAAGGGTCTGTTTGTTCAGGGCGTCTATCTGTGCCTGATACTTTTCAATAAGCGTGTTGTTATCTTTTAAAGTCTCACTGAGTTGCGCTTTTACGATATCGTTTGCAAGCTGACTTATCGTTTCGGATGCAACTGTTGTAAATTCTGACTCAAGATATGTCTTAACCTGATCCATAAGGCTCTTAAGCTGCTCGTCTGTCAGGTTTTCTACGTCCATAGTGGCTATGGAGTCATTAAGGTCCTTGCTTATCTGTGCTGCAATCCTGCCCATTTCAGCTTCTGATACATTTAACTCTGAACCGGAAAGTGCATCAAGAACGTACTTCTTCGTTGCATAATTGTCTCTGTAATAAGTGTTCATAAACAGAAATACAATGAGCACTATTGCAAATGCTGCTCCAACGCTTGAGAGCGTTACAATGAGTTTCTTATTTTTCCTTGCTCTTGCTGTGTTTGTAGCCATCTTTAAATTCCTCCTACATGAAAATATGCCGAGTAATGTTCTGTTTCTGTGCCAACTTCTCCGTCTCCAAATTTAAGGACATATTCTTTGCATCCGTTTGGTACGGCGTAAAATACTTTTATATTTCTCAAAGTCTCGTTGGATGAATCATCTTCTATGTCGTAATCAACGTAGTATGTTCTCTGTGGTGCAGGAACACCTCTATACTTTAGTACGTTTCCATCAACACCAAGCATTCTTACGTCTATTTCATGTCCCGGATCTGCTCCAGTGTAAATGATGTCATATTCGGCAACCTGCCAGGAATAACCAAGTGGTGCTTCGAAATAGTCATACCTTGTGGTAGATGAAGCCTGCTTCTTTACTATTTCAACTGCATCATTTCCGGTGTAGACGGCTTTTAAATGGACCACGGGGTACTTTATCTCACCGTCAGAATCAGAATTTACCATGATACCGTAATTACCGGTCTTTAAAAGAGAATAGATGTCTGAACTATAAACCTTTTCTTCTGTAAGATCTCTTTCTCTTTGGTTCGTGCGTACCTTTTCATCACTTTCCGTGGAAACAGCTACAACTTTCACTTCTTCTGAGGAAGGTTCTTCTATAACAGGCTCTGTGGTTTCTGGTGTTTCTTCTGTCTCTTCCGGCTCTGACCAAGGTTCCTCTGTTACCGCTTCTACTATTTCAGTGACCTCTGTTGTTTCTTCTGCTTCCTCAGCTTCGCCTAGATCGAGGATTACTTCATCTGTTTCTGTGTCGGATTTCGAAACTTCTGTAGTAGCCGATTCTTCTGTTTCCACCACGGGCTCGCTGATTGTATCAGCCTCAGGGATGGTTCTTTCATTGGCCGCTGCTTCGGTAGTTTCAAGATCATTTATAACTACGTCATAATCCGGGGTATTGGTCTGTATAACGCTTTCTCCGTGAGTTGCTTTCATTGAGCTGACTACTGTATCGATTACCGCAAGCTGCTCTTTTGATATGTCGGATAAGCTGCTTCCTTTTACTCCTGCAAGCACGCTCCATTCTTCTGTACCATCTTCTATTACTGCAAGGCGGCCTACATAGTCACCATAAAGCTCTGTTGTAATTGAGATATTTTCTGCAACATCCCCGATTATCTTATACACGCCGTCCTCTGTAGATTCCGTATAGCTGAACTTCTTGCCAAGCTTGGAACACATTGAATCAATGACACTTGAGGAAGAAAGAGCGCTCTCTTTTGTCTCTGTTCCTGAGAAGTTATAGCTTGTGCCTTTATTTGCAAGAATGACAAGCTCATCCATACAGAAGAACATATACTCATCTTCTCCATTTGCGTAGGAGTAGATGCCATCTGTTGTAAATTCCTGATCGTTGGCAATCCTTGTTACTGCGGTGGCCTTATTTGAAAAGTTTTGAGGAATTTCAAAGGTAATCCCGTCTATGCTTGATATCGTTGTATAGCCTTCGCCGCCTTCTTCATACGATGCAGCCTTTTTGCTGCCACAGGCTGTGAGCATCATTGCAGTGCTCATTACAAGGCACATTGTTTTAATAGAATTCTTTTTCATAGTCTCCTTTTTATGTATTGCATCAATTTTCCTAAAGGTGTATTTATTATAGGATAAATATACCGCAAAGCTCTCAATTTTTCAAGTGGTAGACATAGAGAAAACGCCCAAAGCATATATGATGCAAAAGGCGTTTTGTATCTGAGAAAATCAGTTTTGATTAGGATATGTTTCAGGTATGGTTACTGTAACAGAATTTGTTATGCTATTGGTCTCATAAGAAGGAGCTGCTGATTTATCAAGCTTGGTGTCTCTAAGTTCCTGAATGAGTGTTTCAAGGTTCGTATTGAGTCTGTCAAGCTTATCGGAAAGCTCCTGCTTATTCGCAGCATCCTCAGCCGATAATTCGCTTGCTGTCTCGGCAAGGTCAGCAACGGTCTGATCAATCCTCTCGTTCAGATTGCTGCTTGTCTGATTAAGCTTTGATGTAAGCGTATTATTTGTTGTTTGTAAGAGGCTTATAAGGTACTGCTTGTCTGCGGTATCTGACGCCTGAAGTGATGCGGTTGCTTCACTTATGGCCTGTTTTCTCGCATCTATTTCAGCCTGAAGGCTTGCTGCTATCCCCGAATCAAGTGAGGAAAGCTGTCCTTTAAGAGCTGCATCTGCTTCGTTTAATGCTTCCATGACTGCTTCTAATTCTGCGTAGATATCTTCATTCGTGCTTAAAGTATTATTCTGCAATTTCTTAAGCGCGTCATTAAAAGAAGTTGTTGCTTTTTCAATCGATGAATTAAGTTCATTTTTGTTTGATGTCTGTGCCCCGGACAAAGTATTTATCTGTGCCTGGAGGTCACTGTCTTTCTGCTTTAGTTTTGCAATCTCGTTATTATAAGTATTCTGTATCTCAGCTATCTTGGCCTGAGTACTGTTCTGAGTTTCCTTGATACTTGCAAGAGTATTCTGAACAGACGTATAAAGGTTCTTTGTTTCGTAAACTTCGCTCTCAAGCTTCTTTGTATAGTCCTGAAGCTCTTCAAGAACTATAACCTTAACAGATGCAGCAATATCATTGGCTTCTTTGTCGGTATACTCCTGATAATGCTGCCTTACGATATCGTTAATATCGCTCATGAGCTGATCCACTACAAGATCTTTGAGTTCGTCCTTATACTCAGTAGAAATCTGACTGATAACCAAGGATGCAACGGTATCTGCAAGCTCCGCTGCTCTCTCATCATCTGTTTTGTTGTCTACTGTCCCAGTACTAGCGTCAGTTACAAGATTGCTTTCTCCAAGAGGTGCCTGACTTATGATGTTGGTTGTGATCTCTCGGTTTAAAGCATCCTTGAGGTCGGTCTGTAATGCTTTGACTGACAACAGCTGTATATTGTAGATAAGAAACTGCATAAGTAAAATGATCAGTATTGCAGCCCCAACAAATAATTCTTTTTTCGAGAATCTGATTTTCTTTAGTTTCACTTTTTAGCTCCCTTCTTTGCCTTTTTCTTGGTGTTGGCAAACTCGAATTCTACTTTTCCCTTGTTAAGTTTTAATTTTGCTGCAAATAAAGTCCCTTTATTTGAAATAAAACCTTGCAGTTCCTCTGTATGTCCTTCTGTAATAAGTGCCATTGCATCTTCTCTTGTGATGTGCTTCTGGCTTATGGTCTCTTTTACGGTTATCACATCCTTGCCGTCATATAAAAGGTATGCGGATAAGTTGTTTCCGGTGTCCTTCTCCTTAAAGCCATCTATAGGTCCTATGACCATATCTGTAAAGAGCCTTGACATTTCATCCTCTGTAATGAGCCTTCCATAGGATGTGTGGAAGAATTTCTTGCCACATGAACATGAATATGTGTATTCATCCTTTACCATGGGCTTTCCGCATTTAGGACAGATAAGTGACGTACTCTCAGTATCTCTGATGAACTGTACCTGGCCATCAACAAGACCAAGGGCAGATGTAAAAGGCTTACCGCTTTTTGATGTAAAGCCTTCAAGAACATCTGTCTTTCCGCCGGATAACAGGACCTGGATTTCTTCATCAGAGAATGCCCTTCCTGCTATTGTCTTTGAAAATGCGAATTTACATGCCTTCTTATCATTCTTTGAGTATTTACTGCATATAAAGGCTTTTTCAGTCTCATAAACGGTCTCTCCACATACAGGACATGTTCCAGCTTCTGTTCTCTGGGTTTCAGGTCTTTCTTCCGCAGACTTGCTCTTTATGGTGTCTACGGTTTTAATGACGAAACTATAGAGTTTTGTTTTATAGGAGTCGGGTGTGATCTCTCCATTTTCAATAGCTGAAAGACCTTTTTCCCAACTTGCTGTCATTTTAGGCGATAACAATGAAGGAACATTATCCTTAACTATGTAATAGACCTCATATCCTATTCCGGTAGGAGTAAGTATCTGAGTCTTCTTATCGAGTGCTATATATCCTAAGGAGACGAGCTTTTTAATAACTTCTGCTCTTGTAGCTGACGTACCGATGCCGCTTCCTTTGATCTGGGCTCTTAATTCCTCATCTTCAATAAGCTGTCCTGCGTTTTCCATTGCAAGAATGATAGAACCTGATGTGTACCTCTTGGGCGGTTTTGTTTGTCCGGCATTAAGTTTATATTCTGATGAAACCTTTTCTCCTGCCTTGAGTTTTGCTATTACAGGAGAAGCTTCCTCGTTTTCTTCATCTTCTTTCCCAAGAACCTTTAAGAATCCAGGGGCTGTGAGTACTTTTTGATTTATGTAAAACATTTCCCCGGATGAGTGCAAAAGCTCTACTGATGACTTTGCATATTCCGCAGCCGGATAAAAGATAGACAAAAATCTCTTACAGATAAGCTCGTATACATTCTTTTCGAGATCAGATAATCCATCTTCGAACTGGCCTGTTGGAATGATCGCATAGTGATCTGTTATCTTGGAATCATCTGTATAACGCTTCTTCTCTATCCCTATCTGCCAGTCATTTGCAAGGATTTCCTCTGCATAATCAGATATCGCCTCGTAATCCATAAGCCCCTCAAGGTTTTTGTCGATCTCCTTGGCAACTGCGCTGGATAACACTCTTGCATCTGTTCTTGGGTAAGTAGTCATCTTCTTTTCATAAAGAGCCTGAGCTACTTCAAGAGTCTTATCAGGACTTATCTTGAATTTCTTTGAGCATTCGTTCTGAAGCTCTGCAAGATTATAAAGAAGTGGCGCGTTCTTTTTCTCGGGTTTATTATCAACAGCCTTTATTGTAAGGGTTGGATCTTCTTTAAGCATGGCTATAAGAGCGTCTGCATCTTCTTTAGACTTAAAGCCGCTCTCATCATATAGCTTATCTTTGTATTTTCCATTTTTATCTGTCTTCCAGTGTGCTGTAAATGACTCGCCATTTGCGCTGCATAGAGCATCAATCTTATAAAAATTCGTGGGCTTGAAATTCTTTATAGCCTCTTCTCTGTCTATTATCATTCCCTGCACGCAGGTCATGACGCGGCCCACTGTGATGGGAACATATTTAGACGAATTGATCTTCCGATTAAATTCATATCCAAACTTACAGGAAAGAGCACGGCAGAAATTGATACCCATAGAATAATCTTCTATGGCACGCATATAAGCTGCTTTTGAGAGGTTGTCGTATGCGCTTTCAGGTTTTGCTTCTCTTATGCCTCTTCTTATTTCATCTTCTGTCTGCGAGTCTATCCATACTCTCAGGATCTTCTTTTTGCCCTCGACACCGGCTTGAGTAAATACAAGTCTTTGAATATATTCCCCTTCTCGTCCTGAGTCTCCTGCATTATAGATAACATCAACATCTTTGCGGTTTAAGAGTGATTCAACGACCTTATACTGGTCCTTTACATTTTTGATCACTTCGTATTTATATTCTGATGGCAAAAATGGGAGATCGGCCAGATTCCATTTAGCATATTTCTCGTTGTATACCTGAGGGTATGAGAGTGATACAAGATGCCCTACGCACCATGTAATTATCCATTCATTATTTTCTAAGTAGCCATCCTTACGCCCGAACACCTTAAGTGCCTGGGCAAACTGCTGCGCTACTGAGGGTTTTTCTGTGATTAAAAGCTTCACTGATGGTCTCCTTTCACTAACGCAAATACACACATGGCGTATTTTAAGTATAATATATTACATTCCGGCTGTTTTTTCAATACACAAAAAAGCGCCTGCACTACGCAGACGCTCGAATTTCGCATATCAGTCATTGTACTTTTCAAAGAGGTTACTGTTTGGAAAGCTTTCATAAGAACCAGTCTCGTAAGGATCTACATGAGTTGTTTTTTTCTTTTTCTTTTTAGGCTTCTCCCTTAAGACTACAGAATCCGGGACTGCGCTTCCCATCTGAGTTAGGATTACAGAATCTGGGACTTCGCCTCCCATTTGGGTTTTCGCTTCTTCAAGGTCGTCCATGAATTCATCTCGGCTGCTATTGATAACGGCTCTTATATAGTCATCATTTATCAGAATCTCCAAGGTTTTTCCGATAGAAAGAGCTTCTTTCCCCTCTCTTTTTCCATAATACTGCATGAGCTTATCAAGCTTTAGGGCGGTTTCTTTTGTCAGCCTGAAGCATTTGGTCACAGTCCTGCCATCCTCTACCGCGGGTCTTCCGGGGCCTTTTACCTTGCTGTTTTCTGTATCTGTATTGTTAGCCATTATTGTTTCTCCTTTACCGTATCAATTATAAGGGATTGTCCGTAATTTTTGCAATACATTTATTATTACTCCAAATGTGTATCATAAATTGTCGATCCACTGAGGACTTCTGATAATAACTCCTTCCAGTGTCTTTTCTGATTTAGCCCTCTCTGAGAAGCTGTCCTCGATGTAGTACATCTTCATTTCGCGGGGAAAGACCTTCCTGTAGGCTTCAAGCACGGAAGTTTTGTCTACATCTACACTGACCCCGATATAGTCAAGTACATTAAGGCCCGGGCAGTGTTCACTTACCCATATCTTCTTTGCTTCAAGCATAAAAGATGAAGCAGATGACATAACATAAACGACTGCCTTGGAATTTGGGTCTTCCTGCTTATGTAAGAGCCAGTCGTAGAGCTTTTTGTTGAGCATACTCTCTTCATAGGCTTTCTTTGCAATATATTCAGGTGGTGATGTAATAAAGTGTCTTGAGCTTATCCTGTGGGAATGAAGGCAAATGGTATCATCAAAATCTATGAATATTTTATCGTTCATGTTATCCTCCTATCGACCTCATCATCATAAAGGCTGATGATATAGGCTTTTTATCTGTATGTTCACTTAGAGTATCCTTTTTCACCGCTTTTATCTCTGCCGGTTCTGATGCGGGTTTTATCTGAGGTTTTATATCTACCGTCTTTGTTTCCTGCGGTATTTCTTTTGTTTCTAACTGCGTAGTGATTGGTGCATGCGCTCCTGCATCTAAATATCTTTTTATTTCCAGGTATTCTGAGATGGATATCGTGGCAAGAGGTCGTCCTGTTACCTCTGAGTATTCAGTTAGTAGCTGTTTAATGTCATTCATGTCTCCCACCTATAATAATATCCATCCGGCGCTACTTTCTGGTCATTACAGTGATTTATGATCGTCTGAAGGTTCATAAAACCCTTCCTTGCGGCTGCTGTAGCTGATGGAAAAAATTCTATCACCTCTCCTGTTTTTTCGAGTTTCGATACCGGTTTTCGCCTTCCTTTAAATCCGTGGATTTTCCCAAGTTCCCTTCTCGAGCATAGGATAAGGTTTTCGGGCGCGTTATCCGTATGCAGGCCGTTTTTGTGAACTACCGAATAATCATCCGGGATAGTTCCCTTGAAAGCTTCATATACAAGTCTTGCAACAATGAGATCTTTGCTCTTTCTGTGTCCAAGGCTGTATCTGACCTTGTACTGGTTCTTAGGTCTGTTGGTGCCGCCATTGGCCCATTTACATAAGACTCTGTATGTGCCATCTTTGTAGGCAAGCCTTATATTGCCTTTGCTTGAAGCCTGCAAGTTATCATAGCCCGGCACATCCTTCCAAATTTCGGCTATCTTCTTTGACATAGGCATGCCTTAGCTTGCTTTCTTTTCTGCTTTCTTTGCTTCCTTAGGTGCATCTGAGATAGAGATTTCCTTTGCCACTCCGGGGTCCTGCGCACACATGATACGAAGGAATCCAAGTACATTGCAGTACTCGGGGTTAGGAAGAACAATGATATTTGAGAATACGGCCTTAAGCTCTGCCTCAATATCCTTTGATGTTCCGCCTATTGCAATGACCTTCATAAGGTCAAGGGACCATTTCCTTGAGTTGCACTGCCTCTTTACTTCCTTTGCATGGTTTAAGAGGACTCTCTTTATTACTTCCCTTGACTCTTCTGCCTGCTCTTCTGAAAGGCCGTACTCCATGGGAAGCACCCTGTCGGCACTCTTAAGGACGTTGGCTGCTATCATTTCCTCGGTGGGTACTACGTGGGATGAGAGCTCCTGTGAAAGCTCCTGTATAAGAAGCGCTCCACCAAGATCGGCTGTAATGGACTTGTCCATGACAAGCTCAGTCCCCTGCCAGTAGGTTGCATTAAGGTTGAGGTTTCCGATATCGATAACGCCGGTGATGGAAGTTGGCTCGATGGAATTATACATTTCATCAGAGAAAAGAGCTCCGATCGACTCAGGGAATACATATCTTCTTCCAATGGTAAATGTCTTTGATATGACCTCGGAGCGGGAATCTTTCTTGATCCTTACGGTCACTTCGCCTTCGGGAAGAATATAATCCTTAAAATCCATTCTCTTTGTCACATTAGCCCATTCGTTAGCAGGAAGGCCGATCGCTACATTGATCGTGTCGTTCTCATTTGAAGATGCGAGCATTCCGAGAACTGTAAGAACACAGATCCTGTGTGTATCTGTCTTCTTGTCAGTTATAAGCTCAGCTCCCTGACCTCTTGCACCGTTACCTACCTTGTACTGTTTACCATCTATCTCTACAACGTAAGTGTTCTTTTCTATGGCATCGTCCCTGAAATCACCATCAGATACCTTTGTCCTGATGCAGAATTTCTTAACGAGGTCTCTTTCCTTGCTGTACTCAGCTACCTTTGTTGCAAATTTTCCACTGTCTATTGCGATAAATCTTTCCATTTTATTCTCCTTTTTAAACTGTGAGAGTTGCGGGCAGTATTTCCTTGCCTCTGGTTACATCTATATATGTCCTGTCCAAGAAATCATCCAAAATATATTTGGTTGCTATGTAGTATTCGTGGCAGTAATAGTAATATGCCAGTGCTACGTTTTTATACTTAAACAGATCTCTTGGGTTCTTGATGTGATATATATGACATTCTTCAAGAGCTTCATCTTCTGTTTCATCGCCATCATCAAACATATCGTCGTAAAAGCTCTTGTCCTCGAATTCATACTTGGAAACATCTTTTGTCCAATGCGATATGGGCTGCCGGCCTTTTGAATCATCTTCTTCTGAAAGGAGCTTTCTTAGAATATTGTCTTCCGAAATTTCCTCTCCAGAATTGACGTTTTCATTAAAAAGCTCGATGAATTCCGAGCGGATCTTATCCATGTCAGATAAGTCTATCTGCATCTTGTTAGATATGATGATCGCAAGGCACATGTCCATATCCAGTATTAGCGGGTTAAAAAAGGGGCATCCGTCAGGGACAATCCCTGCTTCGTACATAGCATCTATAAAACCCATGCTTATAGTTTTTCCTTTTTCGACTTTTTTAAGCTCGTCTTTTATGGCTTTATAAAGCTTTGGACTTGTTTTTCTGAATATAACTCCTGCCTTAGCATCTTCTAATTGATATATCTTCATAAAAATTACTCCTCGCCTGCGATGGCTCTATACCCATCATATTGCCAAAGGCCTGTATTACTTTTCTTGGCCGCATCAATAAGAGCTTTGAATTCTGAGGCATATTTTGTATTTGGCTCAATGGTCATCTGCCTGCAATAACCGTTTTTAGCGATTATGGCATTGGCCATGAAATTAAGATCTGATGTATCATTACGGAGCCATACATAAGCAAGAAGCCTTGAGTATTTATCATACATTTCAGCATCTGTTTCAATATAGATTGTATCTACATCTTTCAAAAGCTCCTTAGTGTATGTGCTTGCCATTGTGCCATATTCATTATTCTTGCTCTCGTCGGCATTTACCGATTCGGGAGTATCTATTCCGATAAGTCTTATCCGGTATTCAAAGCTGTCTTCCCCAAGAGCAACGATTGTGTCACCATCTGTTACGCTAACAAGTGTCATTTTCTCAAGATTTGACTGCCCATTACTCTCTTCATTCGTCTTGGCAGCCGAGCCTGAGGTTTCTTCCTTTGTAGCGTTTTCTGCAATTTCAGCAACTTTGTCAATTATGAATCCTGTGACATCCTTGGCAACTTCTGTTGTGTCGCCGCTTTCTATTCCTTTGCCGTATTTCTCAGTAATCTCATCTGCCTTTTTGTCTATGTTGGAACCGATGCTCTGAGAGTTTGTTCCAAGATCTTCGTCAATTGCCTGGGCAATTCTTTCTGCGGAACATCCGCAGGTAAGAAGTGTTACTATCAAAATTATGGGTAAAAGTAGCTTTTTCATTCTTCTTCCTCCTTGACATCGCCATCCTTCTTTGCCATTTCGAGCCAGTGGAAGAACAGGCTCATATGTGCGTCTTTCCATTCTTCCAGCGCGGCGTTTGTCTTAAATGCCAGTGTGACACAGGCAAAGTCGTTCTTTTCTTCAGGAAGCTTGTGATGGTAAAAAGCTCCGATAAAATCATCGGACTGAGTGTTTGTTTTGAGCGCTTCTTTTAGTGGTATGTGATATTTGTGTGGTGTAAAATCATCACATGCTTGTGCTTTTATTTGTTTGTCATCCAAATCTTTACCAAAGCTTTTGCTGCTTTCATTGTGGCAAACCATGCTGTTATGGCTTTCCTCGAAGGTGCAGAACCGGCAAAGAGCGCATATATTTTCTTTCTTATCTGACATATATTTTCCTTTTTGGTGTACTTATATTTTTAATACACTTATAGTGTACACTAATAGCAAAATAAATGCAATACATTTATTATACAAACAGCTATTTTGCGCAAAAAAAGACTGTCCTCTTCCTATAAAGGAAAAGAACAGTCTAAAATTACTTATCATGCCACAAGGTAGATCTTGATAGGCCTTGAAAGATCCGCTATATCTTCAGTGGTGCGTTTTTCTGCACCCGACTTCTGACCAGGGATAAAACTTCCCTCAGAAATCTCATGGATTCCCATTACACAGTTTTTGCTTTCTATAAAGCGTTTCCACTCCTTATAGATGCGAAGCTTATCCAAAAGGTCATCGTCTCTTGCCATAAGCTGAGATGTATAAAAATATCTCTTAGTTCCCCTCTCGAAGAAACCGATTGTGCAGTGGCGACTTTCTTTAGCCTTTTTCCTGATATCGCGCTTTATCATGTCTTCAGCATCTTTAACCCTGCCTTCGATCACAAGGCACCCCAGGTCGTGAGCAAGCTGCGAATACATGGGCGCATACACTTTTCCGTTAACAGAAAATACGCTCTGCTCAGGAGCGTAACGGTACACTCTGTATGTTATCTTCACGGTCTTCCTCCTTATATTCTTTTTCAAGATACTCAAGAAACTCATCATCGTTGGGCTCATGGTAGTGGTGATTGCCATGGTTAAAGTACCAGTTAATGATTTCTTTTGGAATATCCGAAAAACTCTTATTGCTTTCATCTGCTTCTACGAGCTTTGTCAGAGTCTCATTTAAAGCCTCAAACTGCTCAGAAGAAAGCATTTCCTTGATTCTCTTATAGATATCAGTTCCAAGAACAGCAAGTGCCTTATGAGTCCTTCTGCCTGCAAGTTCTTCTTCGGTATATAGATCCCACGTCTTATCACCATAGTGATATGTAATATTCTGAAGGAATGCGTCGCAGCCGGACTGCTTGTTTACAAACCAGCACTCTCTTGGCGAAAGGTCTCTGCTCATACTTTAAGCCTCCTCGATGAAATTTCCGTCCGCGTCCTGAGTATAGATGTACTTGTGGTCGCTGACTTCCAGCTCTGCATTAGGGTATAAGTATTCTGCTCTTTCCTTTGCTTCTTCGAGATTGTCTGCTTCTACTTCAACGTAAGCTCTTGCTTCTACTGCAAAACCTACTACATATTTTGCCATTTTTCTTTTCCTCTTATATTAAAAAAGACACTCCCCCACGCACGGGTCGTGTCTAAAAGCCCCTGTGCGTGTTGGGCGTATCTATTTAATTTTTATGTATGGCTTATTCGCACCTATCTGATTCCTCAGTAGATGCGATCACCTCCTCGTATTATATAGTCATACCAATTCTTTACCTGTTCTTAAGGTATAGGGTATGCTGTTGAAGATGCTGTGGATTGGTTATCACCTCCTACCGCATAGACGGTTACGGAAAGGCTCCAACCACAGCCTCTTTGTCAAAGTGTTAATCAGTTAGATACCGCATGACGGTTTATGTAGAACGAGGTTACATCGGCAGAGAGCCCTGTGGATCCAATACAGCGTCAAATACTTTTAAGGAGGATCATGTGTATGATCTATGTTGGTATCGATGTTGCAAAGGATAAACACGATTGCTGCATCCTGGGATCAGAATCCGATAAGCTATATCCGGTATTTACCATCCCGAATAATAAGACTGGCTTTGATGAGCTGTATGAGAAGATTTTCTCCGTGACTGATGATAAGTCCGAAATAAAAGTAGGTCTTGAAGCTACCGGTCACTACTCACTCAATCTTCTCGGATCGCTCATTGATAAAGGTCTGACCACCTGTGTTATCAACCCGTTACATACAAATCTTTACAGAAAAGGTCTAAGCCTTAGAAAGACGAAAACGGATAAAGTCGACGCCGGTTCGATTGCTATGATGTTGATGACCGATAAGACTCTCAAGCCCTACTCAGACACATCATATCATAGCGAAGAACTCAAGTCATTAACCCGTTACCGTTTCGATAAGGTTCACGAACGTGCGAAACTCAAAACATCTGTTGCTCGTCTCGTAAACATTCTTTTCCCCGAACTTGAAAAGATAGTCCCCAGCCTTCATATGGCTTCCGTGTACGCTCTGCTTTCCGAATTCCCCGGCGCTTCATACATCGCTGACAGTCACCTTACTCATCTCAAAAATGTCCTTGAAATAGCTTCTAAGGGACGCTACGGACGAGATATGGCTGTCACCATAAGAGATGCTGCCAAAGATTCAATTGGTTCTGTTATGCCAGCAAAATCAATGGAGTTGAAACACACCATCCATCTGATCGAGGTGCTGACGGATGAAATTGATGAAATCGAAGTTTCAATCAAATCCATCATGGATACTTGCAACTCTCCGATTATGACAATCCCCGGCATTAGCTACCGTATGGGAGCCATGATTCTTGCAGAGGTTGGCGATTTCACCCGTTTCAACAATGCCGATCAGATACTTGCATTTGCAGGGTTATCGCCATCTACATATCAGTCAGGGCAGCTTGATTCAAGCTATTCCCATATGGAAAAACGAGGATCCCGTTATCTGAGGTATGCTTTATTTAATGCAACTAAGTTCGTGTGCAAATGGGATGAAAACTTCGGAGCCTACCTTTCAAAGAAGATAAGTGAAGGCAAGCATTACAATGTTGCAGTCGGTCATGCAACGAAGAAGCTGGTACGTACCATCTACCGAATGGAACTTACAGGCGAGGCCTATCGAAAATAACTTCTTAAATCCATATCCTTTTCTGTGAGCACCTATACAGATGCTCTGTTTGTCATGCAGTTTTCAAGGTACTAATTGAGACTTAAGCCTGCCTCTGGGCTATCTAAAACATCCAACATGTTTTATTCAAAAAAACTCATTTTCCTATTGACTTTTAATAGTTAGTCTTTCCATTAGCGGATGCAAGGCTGTTAGCCTTTTCAACAGCATCTGCCAAACGGTTCATAGCCTTGGTCAGTTCCGGGAGCTGAGATTCAAAGAATCTCTTTCCCATTACAGTCTGATAGAACTCTACCATCATGCCACCTCCTTATCTACGAGAGCTGCAAGGTCCTTGTCGCTCATTGAGAAGAATGCGTTGTCTTCAACATAACAAAATATGTCATAGTCAATGACCTTTGCACGCTCATTTACGTACTCATCATTGACGATAAGCGCATCTTCAAAAGACTGCGAAGAGACTGTCTGCATCCCATGCTTGGGGGTTGTAACTACTCTGGTATAGTAGGACTTTCCACCAAATCTATACTCGTCAAAAGTGATTTTGGGTATTGCCATAATTATCCCTCCTTATGCAACAGCGGGAAAATTTACCTTATTCTTCTCCTGTGCATACTTTGTGTAGTTGTCAAACTCTTCAGTTACAAACTTTGTCCTAAGGCCCATAAGAATATCATCCAGCGCATCAACGTCGAATGAGTTCTCAGCTTTGCGGATAAGGTCAAGTCTTGTCTGCTTCAGAGAATAAGCTTTCTTTACAAAATTCTTACCCTCTTCGTCATTAAAGAACAAGAGATTTCCGGATATAACTGAGAGTACATACTCTTCCTCTATTGGAGCTACTTCTACGATGAGATTGTCATACTGCTCTTCCATATTCTTAATGGATGTGGCAAGCCTGTTGAAAGCACTTTTGTACTTATCAGGTATTTCTCCATTAACTTCTATGGCATTACGATTTCTCTCAAGCTTGTCCTTAGAGGCCGAAATCTCGGCCTTTAAGGATTTAAGCTGATCGTAGCGAACTTCAATATCTTCGCGACCTATCATACGTTAGCCCTCCTGTCGTATGCTGCATAGTCTACATAAAGGTATCTGGCAACCTTTTCCTGCATGTCGATCATCTGAGAAAGGTTGAGGTCTCCGGCCATATCTCCTACACACTGGTTAAGTGCAAGATAGATATCCATGGCGGATGTGGCAATGAACTGAACACTCTGATAGATCTTTTTGGGGATCTTGAGCTCTTCTGCCATTGTCTCGAAGACGCTCTGAGCGTTTACGATGCTTGTGTTACCAAGCTCCTCTACCCTGTCTTCAGCTTCCTGAAGAGAGGCTGCTACCTTTGTGAGAGCTTCTTCCCACATCTCAAGGGTGTTTCCTACATCGTGACGAAGCTCAATGCGCTTGCCAAGTCTCATAGGTGTTCCCTGCACTTCGATGATAGGAGAAGCTGCAACGCAGCTACTTCCGATGTCAGATGTTGATACAAGAAGTCTTGTCTTGATATCGTCTGCCGTCAGACCAAACCCAAACTGGGAAAGGAGATTAGCAAATCCATCTTCCATCATCTTAGCGTTAAGCTTGTACTCAACAACAAGTCCTTCGTGTGATACACGGCCGGTACTGTACTCATACTCAGGAAAAATAGATGAGAGTCTATTCTCTGTATGAGATACAACCTCCCACTGCATGAAAGGCTGATACTTCTTAGACTTCATGCTGGAAATCTTCCCATCTCTGACAAGGATCTTGCAAGGCTCTGCGTTAAGCGCAAAGCACTGTGAGAGCCAGAAAGCCTTGATCCTTACAGGAAGCACCTGAATATCCTGCTTCTCAGTAGAATTCTCAATAGCTCTTCCATAAAGGCCTGCTCTTGCCTCGATATCGGGAAATGCTGTGTATCTTACAGGGTGTACCAAGTTTCCGAAAAGGTTGTTAACATAGAGTGAAAAATGATTGTCATTCTCTATTGTTGCCATTACCTCGTCGTTGGAAATGCTCACGTTATTGACCTTCAGAACTTCTTCTACATTGGTCTGTGAGTCAAGTCCGAGTACCTGGCACTCATTGACAGTTGGTGTTACCCACTTGTCTGTTGCCTCGATGTGATCAAGGTACTCCTGAAGTGCTTCTCTTGAGTTAAGCATTTTTTCCTCGTAATCATTCAAAAATATTTTGTTCTGATCCATTATTTTGTCCTCCAAATTGAAAAAAGAAACATACCGAAATACAACGGCGGCGCAAAGCTCGACATTGTATTACTCTTGTGGCGAGCCTTACCGCCCTACGGTGATGCTTCTTTGGTTTAATAGTGATATATGTAAACGCCCTGAATGGACGGAACTTAAAGAAAATCTATATGAAACGTCAAAAAGAGCCATGACCATGAAGTCATGACTCTTACAGTTTTTTACGCATTTCTATTTGACGTTACAATTATTTTACTATGGGTGTAATGAAAATGCAAGTGAAAATCTTCCAAACTCAGGTATGAACTACCATGACTGATGACATCGGAAATGGCTTTAACAATACAAAAGCAGTATAATAAAATGATAAGCTGACTTGATCTATAAATACAGAAATTCATTTATACTTAGACAAAAGTATTATGAGTCTTGCCGTGACTCGTTTTCATGCGTTAAATATATGGTATATTCAATTACCTCGTTGTCAGGGAAAGCTTTAACTTTGACATAATTGATGTTTTGCTTTCTGAGGTGCATTGCGTACTCATGTAGTTGCGTCTCCTCGCTCTTCAACTTTTTTCGCCCTCTTCGGGTTTTCTCTTTCACTTTTTTCTTTCCGTGTATATAAGAAAGTGTTTCGTAACTGCAAAACTCTGTAGCTACTCCAAGATCTACAATCTTAAGAATGTCATTTGCTACTGTATCGAATGTATCTTGAGCATTCTCTATGCTAAAGAATCTCAGATTAAAATTCACAAATCTATATGAGGCAATAGCTTCATATAGTGTGCTCCCCGGAATAATCTTGCACGAATTTGAACTTTCAAACACAAAAATGTTTGTATGAGCTGACTTTGAGTCTAAAGAATGAGAAAACTCATAGTTTCTGGCATACTGCGGAATGATATAGCCTGCATACGGGGAGAATGCGTCTTCTGTTATCAGATATATATGTTTTTCCAAAAGAGCCTCAAATAGTGGCCTCTGCTCGCCTGATATAACCGTGTTAAGCTTATAGAGATTAGTAACAGCCATACGTGCGCTCATAAGACATATATCATATACCACACCGCTAATATCGTTAGAAAGCTCAAAGGAGCCATCAAGCCTGTCAAGTAGAAGCGACGCAAGTTTTCCTTCTTTAGCTTCCGTTAGAATATCGGTAAAAGCCTCTATCAGAATTCTTTTAGTTCCAATACGCCAAAAATCATCAGGATCTCTGCTATCTTCCAAAAGGCAATCAACAAAGACATCTATAGCGCCTCTCATGTCATAACGCTCATACATTAGCATGCTTTTAATGTCTATATCATTAAGCGATGCAATATCTACTACCCTATATCCTTTCTCCTTGCCCCTTCTTACAAGCTCGTTCTTATAATGAGAGTCTTTTGGAATAACGATAAATAGATTCTCGCCTTCTTCCATACAATGAGTGATCTCGGATTTCATTATGGCTTCTGCGATGCTTGCATGTCCACCAAGAACTATATTGCTTCGTCTTGGCCTGGGTTTGTAATTGTCATTTGCTTTTTGCATTTCTCTGAGCAGTGTCGGCATTATGAGCTGACATGATTTTCCTTCTCCAGATCCAGCAATCACCTTAAGGTTGAGATTGTCAGCACTGTCTTCATCCTTTGCGTTGAGTATTGTTATATTGTAATCAGACATAGCCTCTCTTGTCTTCTCGTATAATTCTCCCTTTGGGTTTTCTATTTTAATGTTATTCTTTAAGTCTTCCATGGCCTTTTCAGGATTGTGGTATAGATTGTAAGGCATGTCAGGATATAGGAGCTTAGCCATCTCATCAAGTCTTGCATTACAGCACTGAGCGTATCTTATTGCATCTACAAATTTAAGACCAACGCCTTGCTCATATCTTGTGATATTCTCTCGGCTGAATTTGTCCCATCCTGCTTGTCCCATTAGTATTGCTAATTCTTCCTGTGAAAGGCCGGCCCTTTCTCTAAGTACTTTTAATTTATTGTTTTCAGTTCCCACATCCCATCTCCTTTCTGCGTACATCATACTACACTAAAGGTGTATTTTTCAATGTAAATATTATGCACATAAGCAAACAAAAAGAGCCTTCCTGTTAGGAAAGCTCTAAATGTACGTATCATGCACAAATAATATCTGAAAACTCTGAGAAGAAATTCTCCTGCATCATCTTAGTCTGTGAAAGCCAAGGCTCTTCGAACAGCTTGCCACCATTAAGACTTGCCTTGCCGTTCTTGAAAGTATAGACATCTGTAAAGGTCTTACCTGCATCCTTTATGTGGTACACTCTGTCTGAGAGCCCACATGTTTCAGGATATGTGTAGTTAAGTCTTACCGATATCTCATCACCTTTCTTTGTGAATGTGCCGCCAAGAAGTTTCCTTGCCGGTCCAATGCCGCCGCTCTCGCTGGCGTTTATGATGTCTGCAAGAGTGAATGCTGCAAAAGCAGCTTTCTTGCATCTTTCTACAGTTTCATTTAGTTTTGCATAAATCATAATTATTCCAATCTCCGCTCCATTCGGGCGGACAAGTTGGCTTTTCAGCTCTTGGCAGCCCGTAGGCATCGATTGTTGCTATTTAGTTTTTTTCCTTATCTCAGCTTCTTTGCATACCTTGTTGTTATCCGATGGATGTAAGCTGCGATTTTAATTTCTCAAGCTCATGTTCTTTTTCTTTTATTTCAAACTCTATGGCTGCACGCTTTGATTCTCTTGAATACTCCATGCACTCATCAGCAATCATATCAAGAGTATATGCATGCTCAAGATCTGGAATATCACCCACATTGGCCGCCTCACATATCCTGTCAGAATACTTAATGTAATATTCTGTATCATATCTCCTTTTTTCGATAGTGTTTGAGTGAGTGCTCATGGCGATTATTGGCCAGTTTTTGTATGTGATCATAAAATCTGAATAGCCACTGAAATAGCCGCATCCTGAAAAATACTTTATTTCAAGAAAATCAGCTATCTCCGGAAAGGTTTTCTTTGCATAGGCAAGGATGTTGTCAGATACGTCTCTTCTTTTAGCAAGCTGCGTATTTGAGTAGCCGCCATTAGAGAACATCTTGATCCTGCCTGCTAATTTATCCTGGAAATCTTTTAATATAATTCCCATAGCTCTCCTAACTGCTACATCCCCTCTACGCAGGGGGATATAGCTTATTGTCCCATGCGTAGGGGTCTATAGTTAGTTTCATCTACCGCATATACTAAAGCAGTAAGATTTAATTTTGTTACGCTGCAAGCTTCTCTAAAAGTCTTTCCGGTGCTTATCACGTTATCGAGGAAGAAATACTTCCCTGATAACTTGATATCTTCCGATAAGTAAAGGCCCGCTGCATTTCTTTTTCCTTGCTTTTTAAGGTCATACAGCATATCCCTTGGATGGCACTTTAAGATGTTCAGGACCTTAGCTCCTGTTACAGTAGATACACGTTCTGCAATCTGCAAAGTGTAATCAGCATATCCGTAATGCTGTGGTGCAGGGATGATGATACTTGACCCATCAAGGATATTCAGGTCAGAGAAATATTCGGCCATTGTCAGAATTGCATCTTTATTAGAAGACGTATTCTTAACATCATGGCATATTTCCCTAACTCCTTTTGTGTTATAGTAACTGTTCATGTTTCTCCTTAGAGACCACCCGTCGGTGGTTTAATATAACAACCACCGTTAGGTGTCTCCCGTCGGAGATTACTTTCCAAAATCATTGTCCACAAGGAACGAAGCATTAGCACTTCCATTGTCTTATCTACTGCATATTTAGATGCCGAGCTCAAAAGTGAGCTGAGGGTTTGTCTCCTTAATCAGCTCTCTTGGATAATCCTTGAGCTTAATGTCATCCAGAGTAAGGCTGTAAAAGTCCGTCTTGTCCGGATTGATCCAAATATAAGGAGCACAGTCGATAGAATCACGGTCAAGCATTTCCTTAACCTGCTCGATATGCCTGTCATAGATCTGGATATTGTCTACGAACCAGGTAAATTTACCAGGCTTATATCCAAGACAGTGTGCCATGATCACAAGAAATGTAGCATACTGTACCTGATTGATGCATCCAGCTGTGGCATAATCACTTGATCTCTGATAAAGGCACATATCAAGATAATCAACGCCATCTTTTCCATGTCTTACATTCCAGTTTGTCTGATATGCACATGGCTTTAAACCATGAGGTTCCTTAAAGTCCTGTTCCTGCCACATGTTAATAATGTGACGGCGGCCATCAGGATCTTTCTTGATGCCGTTAATGACATTGTTTACAAGCTCATGGCGTTTTACCGTGGCTCCATAGCACTGCCCAATATAAGGGTGTCCAAGCTCGTTGAGCTTATAACTTCCGTCCTCATTTCTGAGAGCCCATTCTTCCCACCAGTTATTGATCTTCCAGTTTTCGCCATCATAGAAAGAAGGCTTATTTATCAGGGCATCAAATAACACGAGGTCACTTGATTGCTGCTGATAGATCCATAACAGCTCAGCTATTGCTGTTTTAACTGCAATAGGCCTGAGTGTAATGATAGGAAATTCTCCCTTGGACAGATCATAACTCTGCATGTGGTGATTGAATGAGAGTGTATGTGCCGGTGTTCCGTCTGCATAATGCGGACGTGGATTTATATCCATACACCCCTCATCCAAGATTTTCTGAAATGTGGCTTTAGCCATATTATCTTCTTTTCTCATGTTTCTTTCTCCTTTTTTTCGCAAATTCAACTGCGTTTTTTTTTACATTTGATGTATAAACCTTGCGCGGGGATAAGGCTGTTTTACCTGTCCCCGCTGGGTTTAATATTTTTTACCTTCCAAAGCGTGAAATGAACTCATCCTCTGAAATGATCGGAATGTTCAACTCCTTGGCTTTGGCGTTCTTTCCTGAAGTAGAGGTGATATCATTATTCACAAGGAACGAAGTCTTAGCACTTACTGATCCTGCGACCTTACCGCCTCTCGCCTCAACAGATACCTTAAACTCATCTCTGTTTTTATAATCATGGACTGAACCGGTGATTACAAAGGTGAGCCCTTCAAGGCTGTTGTCAGAAGACTCTGCCTTAGGCTCAGGGAAGTTCAGCTCGTTAATGAGAGCAATGAAATCTTCATATTTCTCACGATAAGCTGTAGTCTCTTCAACCCAGTTGATGATGTTCTTAGCTTTCTCAGCTCCTACACCATCAATCTCACAGAGCTTTCTGTATTCTGCTTCATAAACTCCTTCTGCATATGCCTCATCATCACGGGAATAATCACCTTCATAAAGTCCTGTGAAAGACTCTACAAATGCCTTGAAGGCATTGATGTCATCCTTCCAGTACTTTGACAGCTTCTTTGAAAGGTCGTTTCCAAGGAGCGGAATGTTAAGGCTGTACAGGAATTTCTGAAGTGTTGTGCCTCTGGAAGCATCAATCGCATCCATGAGATTATCCCATTTTTTCTTTCCCCAGCCATCCAATGAAAGAAGACCATCTTCCATTGCTAAAAACGTGATGTCATTCTGGCATATAGAATCTTTGTCCTTGTTCACTAGACGGTAAAATGAAAGTGGTGTTGAATCTACAAGTCCTGCTCCCATAAGATCTACTATCTGACTTTCGCCAAGGCCCTTAACGAACAAACCATCCTTTGAGAAGGTGTTCATTAAGCTTCCAATCTGACGTGCCGCGCAGTTCCTGTTTTCACAGTGGAGTGTCCTGACTCCATTATCTTCAGAAACATAAGTTGTTTCTCCGCAGATAGGACATGTTCCCGGATAATGAATATCCTCTCCTTGTCCGTCTGTTTCTGCAATTTGCGGAATAATCATGTTTGCAAGATAAACTTGGGCCTTGCTTCCAATTTTAACTCCGAGCTTTCTCATAATGCTGAGATTGTGAAGGCTTGCTCTTGTAACATTGCTACCAAGGCCAAGACGAACCTCGTCAAAAATAGCTACAGGAGTGATGACTCCGGTCTTTCCTACACTCCACTCAATATCACGGATTGTAGTCTCTACCGTCTCGTCTGACCACTTAAGAGCCATTGAATGACGGAAGTGATGTCCGGTGTTCCCAAGACTCATACCGTACTCCATGTCATCAAAAGAGATAACAAGGCCATCTGTGGGGTAGTCAAGTTCTGAAAGAGCGGCCTTCCAAACCTCTATCCTATTAAGGATATTGGTGGAATTTACCTTTTCGTTCTCAACTACGTTAAATCCCAATGAGTAGAGCCAGCCAAATCTCTCAATTTGATACTGAAGATTGAAGTCGATATTTCCGATGAGAACATCGGTTCCAGGTTCTACAAGCTCAAAAGCAATAAATCTGATCTCACGCTTCTTTGACTCGTTTGCATCAAGCATCTGAATGGTTGCGGATGCGAGATTGCGGGGGTTCTCATAAATGCCGTCATTTTCGGCATTTACTTTCTCGAACTCTGCAAAAGTCATTACAGCTTCGCCTCTGACAACAAGATGGTCCTTGAAAGGAATCTCCAAAGGAAGTCCCTTAAAGAATCTTGCATTATGGGTAATATCGCTGCCGACAACTCCGTCTCCTCTGGTAACTGCCTGAGTAAGCTTGCCATTATCATAGGTGGCCACCACTGTAAGGCCGTCATTTTTCCAGCTTATCACGGCGTTGTCATGATCATCGCTATTTTTAAGCCACATAACAAGGTCTTCTCTATCCTTATACTTTACCTTATCAAGGGAAAGCGCAGGAGCTTCATGAGTTACCTTCTTAAGTTCTGATACAACCTCAGCGCCAACCTTGTCGGTAGGGCTGATGTCGTACTTAAAGCCGTTCTTCTCTTCGAGAGTTGCGAGCTCTTCAAGTTTCTTGTCATACTCCAGATCGCTCATAAGAGTGATTCCCGAATTGCGATAAGCCTCGTTTGCTTCTGCAAGTTCCTGTGTAAGTACTGCCTGTGCTGAACCATCAGCTACAAAAGTTTTTGTTATCATGTATTTATCCTCCATTTTGTTTATAAAATTTAGCGAGAAATCCCCTTCCGATGAAGTCGGTTGTGGGATGAATCGCCTTTACACGAACAGTTGTTCGTGATAAAATAAGTATATCGGAACCTTGAAAACTGTATATATAGGGTTGTACCACGAATCTAACAAACCAAGAACCTGTGGTGCGTAAAATATACAAGGTGTTTAGTTCCCACGTGCCACAAGCGCACTAAATAACATTTTCAAGTATACCGAAGGGTTTTACCCAACGGAGTAGCGGCACCGTGAACGTGCCTTACTATACCGTAAGGTATTGTAGAAACTATTTCCGATATCATCGGTGGTGGTAGTTCATCTATGTAATCGCCCATTGGACGTAACTTAGGGAAATCTATATTAAACGTCAAAAAAGAGCCACAGCTTACGCTATGACTCTTTTATGGTTTTACTATATGCATTTGACGTTACCATAATTTTACTATAAGTAAAATATATTTGCAATACCGCAATTACGCCAGACGCATGAATTCTGACAAATCAAGCTGCCTTGCATCGCAGCTCTTTGTTTCATCCTCAGAAAGTGTTATTTTCAGAGGTTTCCTTAAGCGATAACCAAGCCTTCGATACTCCTTATATACCGGAGCCCATATGAGTTCGCACTGCTTCTTCTCATTTGGGAAGTACTTATCAAGAGTATCAAGTTCCTTCTGTACGTGTCTGTTGAATGGGCAGCCTTTACATCCGGTCCTTTCGAAGTTGTAAGGTGGAAGGTATATAGGGCAGATTTTAATCTGAAACTCCTTAATAAACCATTCTTCCCACTTCTTAGTTACTACGCTCATTGGCTGAAACTTTTTGAGCTTGTCATCTTCAAAAGCAAGGCATACTGCGTTTTCTCTTCGCCCGCCTTCATCCTTCATTATTCCGACAATTGCGATTGGCCTATTATGTTCTTCACCCCATCTTTCTAAGGGCTCTTCCTTCATGTTTACACAGCAAAGGTCAGAAACAACAAGTCTTTCAGAAAACTCAGGAGTAAACTGATATCTAAGGCTTTTAGGGCAACGCTGTTTTGTCCCCCAATCGCCGCTTTCTCCAAGATAGTGCTCTACTGAAGGACACATTCCTATGCGGTTGTACCTCTCAACATGATGAGCATGTTTCTTGGATTTAAAGGGATATCCGTCTCTTTCAAGCATCGGCTTGATGGGAACCTGAGGCTTTATGATCTCAACTCTGCTATCTTCCTTCTGAAGGTCAAATACAAAGTCCCTTATCATGTTAAGCTCGATTCCGGTATTCACATATACTCTCGGGATCTTATTTCCCGGAAGTGCCAGGTCGATAAGCGCTGAGAGTACTGTAGAATCCTTGCCTCCTGAAAAAGATATGGCGAATTTATCCTCTCCGTAGTTATTTACTACGGTTTCAATTTTCTGAAGCCTGTCAAGGAGAATGAATTCTTCTTCTGTTGGGTGCTTCAGGTTCTTTAAATCTTCATAAGTTCTCAACAACATCCACACTACACGGTTCTGCCCGTATACGTGTGGCAACATATAATGCTGTTTTCTATTGGAACCCCGAGATTATCCTTCGGTCTAATACCTACCATAATCTCATTACTTACCTTGTAATCGGTATCTTTGGCACGCCCTCGTCACAGTGCCCGGTCTCCGCAATTCGTAGTTATTATGTTTTACCCTGTTTTTAAGCTGATGCACATAAGGAACAACCCTTACTACAACCCATCTTTCTTAAAATGTACGCTGGTTGGGCGCACATTTTAAAATGACGCCCGGCAGCGCTACAGGAACCCCGTCTACGGGGAATCTGTGTTAATCCTTTCTTATGTTCATGAGTTCTGCTGATGTCTTTGGTCTGAAATCATTGACATCAACGCCTACGTTTACTGATCTTTCGATTTGGCTCATCAAGAGCCCTGCACCTTCATTCGAGTTGTGAACGTGTCCGTAGAAGTGCCAGTGGCCCTTCCAGAATCCGTCCCACTCAGCTAAAGGATAGTGACAAAGGACAATCCTTGTGTCATTCTCCCTTACAGCCTTGATATCATATATCTCATCAAACTGTGCTCTGAAATGACGGTGCTTTACCCACCTCGCATCATGGTTTCCCTTGATAAGTATTTTCCGGCAGTTCATAGCCTTAAGCTCATCTGTCGGATCATACTCTGCACAGGAGATGTCTCCAAGGATGTAGAGTGTATCTTTAGGTGATACTGTCTCGTTTACATTCCTTATAAGAACATCCCTCATCTCATCAAGGTCTTTGAAAGGGCGGTTTGTCCTGTCAAAGATTGCCTGACATCCAAAGTGGAGATCGGATGTATAGTAGTTCATGTTATTCCTCCTATTTAAACTTGACTATGTAGTTAAGGCAGATAGCTGAGTCCGAGTAGACAATTACCTCATCTGCTCTAAGCCCTGTATTTACTGCTGCTGCGTGCACACAGTCATAACCATTTGCTCTCACCTGATATTCTGTATATTTTCCGCTGCTTTTTACCATCCATGGATTTCCATAAGCTACTGCATAAAGTCCCATGAATCCGGTATCACTGTTTCCATGTGCCCATGTAGTACCTCTGAAGGATGTGTAATTAAAAGACTTATCTGCTGATGGTGCAAAATAATGGCCATCACCAAACATCCTTCCGTTTGCAGCGGGTTTCATCAGAAGTGAGTTCTGTATTATTGATGCCCAATTTGCATTAACAGAGCCATGCCAAAACTTCCTGATTGCTTTGATATGGTGTTTCTTGCAATACTCACGCATCTTCTTTTCCTGAGAATGTGGCTTTACTCTATAGATTTTGTCTACTTTCGCCTGAAGCCTTGGGGATAAATAGCTCATGACTTCTTTCTTCTGTTCGTCAGTTGCCTCAAACACGTCTATATCAAACTGCTTGAACGAATCGAGCGTGTCCTTTGCAGACTTAACGTTTGGAGAACCGACTACAGCTTCCATGGCAAGGAGAAGTGCCTCTTCTCTGCTAATAATCCTTTCCATCTCATCTTTCTCAAGGCCTGCTCTTTTATTCTTGTCCTTCTGCCAGGAAAAATCCTTTGGAAGAAGCTCAGACATATGAGCTGCGTGGCCCATTGCTCTATTTCCGATATTTCTAGGAGACAAAGCAATAAGTTTTTGAAGATGGTTTGTAAATCCCCTGTATGTGGTCATCGCACAGAGCTTATTGAATTCCTTTCGGGCTTCTTTGACCTGGGCAACCGTGATGTTCTCAGAATCCTGTAAAGACTCTTTTACAACATGATGTGCATAAGCCATAAGCTCTCTGTATAATGCTCCGTTAGGGGAAGTGTCTTTCTTCTTAGATACAATACCTTTTATAACCTTACTTCCAAGCTGAAACTTGGTATGATCCTCATATCCCTTGGATAGTTTCTCATAGTACCTGATCCAGTAAAGATATGGTTCATAAGGTGTCTGCAAGTGTTTGGGCTTGCAAGTATCTGTATCTATGCTTCCGTACTCTGCATCTACAGCTACTGTCTTTCCGGCACTGTCCTGAGGTAGTAGATGGTAAAACTTGTAATTATTGCCTTCAAGGTTTACGCACTTTAGGTATGCCTCAGGGTACTGTGATGGTTTAAGCTGCAAGTAGTTACAGTCACAAGTAACATACATTGATGGAAGCTTTATTCCTTTCTTTACAAAGCTTCCTCTTTTCTGAATATCAAGCACTGCGTACTGGCCTCCACTTGTAACAGTGATTCTGTTAGGTACTGCTATATTAAGCAGATACTCACCGACCTGTTTCCAGAGTGATGACTCTGTGCCGTCGTGCTCGATCTCCTGTGATATTCCTTCATTGTCTATGTCTATGATTGCCTTCATTTTTCCTCCTAAATAAATATCCCTGCGGGATAAACCCGCAGAGATTATCGATTAGTTTTTGAGCTCTATGATGTAACAGATGGTGCAAGCATCGTCGTTATAGACGATACACTCATCGTTACGAAGCTGTGTTCCGGCATGTGCAAATACGCTGTCATACCCCATGCTTCTAACCTTTGTCTCAGTGAGACTTGAGTTAGCTGCCGAGATATCCATCTGCTTACCCATGGCAACTTTAAAGACTGTAAGAAGAACGGTCTTATTTGAATAGGTTGCGCTGCCTGTTCTTGCTGCCCAAAAGCCTGAGTCGGTATAACCAACACTCTTTTTAGCTTTAGGTGCGAAGTAAAGGCCTGAACCAAACATAGCTCCAGCTCTTGTTACTTTTTGAGTAGGTCTGATCATGAGTCCCTGCTTGAAAATGTTCCAGTAATTAGCATTTCTGCTTCCGTGGTAGTAAAATTTGATGCCGCGCTTACCGATTTTGTACTTCTTACAGTAAGCATCGAACCTCTTGCGAGTGGCTTCATTTTCTACATGCCAGCAATTAAGGAACCGTCCTGCTGTCTCAGGATCAAGATGTGACCTGACTTCATCTTTTTCTTTCTGATCGCATTGTCTGATTGAAAGCCCGTTTGCCTCAAGGATTGTCATCCCCTGAGTATTACCGGCCTTAACAGACTTGATGTCGGGATGAGTCTTTCCAACCTTACCTGCCATCGTATCAAGGAGTGCCTGCTCTCTTGTGATGATCTCTGAGAACTCTGATGAGCTCTTAGCGGTCATCTCATTCACATCTTTCATCTGCCTTGGGATTATAAGGAACAGCTCATTTAAGTATCTGTTAAACTGAGGGAGACTACTTACCGTAGTCATAGCATTCAGAATACTCTGAGCCTTATCGATTGCATCCTGATTTACCTCATCAGCGCTTACCGTGTAATTCTTTTTGATTACCTGGTCCGCCCAAGCGAGCATCTTGTCAACGAGAATTCTTATCTCATTGTCATCAATGTCTCTGTACTTAGACTGCGCTGTAAGGATAGTCTTTGCAGATGTGTGAAGATCAGTCTGATCTGTATAGCCTTTTCTGATTTTCTCCTGATATTTATCGTAGAAAAACTTCTGGTCATACTCTCTCGACTGGGCATTAGCTCCTACTCTTCCCCATTCAGCACGGAATTTTCCGTTAGGAAGTGGGATCATGCGATAAAACTTGTTGTGGTTGTCACATGGATCAACCATTATAAGGTACTTTTCCTCTACCATTTCTTATTACCTCCAATATGAAATTATTTTTAAAGTGATTTATGTAATCGCCCTGAATGGGCGGAATTTAAAGAAAATCTATGATTAACGTAAAAAAGAGCCACGGCTATGAAGCCATGACTCTTATTGTTTTACGATTATTCTTTTGACGTTACTGTTATTATACTATAAGTGTAGTTTAATGGCAATAAGCATTTTAGCGCAGTACCATGTGTCCAAGAATAGCTTCTTCCTGCATCTGAGATGTGATGCCGATATATCTCTGAGTAGTTGCTACGGAGCTGTGCTGTAAGAGCTGCTGCACAAGGATTATGTTGTAGTTGTTATTGGTATATATATCCGTAGCATAGAATTTTCTGAAGCTGTGGGTTCCAATATTCTCAAAGCCAAGATAGTCTACAACCTTAAACAGATATTTCTGTACTGCCCTTTCTGTGATCGGGAATAACTTCTCGTTTCCCGGGATGCTATTTTCTACTGCATACAGTTTTATATATTGGTATATGGGAAGTGGAACAGTAAATGTTCTTTTCTTTCCGGTCTTCTTTTCTATTATATTTAATCTGTATCTGTCGCCATCCATTATTATGTCATTTAATTTCAGATTCAAAATATCTTCTATCCTGAGTCCAAGGTTGGCCTCAAGGACAAGAGCGGTAGCGATCCTGTCATTTTTTCTAAAGTAAGGACCACCCGATCTCATGACATCTATAATTTCCTCATATTGTTCATTTGTGAGTGCAACTGTTGTCTTGTTCAAAAACTAAACCCCCAAAATAAGTTCGTATTTTCGATGGCTGTGGTTCGTATATTTAAGCCAAAAAATACGCTTTTTTCACACCCATGATTTTATCACGATTATCGGGTACGTAAAATAGTTCTTTTACGTACCTTTCAATTTAAGAAATAAAAACAATAAAAAAGCTGCCTCCGATTTCTCGGAAAGCAGCTCTCTTAGACTGATTGTTACATCTTCATGTTGTTGAATAAGAGTGTTACGATGTTTGGTGCGATAAGCACAAGGCCAAGTGTAACGGCAGCGATGATAAGAATGTTTCTGAAGAAGTTCTTTCCTTCAGAGAAATTCTTTGCATACCATACTGCGATATACACTCCAAGTATTGCAAGGCCTCCGCTTACAAGGAAACCAACAACACCTGCACAAAAATCAACCAAATCATTAAATAGACTATTCATAATATAATCCTCCATGGCTGCCCCGTCGGGCAGCGTATTTTTTGCTACCCATAAGGGCCTCCCGTCGGAGTACTATATATCTATTCATTCCTCTACTATCGCAAAGGAATGGCGTAAGCCTCTGTCATCTAATGCCTTAGAGAAGAGGTCTTTACCAAGTTCTGAAGAACGGAAGGAATAATAATATCCTTCCGCAGAAGCTTCCTCCTTTGACCTAAAAGTCCTTTCTACGTATATATCTCCGCGTTCTGTATGAAGCTGTCTTGGCTTTTGATCGGGATTGTTCTTGTAAAACTCATCCTTATCAAAATAGCAGATGATAAGCTCAGGCTCATCTTTGGCACCAAAGAGCTTATATAAAATATCTTTTACGATACGCCAGTCACCTCCTGCAAGGCCACATCCCATAAGTCCGGGAACACCTACCTTAAGTCCGCTTGCTTTCGCATAGTTACGGATCTTGGCTACCGCGTGCATCAAAGCATCGTAGTCGGTGTCTTTTCCTTTTCCTGTAGGGATATTCTCACCGAAACAGTTAGCGATTATTCTGCCATCAGGAGCTTCAAGGAGCTGTGTTTTACCAAGAAGGTCAGCTCCCTGCTGTTTACAGATATTAACGTACTTGTTATATTCCTCTGAAGTCAAAAGAGATTTCTTGATCTGTAAAGCGATTCCCGCACCCATAACTCCGGCGCAGTTCGTCTGATGAGCTATGATATCTACAGGCTGCTTTAACAGATCTCCATATACTTCTTTTACCATTTTGGGTTCCTCTTTTCTTATATTGTAGGGTTACTCATCTACTTCCTGAATATCGCAGTCAGGATCAACCTCCCAATCGCCTTTAAATTCGTCAGAGATAAACTCTCCTCCATCTGTTGAATCAGCAATCGCGTAAGCTTCTTCTGCGGTCTCTGCTTCTACATCCAGGTAAGCATAAGATGTCATTTTTGCCCATACTCTAAATTTCTTCATTATATTGTACCTCGTAGCACTCCCCCACCGCAGGAGTACTTATGAACTACTCCCGGCTAGTGGCGGGTAAAGTTACTTTAGTTTTCGATAATCATTTCAGCATCATTTTTGCAAATTGTCTCGAAAAGTAGTCTGATATACTTCTCTTCAAGGCCAAACGGCTCAAGCATTTCTTTGAAGCTCTCGTATGTATAAAGGCCTCTTTCTGAGCAGCCTTCGCACTCATTTTCTTCGTAGAGCCGTTTCCTAAGTCGTCCAAAGAAATGAGGGTCATTCTTATATGCAAGTACAAGCTGTTCTCCCTCTTCTACTGTTAATCCTCCAGACCAAAGGCTTATATCGCCTCCCTTATGTCTGGACAGTGTAAAACAATCAGTAGGAGTGCTTACTATAACATGCCTCTGAGTGAATTTGTCTAACCGACCCATCTTGATGATTGCTATCTTATAATTCATGCAACCACCTCTTTCTGAGCCTTGATGTAGCGTTCTGCTTCTTTCTCAGCATCATTTTCTGATGCATAAGGGCCAAAGCTCGTAAGCTCAACCTCGTGAGTCTGCTCAAAGATGCACTCGGCAATGATCTGAGCATAATCGTTAGGATATTGCGTCTTAATATCATCAAGGCTCTGATAATATCCTTCTACATATGCTTCCTGCTCATCTTCTGAGTAATCAGAAATGTCAACACTGCCTGCTACAACATCAAACTCTTCAGGGTTAAGCTGACTCCTAACCTCTACGAGATCAAATTCATGGTTAGAAACCTTCTTACACCACTGAAGGTCATCTGTCTTAAAGTAGCCGTTCATTTCGTCTTCAAGCTCGATGTTGTATTTGAGTCTATGCGTAATAGCTGATACTACATTGCTATCAAATAGCTCAATAGCCTGCGCTTCCTTCTTAAAAGTCTTCCGGCCACATCTTACAAGACTTTCCCTGAGATAAGGTGTTGCTACTGCAAGACCAAAGGGTTCTGCGACCATCTCTACGTCGCCAAGCATGTACTTATATACCGGGCGAATGTCCCAGAAATAGCACAAGCCTCCTACGGAGTCGTAATTGAGAGACGCAAGGATATAATTTGGGTCGCCCTTTATCCCTTCTCTTTCTTTTGATGTCTCCATACCTTTGATATGGAAATATACTTTTTTGATATTTGTTATCATTGTTTTCCTCACTTTCTCCAGCCCTGTCCTATCTGCTGTCCGTCCTTATCAAAGATGCGGAATGGACATTCCCACTCTGTAGCGATTTTTATTGCTTTTGCAATGCTTTCACATTCCATGGGAGTGAAGATATAACCATTAAGAGGGCTGTTCATAATCAGCGTGCATGGTTTAGCTTTCATAACGCTTTACCTTCCTTATATTTGATATCTATTTAAACGCCACTTCTGGCGGAATTTAGGGGAATCTATCTGAAACGTCAAAAAAGAGCCACGGCAGATGTGCCATGACTCTTGAATGTTTTTACTTATTACGTTTGACGTTGGTTTTATTATACTATAAGTGTATTGAAAACACAACAGTTTTAAGCAACAACAGCCTTTCTCTTGGCCCACAAGCAAAGGAACCTTCCTTCCAGCTCTTCAAATGTAAACATGTCGTCTGCAAATGAGAAATGAAGAATCATTCCATAGTACTGTTTCATCTGAGTAAGGTTGGCGTAATATCCATCTGCTCCGGTGCTAAATTTGTCGGAACCAAACTTGGTCTCACAGACAAAGCTTGCAGTCTCACAGTTGAGGCCGTATCTTTTCTTTACAGCCTTGGGGTAATACTGACCATGCTCATAGGCTTCAAGAATAGCTTCGTTCTTGGCCTGAAAAACATCTACCTTGTATTCATCGTACTCAAACCCGTTCTTGAAATACTCATCGGGTTCACATACAACATGTACTTTGCGAATGCGCAGCAGTCCGAGTGGAGCTGCGCTGATATTGCCAAAGAATTCAAGGTCTGTACCGGACTGATCAAAATCTTCATCATAAAGCCTTAACTTAGTAGTCCCCTGAACTGGATATGTAACTTCTTTAAGAACTGTTATCTTGTCGCTCATGCTGCCGCCTCCCCTGTCTTGAATGATTTGACGCAGTAATCGTAGTTATCTGAGAGATAATCTTCGATCAAGACGTTCTCAAGGTTTGAAAGAGGAATTTCAACCTCTTTTGGAAGATTCTCATTTACGGCATCATACTCAGCCTCATCATCGAAGTCATTCGCATCAACATCCCAGTCAATGTCTGTAACCTTGATCTTGATGTCAGAAATTCTGATTGCCTCATCTATAGCCATCCATTCAGCATCGTGACAATCATCAAGAGTGTCGTTGATATTATCCGCGATAATGGCTACTGCGTCATCTGATAAGTCTATGTTGTAGTTATCCCTGAGCTGACTTCTGATATCATTATGGCTCCAGATCTTGCCTCCGATACAGCTATCCTGTCTGTGAATTGCTCTGAAAACTTCTGAGATGTTTCCGGCAGAGAGCTCATTATGATCAAGAAGCTCTACAATATGCTTTGTAACTTCATTCTCATCGGGTACAGGTGGATTCATGAAATCATCCTTTGCAGGAACGGGTATCTCTGAACCGATACCTTTATCCGTTCTTACCTGAGATACATTCCACTCCATTACATCTTTATTTGAATCCCAATTAGATCCGGAAATTGTAATTGAAGCAAAATGCCAATCGTCGCTACAAATTATCTCAAGGTCTTCTCCCTGAACATGTCCATTTTCTCCTGTCTGGATGCGAAGCTCTTCATCAAACTGACGCTTAAGCTCTGCCCTTGCCTCCTCCTCTGTAGCAAACATCCATACCGGCATGTCGCTGTCAAAAGAATAATAGGTTGAAAGGACAAATGCGCCAAGCTTAGGCTGTGTTTCCTTCTTTGTCCAGCACTCACAGCTGATCTTGAAACCGTTCCTGCCATCAATTTCTCTGTCGTTGACAGATGAATGTGTATAGCCAAGTGTCTCAAGAACTACCGCATCACTGTCAGTTACTGATGATACAAGGATTGTGTTGCTGTCAATATTTTTCTCAAATCTCATTTTAAAACCTCCTAGTACCCCTGCCATAAGCAGGAGCACATTTTTTATCAACGTTTCCTGCCTAATGCAGAAGTTACTATTTAGTTTTAGTACAACTCAATATCATCGAAATTGAGCTGATTTTCATCAAGGTATTGTTTGATTGGATTGTCATCGCCAAGCCGTTCGAAATCGACCTGAATCCAGGCCTGAGGGATGTAGCCTGCCTCATAATTGCCAGAATCTACGCCCTTGAGAAAAGCCTCCTTGATGTCTGTGACATCACAATTTTCTGTACTTCCACAAAGAAAGTTACAGAGCCTTTCCATCTGCTCTTCTGTTACCTCGATTTCCTTTGTTACCCTTGCGTGTAACTTTAATGTATTCGCCATTTTTTCTCCAATCTCTGCCCACAAGGGGCAGTATAAATTGCCCCCTATATGGGTGTTGATTATTTTTAAGCAGTCCTAGCACACACCGGACAAATCAATGTGCGATGCAACTGAAATCGGTGTTGCCGTCAGATCAAAGTGACAGTCCTTAAAGCATACATACGCATAAAGTTTTCCGTCATTATGCATAACGATTTCGTCTGCTTCCTCAGTTCCCGAATCCCAATCATCAGGATCGCCATCAGCTATGATGTTCTGAATCTCTGAAATGAGCTGTTTCTTGAGCTGATAAGTTGTGCCGTGCACAACCTTTACCTCTACATCGTCCATATCTGAACCTGAGATTCCAACAATCCAGTCAACAGGAACAAAATCCCATGCATGGTGTATGAAAACCTTATTCTCATTGGAAAACGTATCAGTATCAGCTACAACCCAGCCATCCTTAGAGAAATTATCTCTAATCCAGCTGTCAGCAGCACTATCAAAAGGAAAATCCTTTTCGTAGATAGCACCGCCTGGTCCGATAACAGATGTCCATGACTCTTCACCTGCATGATAGGTCTCATCTGCAAGCTGTCTTGCTCTCTTGACATCAATGCCTGTATAGACAATGATGTGGCCTTTGTCGTTGTACTGAGAAACGAAAGTCTCAGTAATCGGATTATAGAGATCGCCGCTTTCAAGGTATGCTGTCATTGCTTCTGGAAGACAAAATTCAAGCTCTCGAGAATTCGGATCTTTATAGACCAAACGAATACCGAATGACTCACACCTGAATGCTTTAGGGCTGAAGCCATACACTTTAGAAAGGTACTCTTTCACATCTACTACTGTAGATGGAATGGCTACTGCATCAGTGAGCTTATTGGATGGCTTCTTCCCTTCAGGGATATCCCACTCAATCTCATCAACCCAAACCTGACCAAAGAGCTTTTCAAGGAGCTTTGTTACCTTGTTATCATGCTCTTTCTTGGCGGGGCTGGTAATGCCGCTCTTAGATTGATAAAATCTAAGATTTTCCATCCAATCCTCAAATGCTTCATCACCATGCCATGCAAGGTAATAGCCTACAACCTCTTCCGGTGTAGCATCCTCATCAAAGGTATCATTAGCCCATGCCTCAGGATCGTTTAGGCCGTCATTCTTAGCCTGTTCAAGAAGCTTGTCATACTTCTCATCATAGAGTTTCTGATAGTGTTCTTTGTCTTTGGCCCTCTTCTCTTCAAGCTGTATGAAATCATAAAGGTCAGTAGTTGAATCAGCCGTGTACTCATCAAGCCATTCCTGAAGAAGTCCCTCGTCAGAGACAGTCTTATCATCACCCCTGAAGTCAGGTAGGATGCGCTCCTTGAAATACTTCATAAGCATATCCTTCTTGATGATAAGTGTTCCAAGATTGTCGTCTCCATGGAAATTAGGATCAATAGTATCACGGAAAACAGTGATGGCAATCTCGTCATCCTCTCCCGCGTCTTCAGCGTTTCCCTGATCCATGGCCTTGATGTACTTTTCAAGCTCAAAATCGCAGTATACCTTAAAGAAGCAGCAGTCTCTGTGCTGGCCTTCATCGGCTGCATCTTCTTCGAAGTTGTATTCAACATTCTCCGTATCTACAGTGATATAGTTGTCAAAAAGCACCTCGGGATCGCCGCAGCCAAAGAGGTCAACATACTCTTCAAGAATGCCATCCTCAGACATTTCATCCATTAAGGTATCGCGGTAGTATTCATTCGAAGCGAAGACGCTTTTGGCTTCCTCTTTTATGTCGAAGTTGTTTTTAAGCAACTCAACCGCATTTATGATCAGTGTCACAAAAAAATATTTCTTCATTTTTTATTTCTCCTTTGCAAAGTATGAAATTGGTTTTATTGGTAATCTATGTAAACGCCGGAAACGGCGGAATTTAAAGAAAATCTATTAGAAAACGTCAAAAAAGCCGCTTACACGAATGTAAACGGCTTAGATGATTTTTACTATATGTACTTTGACGTTATGAATATTATACTATAGGCGTATTTGCAAGTCAACTGCCAATAACCGAGGCTGACTTATATGTTTCCAGGTAGTTCTTGATCTCATCAATATAAATGCGATCCTCGGAATCGTCTGAATACCACACGCTGTATTCATAGAGTTCTGCTCCGTCCTTAACACTTATCACAACATCGTTGCAGCCATCTCCTTCGTAAGATGGCATCTCATCTGTAGCAACGACATCTCCGTCGATAACAGACTCAAACTCAAAATCATAATAATCAGGACAGCCTTCCTCTCGCATATAGCCTTCATCGTAATTTTTGATCTCTACGGTGTGGCCAAGTTCCTTTGCAAGCATCAGAGCCTCAACAAGCAGCTTCTCACCATCTTTTAATGATACGTATTTCATATGAATGATCCTCCTTATGCCGCATCAGTCTTTTTCTTCGCTGCAACCATCATCTTGTCTATGGTTCTTGAAGCAATATATCTTTTCTTTGCCTCTGAAAAGAATATTAGCGCTCCAATGGAGAGTATCAACAATCCAACCAGTGTCACGACAACCGGAACGATTACCACTGTGACGCTTCCAAGAAGCCACAGAAGAATAACGATTGCAAGCTGAGTAGCATGTATGAGATTTTCGATTTTCCTCATTATATAGTCCTTGCCCGCAAACGGGCATTTCCTGTTGGGATTTCTCCACAGGGCAGCCCATAGGCAGGTATTAGTGACTATTTAGTTTTCTTCTGAGCCGAATTCCGACTTAAGCTTTGCAATAAATACCTTTTCTGTATGATCGAGGTAATTATTTTCATAGTCGTCAGTTTCGAAGAATTCTTCCTCATATTCCAAAGCCCATGTAGTAAAGAGCTGAAGCTTCTCCATGTAATCTACTGAGTCGAGCTTATCAGGACTTAAATACTGAGAATATACCATCTCACCATATACATCCATGATCCTCATGGCTGTTTCCATGAGGGCTCTTTCTCTGGTCTTAGGAGTGGCCCGGTCAAAGGCATTTTTAGGAGTCATCATCGTATAGACAATTATACCTTTTCCATCGATAACCTCGACCGTCTGCGTTGTTGCCTCAAATGTGGCATCTGCAAGAGCTTGTGCTTTTCTTAAGTCCTCTACATGAAGTTCAGATTCCACATTCCTTGGGTTCTTTAACCGATATGCTCTAACTGTATACATTTTAATCCAATCTCAGCCCCAATGGGCTGATGCAGTTGGCAATTAAGCACTGCGCAGCCCGTGGGCGTTGACTTGTTGCTATTCAGTTATCAGTCTTGTACATTTTCAGCCTTGTACTTGTAGTTGCCCTGTTCAAGAGCTTCCAGCATGGCATTCTCATAAAAGAACTCATAGTCCGTTGCAAGACTGCCATCTGCTCTTGCGATGATGAACTCATTGCCATCTGAGTAATAGGCACATCCATCTGTATCTACAAGCTGAAGTGGTAAGATGCTCTCGCCAAAGTACTTAAGCGGAATCCATCTTGAGTGTTCTGAACCATCCTCCGATGTGTACGTTGTCTGAAGATTGCCATTTTCAACAAACTCATCGACGAAGTTCTGAATATAAGGGATTACATGACTGTATTCAAGCGACTTATCGTTATTGATATAAGCCTTTATAATAGACAGGGCAGCTTCCTCGGCATCGAAATGATGCCCCTGAAAGTTTTCACCAAAGTCTGTTATAAGTTCATTTCCCTTATATATTTCAGGTTCTTCAATCGTTATAGGTTCTGGCTG